>JANYFB010000168.1 GCA_025362955.1 Akkermansiaceae bacterium
GGCAGGAACTGATAAATCGAAGCCTGCCCCGCCTGCTCCGAAAGCCTCTGATTCTAGTAGAATCCTCTCTCAAGTTCTAGGAAACGAGCAGTTACGCGTCTTTGTGCGCCTCGATATTCTCGAATTCCTTCCCGCCAAGAAACTCCCATAATTCGGCACCCGACTATTACCCACCATGTCCTGGTTTTCAAATAATTACGAAAAAGCCGTCCTCGGAGGCGCTGTTGTCGCTGCCTTGGGTCTCGCCTACTGGGGTTGGTCCGATTACGCGGGAGTTGATGCCGCATTTAGCGCCCCCCTCAAAGGTGGCGGAAATAACAATACTGCGGTTAAGGATGCGGATCTTATCCCCATGGCTCAGGCTTCCATGAAGCGTGATCATGCGTGGCTCCAGGCACTTGACGGCGATCGCCCGGTGGATCTGTTTACCGGAATTGCCCTCTTTGTGTCCAAAGACGCTCCAGAGAAACCTGTCGATGTGCGGAATCCGAAAACCCCACCCGTGCATCCTCCGATTCCCAACTCCTGGTGGATCGATAACCACATCGACCCCGGATATGCGGATTCCCCGAACGGCGATCCAGATCATGACGGATTTTCTAATCTCGAGGAATTTACCGCTAAGACCGACCCAAATGAGACGAAAGATTATCCTCCTCTCATCGCAAAGTTGATGTATGTAAAGGACGAAAGCTTGACTTGGGTGCTCCGCCCCGGATATGGAACGGATGGAAGTTTCCCGTTCAATTATAAGGATTCTAAAGGCGCGATCAATAAAACCGATGTCGCTGGCCTGATCGGGCCGAATGCCGTCTTTTTCTCAAAGGGTCCAATGGCCAACCGATTCAAGCTCCTAGGTTCTGAAGTTAGGAAAGAATTGAACAAGCGGATCGGCATCGAGAAGGAGGTCACCATCGTGAAAATCGAAGATCAACGTCCCAATAAAAAAGGTACGGTTTACGAAATTCCCTCACCGCTCAATGAGGAACTGATGAATGGATTCGCAAAATATGATAGGACCGCAGTGTTCTCACTCGAAGCGCTTGGCCTGAATGGCAAGGAATTCAAAGTCGAGGAAAACATGACATTCGCGCTGCCTCCTGAAAATCCGAAAAAAGACTACCTTGCCAAAACGGTCACTCCTATCTCCGTCATCGTGGAATACACCACCTCTGCGGGGGAAAAAAAGACCGTCGAAATCAATAAGGGGGCCATGCCCAAGACGGGCGAATAATATCTACAGAAAAAATCGCTTTCCAAACCTCGAAAACATCGCCAAAAAACCTCAGCCAATATGCAAAAAACGCCAATTTATCGCTCAAGTCGCACCGCCCTCGCGTTGATGGCAGTGGCATCTTCCATGCCTGTTACCATTACGATCGCGAATGCCGGTGAAGGCGGCTCTGGCCTTAGTGGTCTTGCTCAGCGGGAAATGATCCGTCGCCAGAGCAATGTCACGGAAGGTGATGCACTGCTGAACGAAGGTCGTGCCGCTTATGCAAAAGGCGACTATCAACAGGCGGTAGATAAATACACGCAGGCGTTGCAGAAATTGCCAGCAGCTCCCATGGTTTCTGATCGCCGCGAGAGTTATGTCGCGCATCTTAGTGACGCAAGCGTCGCACTGGCCATGCAGCACCGCAAGGTAGGCAAATATACCGAAGCCCGCACGCTTCTCGAAGGGGTGATTGCAGTGGACACCAACAATGCCGATGCGAAACGAGAACTGGGTTACTTGGATGATCCGATCCGGACCAATCCAGCCCTGACCTACGAACATACGCAGAACGTCGATAAAGTCCGCCGCGGACTTTACACGGCGGAGGGTAATTTTAATTTAGGGAAATATGACGATGCCAAGCGCGAGTATAATAGCGTTCTCCGCATTGATGCCTACAACACGGCCGCACGCCGCGGACTCGAGCGCGTGGCAGCCGCAAAATCTGATTATTACCGCGCCGCTTACGATCATACCCGTGCGGAACTCCTTAGCCAAGTGGATGCCGCATGGGAACTTTCGGTTCCTGCAGATGCCCCGGTGGATATCGACACCAAGCTAGGCGGGGATCAGGCCACAATCGGGGTCCAATACATCACCCGTAAGCTCCAAACAATCGTCATCCCACGGATTGATTTTGAGGATACCACCGTAGAAGAAGCCATCGACTTTCTCCGGCTTCGTGCTGCAGAACTCGACACCATGGAGTTGGACCCCGCCAAAAAAGGCGTGAATTTCGTGATCCGTCGCCCTCGGGCAGCCGCTGCTGCCGCAGGCGCTGCTGATGCGGGTGTCGATGCCGCGCCGGGAGCTGGAGCGCCGGATGGCCTTCCACTCGTCGGTAGCGATCCGGGTTCTCTTCGGGTTAAAGAATTACGTATCCGCAACGTGCCTCTTGCGGTCGCTCTTAAATATATCTGTGAACAAACGAAACTTCGCTACAAGGTGGATGATTTTGCAGTGACACTGGTGCCTGCGAGTGAAAGCGGCCAAGATATCTTCACCCGCACCTTCCGGGTGCCGCCTGATTTCAATACTGCTCTTGATACAAATGCGGGCGATGGGGGCGGTGGTGCGGCGGCCGATCCGTTTGCTGCTCCTGCGGCTGGTAAGGCTACTACCTTGCAACCTCGCAAGCCTATCAAGGATCTTCTCATCGCGTCAGGCATCGCGTTTGCAGAAGGAAGCTCGGTGACCTTGAGCACCTCTGGTGTCCTTCTTGTAACCAACACTCCTTCCGAACTCGACAAGGTCGAGCAGCTTGTTCAGACGATGAACAAAGCTCCCAAGCAGGTGAAAATCACCACGAAATTTGTCGAAATTTCCCAAGAAAATAACGACGAACTTGGCTTTGACTGGATCATCAATCCATTCGGTCTTTCTAACACCGTCTTCGCGAGTGGTGGCACGGCAGGAAACCAAGGAGGCCGCACGGGTTCCGACTTCATCAGCCCCGTCAACGGAACCTCGGTGGATGGCATCCCAGCAGCACCCAATCAATCCACCTCAAACGGCGTAACCAATGGTCTGCGAAGTGGTGACCAAGCTGTTAACCGCAACAGCATCGACGCGATCCTCAACAACCCGAACCGCACCGCACAAACTGCCAATGTTGCTCCGGGCATCTTGGGTCTCACCGGCCTTTTCTCGGACGGTCAGGTTCAACTGATCATGCGCGGTCTCGCCCAGAAAAAGGGCACGGACTTGATGACCGCCCCATCGGTCACAGCCAAGTCTGGACAAAAAGCGACTATCGAAATTATCCGCGAATTTATCTATCCTACGGAATACGAACCACCTCAACTTCCGAACAGCACCGGTGGTAACATCGGTGGTTTGGGAGGACTTGGTTTAGGTGGTGGTGGCGGTGGCGGTAGCTTTCCGGTTACTCCCGCAACTCCGACTGCATTCAGCACCCGAAATACAGGAGTGACTCTTGAAATCGAACCAACGATTGGCGAAAACGATTTCGTGATTGATCTCCGCTTCGTCCCGGAAATCGTCGAATTCGAGGGCTTCATCAACTACGGCAGTCCGATCCAATCGCAATCGACCGATGCCTTGGGTAATTCAGTGGTTTCCGTCATTACCGAAAACCGCATTGAAATGCCGGTGTTCTCCTCACGTCGGGTTAATACTGCATTGACGATTTATGATGGTTACACCGTTGCCGTCGGCGGGTTGATGCGCGAAGATGTGCAAAACGTCGAGGACAAGGTGCCGATCTTGGGAGATATCCCGATCATTGGTCGTTTGTTCCAAACCAAGGCGGAAAACCACATCAAAAGCAATTTGATCATTTTCGTCACCGCGCAGATCATCGATGCCACTGGACGCCCGCTCCGCGGTGCGGATGCCGGGCAGTCGATTCCGGTTTCTACCGGCACGGGTGGAGGCGATACAGGTCCCGGCGTTCTGCCTGCGATCGACTTGCCTGCACAATGATCTCTATCTGACAGGAAATGTTTCACAACAGGCGGGGGAGCGATCCTCCGCCTGTTTGTATCATTGCGGTCGAACTTTGTTTGATCAGCGAAAATCCTCTTCCAATTCTCTATCCATGCGAATCTTGGCACTCACCGGCGGGATCGCTTCGGGGAAATCCACGGTATGTCGGACGCTCCGCGAGTTCTTGCCGCAAATTGCCATTTTCGACTGTGATGCCTCGGTGCACCGGATGCTGGAATCCGATGCTGAGCTGGCGTTGATCGTTTCCGAAGCCTTTGGTATTCAATCACTCGATGTCCAAGGACGGATCGACAGGCACTTTTTGCGTGGCCGGGTTTTTGCCGATGAAGGCACCCGTGTCCGGCTGGAATCCATCCTTCATCCGAGAGTTCGGCAGGAATGTCTTGATTCTTTGGAACAGGCTGCTAAACGAGGGGCGGAATTGTTCGTAGCAGACGTTCCGCTCTTGTTTGAGAAGGGATTCGATTTCGGCCAGACCCAAGTGCTCGTCATCGCCTCTTCCCGTTCCACTCAAATCCAGCGGCTCAAGGCACGCAACGGGTTTGACGATCTCTTGATCGAGTCCATCCTAGCTGCCCAACTTCCGGTTCAGAAAAAAATGTCCCGTGCGGATGTAGTTTTCTGGAACGAGGGGCCGCCCGCCGTGCTGCGCTCCCAAATTCGACGCTTTTCCCTAACATTTCTCATGACTCAACCTAACGAAGCCGAAGCACAGGAATCCCAAACCGCCACCGCAGTGGCAGCGATTCCCCCCGTGCCTGCATCCATTGATATCAACCAATTCCGCGTCAAGTCACTCGCGGAACTCCAGACCCTCGCAGAGGAAGTGCCTGCTAGAATTCAAGGCGGAATCCCGAAAAGCCAGTTGGTTTACGAGCTTCTCTACTATTATGGCCATGCGGGGGCCGGCCTCGTCTGTGAGGGAATCCTCGAACAGGCAAAGGACAGTTTCGCAATGCTGAGAGATGCCCACCGCAGCTTTCGTCCCGGACCAGATGACATTCACCTCAGTGCGAACCTCGTCCGCGATTTGGGTCTGCGGGTCGGGCAGTCACTAAAGGTGCGAGTGCGCCCATCCCGCGAGAGGGATAAATATCTATCCGGTTACGAAGTGATCGAGGTGGAGGGGCAGCCCGTGGCCGACTATCAGCCGCCGAAGGAATTCGACCGCCTCACCCCGCTTTTCCCGGATCGGCGGATTCACTTGGAAGGCGAGGGGAACGATTTCCTCGGCGTGCGTGTGATCGACCTAATCGCCCCATTAGGCAAAGGTCAGCGCGGGATCATCGTCGCCCCTCCTCGTGGTGGAAAAACGATCCTGCTCAAACAAATTGCCCGCTCAATCCGGCTGAACCATCCAGACGCCGAGCTGATCATTCTCCTGCTAGACGAGCGCCCGGAAGAAGTCACGGACTTTGAAGAAACCGTCGGTTCCCAGGTCTTCGCCTCCACCTTTGACGAGTCACCCCGCCGCCACGCGCAGGTGGCGGACCTCGTCATTGAGCGAGCCAAGCGACTCGTCGAGCAAGGCAAGGATGTGATTCTGTTGTTAGATAGTCTCACCCGTCTCGCCCGCGGTCATAACTCAGCCATGCAAGGCGGACCGATCGGTTCCGGCGGTGTCAGTCCGGTGGCATTACAGAAGTCCCGTAAATTTTTTGGCACTGCGCGAAATGTTGAGGAAGGTGGCTCGCTGACGATCCTAGCGACGGCTTTGGTGGAAACGGAAAGCCGTCTGGACGACGTGGTTTTTGAGGAGTTCAAAGGTACGGGAAACATGGAAGTCCGCCTCGACCGAGAGCTGGCCGAGCGCCGCGTTTATCCCGCGATTCACATTCCCCAGTCTGGCACCCGCAATGACGACCGGCTCTATCACCCGGATGAATTTTTAAAAGTGGTCGATATCCGTAAACAACTCGCGGGCCTCCCTATCGGCGATGCAATCGAGACATTGCTGACCAATCTCAAGGCCACAAAAACGAACGCCGAGTTGCTCCTCCGAGGACTTCGTTGAGCCGCATTTTTTCCGGGAACTGCTTCATTGACACTGCAATGTCGCCTGAATAGCCTCCCGCGCCTTGCGCTGGGCCGGGTCAATGATTTCCCGTCTTCCAGCAGTCAATGTTCTTAACTCGATATCACCACAACGATGGCAACCAAAAAAAAGGCCGCAAAACCCGCGGCGAAGAAATCCGCCGCAAAGAAGACTGTCTCTAACAAGAAGGTCAAATACGTTTATAATTGGGGAGCTGGCAAAGCTGACGGCAACGGCGGCATGAAGCCTCTTCTCGGCGGCAAAGGCGCGAACCTTGCCGAAATGACCCGCATCGGTCTGCCAGTGCCTCCCGGATTTACGATCTCCACGGAGGTCTGCACCTACTTCTACGATAACAAGCGTACTTACCCAGTCTCTCTTCAAGCGGAGATGGAAGCCGGTGTGAAGAACATGGAAAAAATCATGGGCAGCAAGTTCGGCGATGCCAAGGGTATGCCGCTGTTAGTCGCAGTCCGCTCCGGTGCGCGAGATTCCATGCCCGGCATGATGGACACCATCCTCAACCTCGGCCTTAACGACGCCACCGTGCTGTCTCTAGCAGCCGTCACTAAGAACGAGCGCTTCGCATGGGATTGTTATCGCCGGTTTGTCCAAATGTATGGTGACGTCGTCCTCGGCGTGCAGAAAGAGGAAGGTGAAGACCACGAGCCGTTCGAAGTGGAAATCGAATCTTTCAAGCATGACAAGTATGGAAAAGACATCGTCGATTCCGATCTAACCGCCGATGACCAGAAGGAACTGGTCAAGCGTTTCAAAGCTCTCGTTAAAAAGCGCACCGGGAAATCCTTCCCCAGCGATCCATGGGACCAGCTTCGCGGAGCCGCCGGTGCCGTTTTTGGTTCTTGGATGAACGACCGTGCGATCGTCTATCGCCGCAAATATAACATCCCTGCCGCATGGGGCACCGCCGTCAACGTCCAAGCCATGGTCTATGGCAACACCGGCGATACCTCCGGCTCCGGCGTCGCCTTCACCCGCGACCCCGCCAACGGCAAAAACGAATTCTGGGGTGAATACCTCATCAACGCCCAGGGCGAAGACGTCGTCGCCGGTGTCCGTACGCCGGAAAACGTCAGCACGCTCAAGGCCGCGCTGCCCAAGCCCTACGCCGAGCTGATGAAAGTCCGCAAGATCCTTGAAAGCCACTTCAAGGACGTGCAGGACATCGAGTTCACCGTGCAGGAAGGCAAGCTGTTCATGCTGCAAACCCGCAACGGCAAGCGGACCGCCGCCGCCTCGCTCAAGTTCTCGATGGACATGGTGAAGGAAAAACTCATCGACTGGGAAACCGCCATCCTGCGCAACCCTGCCGAGCAGTTAGAGCAACTCCTCGCCCCTATCTTCGACCTCGCCGATGTGGCGAAAGCGAAGGTCCTCGGCACCGGCCTTCCCGCCGGTCCCGGAGCGGCTTCGGGAAAAATCTATCTGAATGCCGACCGCGCGGTTCTAGCAGAAGCTCGTGGAGAAAAAGTTCTCCTCGTCCGCACCGAGACCAGCCCGGAAGACCTCCGCGGCATGATCGCTGCCGAAGGGATTCTAACATCTAAAGGTGGCGTTTCGTCTCACGCCGCACTCGTCGCCCGCCAAATGGGCAAGGTCTGCGTTTGCGGAGCCGGTGGTGTCGATATCAACTACGACAAAAAAACCGTCATCGCCTCCGGCCAGACCTTCAAAGAAGGCGACTACATGAGCATCGACGGCACCAGTGGCAAGGTCTTCGGCGGCGAGCTGAAAACCGCCCCATCGGAAATCATCACTGGCATTGTCGATGGCGA
>JANYFB010000172.1 GCA_025362955.1 Akkermansiaceae bacterium
CGCCGATTCCCGTGATTATGCACGCCGAGGACGGGCAGGTGTTGCAAATTTCAAATACTTGGGCGGAACTCACCGGCTACACGCGGGAGGACATTCCGACTTTTGATGCTTGGCTCAACCGTGCCTACGGTCATGGCGCGGAGGCCGTGCGGGCACACATGAACCTGCTCTTCCGCGGAAGCGCGAGGCGGATAAACACGGACATGGAAGTGACGACACTCGGGGGTGCGGTGCGTCACTGGAGCTTCAGCGCTTCCGCTCCCGGCACGATGCACGACGGTCGGCGTTTCATCGTCGGCATGGCGCTGGACATTACCGAGCGTAAGCTCCTGGAGTCGAGCCTCGCCCTGCTGGCCGCAGTGGGCGCCCTTTTCACGTCCGGTCCTTGGCTCGAACTCCTTCCGTCGATCAGTCGGATTGTCCGGCAGCACTTCGATTTTACTTCACTGAATCTGATCGAGTGCGATCCTGCAGTAAGGGGTGGGATCATCCTGTTTCAAGACAGCCGGGCGGATGAACCCACTGCGGGCAAGCTCTCGGAATTTTTCACGCCAGCGGAAATTTCTAGGCTACGTAAGGGCGAGGTGGTGGCCACCTACCGAAGGTCAGGCCGAAACCGTGGCGCGAAAAAAACGGCTGGCTGTTCCATTTTGGGCGCGCCCTACTTGGCGGATGGCAAGCTGCGACTCGTGATCGTCGGCATCCGCGAGGCCCGCTTTGACTGGCGGGTGGATGAGATGGACTTGCTGCGACAACTGGCGGCGCACATCTACCTGCGGATCCAACGCTCGCGGGCGGACGCAGCGCTGCTGGAAGCCCACGACCAGTTAGAAACGCGCGTCAGGGAGCGCACCCGCAAACTGGCTGACACGCTGGCACAACTGCAAACAGAAGTCGCCGTGCGGCAGCGGATCGAGGCGGAGCGGACGGAGTTGCTCCAGCGCCAGATGACGACTCAGGAGGACGAGCGCCTGCGGATTTCCCGCGACCTGCACGATAACCTCGGGCAGCTCATGGTGGTAGTGATGCTCTATTTGGATCAGCTCGATCCACTGGAAGCTCACGCGCTTTTTGCGCAACGGCTGGAGAAAGTACGCGAGGTGTTGGACATGTTCAACCAAGCAGTCCGCCGACAGGCGTGGGAACTCCGTCCCGCCGAATTGGAACACCTTGGTCTTGAGGCGGCGATCCGACTCTATGTGGCCGACTGGAGCAAGCGGACAGGTATCGGCGTCGCCTTCACCAGCAGCGGCGGTCAGCCGCCGCAATATAACTCGGACGCAATGGTCGCGCTATATCGGGTGGCCCAGGAAGCCCTGACCAATATCCACCGCCACGCCAAGGCCTCGTCAGTCAGAATTCATCTGGGGTTCGAACCGCAGACGGTCCTATCCATCGCCGACAATGGAGTGGGTTTCAAAATGGCAACCGGCTCAGTCAGGCTCGGCCTGGTGGGCATGCAGGAACGCTTGGTAATTGTCGGGGGAACCCTCAAAATCGCCTCCGCACCTCGTCGGGGAACACGGATCACCGCAACCCTCGCAGATGATCGCTGACCCCATTTTTACCCATGGCCCAACGTGGGTCGTTTCACCTGCGATCTCAAGCGAGCGTCCCGCCTAACACAACTCGCCTCAAAAAACCTCGCTCAATAGATTCCATCAGCATCCTCCAGGATGCATAATGAATGAGCCAGCCACTTTTTACTGCAAAAAAGAAGCGGTCCGACTGATCATCCCCCAGGAAAAACCCATTAACCCGGAGGCATCTCAGTCGAACCGCCTTGTCTTGCGACAGAGACTACTAAGCACCCGCCATGCCAAAACTTTCACCCGTGGTAAACTTTTCTCAAAAGATTCACCCGGTGAGCGATGAGGACTTCGCCCGTGAATCCCGGCGATATGTCGCCGGCGGAACACCGAGGGAGGCGCGGAAATTCACGGTAAGCCGTTCGTTGCTTTGATAGCCGCAGCGTTCGGCGATGATTGCGACGGGAAGATCGGTGGTGGTGAGTAAGTTTTTTGCCCGTTCGATCCGCTCGTGCTGGATCATGGCGTGGGGTGAGCGGTCGAGGGAGGTGAGGAAACGCCGCTCTAACACCCGCCGCGAAACGCCAATCTTGCTGGCCCATTCCTCCACGGAAACGACGGTGGAAATCTGCTCCACCAGATACTGCATGGCGCGTCTTACCACCGGATCACCCACTGCCTCGTAGGAACTTGAGCCGCGGGCGATGATTTCTAACGGTTGAACGAGAACCGGCGAAAGCGGCGGATTTCCCGAGCAGATGCGTTCGATCATTTGAACCACCTCTGCCGCGAGGCGACGCCATGGCAGGCGGATGCTCGAGAGTGCCGGACGCGCCATTTCACAGACGGTTTCGTCATCATTCGCTGAGATGACTCCCACTGCGAAGGGCACTTCCATTCCCGCCTGCGCCGCCGCCTCTAACACATGCCGACCGGTCGGATCATGAGCGGTGAAAATCCCCAACGGCGTGGGCAGCGCCGCGAGCCAGCCGACCATGTCTTCGTCCGGGTCCCGCCAGTACTCGTCATATTGCCGCCAGTCGCGGAACTCCTCCCAGTAAACGGGGACCTCGCCTACGACCGCTTGGAAACCTGCCAGCCGTTGCTTCGCGTAATGAGCATCGGCTCGACCAACAAACGCGAAGTTCTGATAGCCGCGGGCGATCAAATGGCCAGCGGCGAGCCGACCGATTGCGATATCGTCGATGTCCACGCTGAAAGCTCCTGTTACCGGCTCGTCCGATGGCACCAGAATTACGGGACAGCCCAGCTCTAACAATCCATCCGTAAGTCCCGGAAGCCATTCCGTGATGATCGCGCTGGGCTTCCATTCCCGCAGGCTGGTGAGTAGCAGGTCGGGCTGACGATAAAGGTCGATGATCCAGAAATCATAGCCCATCCCGGCAAAGGGAGCCAGGCCGGGCGTGAGCCGACGGACGTTTACCGACGATTGGACGACGGCGATGCGACTGGGAGGCGCGGATTTTGGATGTCGCATTTCATCAAGAAGATACCGTAATTTGCGGTAGCGACGCCAGCGGATTTTCAGATACTTTGCAGCAGATCGCGCTTGTTGCGCCTTCGCTCAAACAATCCACAGCCCACTGATCGCCATGACTAAATTTCCTTGTGATGCCGTGTCCTATGAAGGACCCGGCTCAAAAAACCCACTCTCTTTCAAACACTACAACGCCTCGGAGGTCGTCGCCGGGAAGACCATGGCAGATTGGTTCCGCTTCGGTTGCGCGTATTGGCACACCATGCGCGGCACTGGCTCCGATCCCTTCGGGATGGGCACCGCCGCCCACCCTTGGGACGATGGCTCAAACTCAGTGGCTAACGCCCAGAACCGCGCCCGGGTATTTTTCGACTTCATGGAAAAAACCGGGCTGGACTACTACTGCTTTCATGACCGCGATGTCGCACCGGAATGCGCTACCCTCGCCGAGTCTAACAAAGCCCTGGATGCGGTGGCGGACGTGCTTGAGGAGGAGCAAAAACGGACCGGGAAAAAGCTCCTCTGGGGCACCGCCTGCCTCTTCGTCCACCCGCGCTATCAGCAAGGAGCCGCGACCAGCCCGAATGCCCAAGTCTATGCCTATGGCGCGGCGCAGGTGAAAAAAGCGATGGAAGTCACCCACCGTCTCGGTGGTGAAGGTTATACTTTCTGGGGTGGTCGCGAAGGCTACACCACGCTTCTCAATACGAACATGAAGCGCGAACTCGACCACCTCGCCCGCTTCCTCCACATGGCCGTGGATTATAAGAAGGAAATTGGCTTTAAGGGCCAGTTTTACATCGAGCCGAAGCCCCAAGAGCCGACCACTCACCAATACGATTCCGACTCCGCCGCGTGTCTCAATTTCCTCCGCGAATACGATTTGCTAGAGCACTTCAAACTCAACATCGAGACCAACCACGCCACTCTAGCAGGTCACACGATGGAGCACGAACTCACTGTCGCCTACGAGGCAGGCGCGCTCGGCAGCATCGACGCGAACATGGGCACGCCGAACGTCGGTTGGGATACCGACCAGTTCCCTACCGATCTCTATCTCACGACCCACACGATGCTCGTCCTCATGAAAATGGGCGGCTTCACTACCGGCGGACTCAACTTCGATGCCAAGCGCCGCCGCGAGTCTTGGGAGCCTGTCGATCTCGTCCACGCCCACGTCGTCGGCATGGACGCCTTTGCCCGCGGACTCAAGACCGCCGCAGCCATCCGCGCGGACGGACGCATCGAGCAATTCATCTCGGAACGCTACAAAACGTGGGACAGCGGAGTGGGTGCCGAGGTCGAAGGCGGAAAAACCACCCTCGCCGATCTTGAAAAATACGCCTTGGCCAATCCCGAACCCATGGTTGCGAGTGGTCGTCAGGAGATGATCGAGGGACTTCTTAACGAGTTCATCTAACTCTCAATCATCCCCGGCGAGGGCGCGGCAAATCTGATCATGGAATTTTTCAAAGTTCC
>JANYFB010000174.1 GCA_025362955.1 Akkermansiaceae bacterium
CACGTCCGCGAACTTGTCCGCCACAATGCCCGGCATGAAATCCGCGTCGCCGTGGATCGCCCGGTAGCTGTCGGTTTCCCCGTCCAGCTTGAGAATCTCCCGCCGCAATTTCGCCGCACGGCGGATCGCATTTTCAAAAAATGATTCGTCCTGCAATTCCTCTAGCGAATGACTGACCACCCGCAGCGGCATCCGCGATTTCGGATTCCACAGGCCCCAGCCGAAAGGCGTGCCTTCTTTCCCTAACACCAGGACGAACGATCCCGGCGTGGCATCGCGGGAAACTTCGCCAATCATCTTTGGCCAGATCGATGGGTGAAAGGATTGATACTTGAGTTGGACAGTCGGCACGGCGGCAACGAATGCAGAAATCGCCCGGGACTCAAGGCCGGACCTTGGAATTTATAGGAATTTTAACCGCAGATGGATTGCAAGTTCGACTTTCAGCCGACTTCCTTATTTTTTGCGTTGGAGAAATAAGTCGATCCCGTCCACCAGCGCGAGCCAGCTTGCCTCGATGATATTGTCGGAAACGCCGACGGTGCCCCAGGAGGATTCGCCGTCGGTTGAGACGATCAGCACGCGGGTTTTCGCGGCGGTCGCGTCGTGGCCGTCGAGGATACGGACCTTGTAATCGACGAGCGAGACGCCGGAGATTTCCGGATAGAAGGGAAGCAACGCCTTACGCAGCGCGAGATCGAGGGCATGGACCACCCCGTTGCCTTCCGCGACGGTGAGCTCGGGCGTGCCGCCGACGGCGAGTTTCACGGTGGCCTCGCAAACGGGTGGATGGCCGTCGCGATATTGGCGGAAGGTGGTGTGATATTCTTTGAGTTCGAAGGGTTTCACATAGGTTCCGAGCTCGCGACGGATCAGGATTTCCAACGAACCTCCGGCGGCTTCGTACGAGTAGCCTTCGTTTTCGAGTTCCTTCACGCGGCGAAGGATGGCCCCCGCGACGGGAGAGCTTTTCTCTAACTGGATGCCGAGTTCCGCCGCCTTGACGAGAATGTTAGACTGACCGCTGAGTTCGGAAACGAGGATGTTCTGCGAGTTTCCGACGCTGCCCGGAACGATGTGCTCATAGCTGCGGGCCAACTTTTGCACGGCATTCACATGCATCCCGCCTTTGTGGGCGAAGGCGGTGCGGCCGATGAATGCTGCTCGCGCGAAGTGAGGATTGTTAGAAACGTCATCCACGAAATAGGAGAGATCGCGCAACTGGTCCAAATACGGGACCACAGGCATGCCCATCTTGAGCTGAAGGATGGGAATGACGGAAGTTAGATTGCAATTTCCGGTGCGTTCACCGTAGCCGTTGATGGTGCCTTGGATCTGGTTTGCCCCGGCTCTAACGGCGGCAATTGCGTTTGCGACCGCGAGTTCGCAATCATTGTGGGTGTGGATGCCGATCGGGGTGTTAGGCAGGTGCTTGATCACCGCCTCGCAGATTTCCATGACCTCGCAGGGAAGCGTTCCACCATTGGTATCACAGAGGACGAGGCAGGTAGCACCACCGTCGGCGGCGGCTTGCAGAGTTGCGAGTGCATGGGCGGGGGAATCCTTGTAACCATCGAAAAAGTGTTCTGCATCGTAGATCACTTCGCGACCATTTTTGACGAGATGGGCGACCGTTTCCCGAATCATCGCCTGATTTTCCTCAACGGTCGTGCGGAGAACTTCCGTGACTTGGAGTTCCCAGCTTTTCCCGAAAATGGTGACGACCGGCGTCTCCGCTTCCAGAAGCAAGCGGACCTGTGGATCCTCTTCGACCGGCGTATCCGCGCGACGAGTGGAGCCGAAAGCGGCAAGCTTGGCGTGACCGAGTTTCAGGGATTTCGCCTCGCGGAAAAACTCGATGTCCTTGGGATTCGAACCCGGCCAACCGCCTTCAATGTAATCAATACCAAACTCGTCCAGCCGCTTCGCGATCCGCAGTTTATCGAGGCCGGAAAGTTGGAATCCTTCGCCCTGCGTGCCATCGCGCAGGGTCGTGTCGTAGAGAAATACAGGTTTGGTGCTCATCGGCAGGGGCGCGGAGACTAAGTGCCGCGACCCGGATGGGCAAGGAATAAGGGGAACAGGGTTATGGCTTGGGCACCTCAATGTGCTTGAAGAGCCGGAACAAATCGCTGTTCGAGGTGAAAATCGTGGTGGTGTCCTTGTCGAGGGTTTTCTGATAGGTGTCGAGAGTCTTGACGAATTGATAGAAATCCGCAGCGGAGGGGCTGGAGTTGTAGGCGAGGGCGTAGATGCCGGTCGCTTCCGCGTCAGCCTTGCCTTTGATTTCCTGCTCCTTGCGATAGGCCTCCGACTGGATGGAAAGCAGATCCCGCTCCTTACGACCCAGGATTTTCGCGGCCTCTCCGGCACCTTCTGAGCGGAAACGATCAGCGATTTGGAGGCGCTCGGATGCCATGCGGGCGTAGATTTTATCAATCACTCCGGGCTTGTAGTTGATACGCTTGAAGCGCACGTCCAACAGCTCGATGCCCCAGGAAATCACTTTAGGTTGGGCAGCGGCGAGGATTTGTTGGTCGAGCGCGCTTCTGCCGAATTGGATGGGAGGGAGTAGGCCGAGGTTGGAATTCGCAGCTGCTAGTGCTTCGTCGCGGGCGGGCTTCCGGTCCTTGTCACTCCGGATGACTTCGATGAGGTCGTGCGCGGCGATCACACTGCGGGTCTCGCTGCCGATAATATCGTCCAGCCGGGAAAGCGCGCTGCGCTCGTCACGGAGTTTTTCATAATACGTCTGCGGATCGGAAATCCGCCAACGGGCGAAGTTGTCAACGGAGATATAGAGCTTGTCGCGGGTCGTCATTTCCGTGGCCGGTCCATCCCAACGGATGATGCGCTTCTCGATGCGATTGACCTGCTGGATGAAGGGCTTTTTAAAATGCAGGCCCGCTTCGTTGTGTGCGGGGTCCGCATTGATCGGCTTGCCCACGGGCTTGCCAAACTCGGTGATGAAGACTTGCTCGGTCTGATCGACAGTGAAGGTGATGCTGGAAACGAGGATGATTGCCAAGAAGATGGCGATGAGAATTGAAATGGTTTTCATGAAATAGGTTTGTTAGGATTTCACTTGAGGTTCATGAGCGGGAGAAACTGCTTGGCATCCTCGTCGATGATGATTTTTGAACCAAGCTTGGGGAGCACCTCGTTCATGGTTTCCAGATAGAGGCGCTGTTTGGTGATGGCCGGAGCCTTGTCATATTGAATCAATAACTGTTTGAAGCGTGCGACATCCCCTTCCGCCTCGTTGATCCGCTGCACTGCGAATCCCTCCGCTGCGGAAATCCGTTGATCAGCGAGGCCTTTCGCCCTCGGGATGATTTTGTTATATTCGCCGTTGGCCTCGTTGATCAATTGCTCTCGCTCTTGTTGGGCGCGGTTCACTTCATCGAATGAGCGCTGCACCGGAGCAGGTGGATGGATGTTCTTGAGCTGGATTTGCTCGGCGGTAATTCCCATGTCGAGCTTTTCGAGAGCGGCCTTGAGGCGCACGAGAGCTGCTGTTTCAATCTCGGTCCGCCCGATGGTTAGAACTTCATCCACCGTCCGGTCCCCGATGACCTCGCACATCGCGCTTTCTGTTAAATCGCGGAGCGTGGAGCCGGGTGCTCGGACATGATAGAGATATTTCTCAGGCGAGGAAATGCTGTATTGCACGATCCATTCGACCTGCGCCGCATTGAGATCGCCGGTTACCATATCCCGCTCCTGATCCCCCTCGTCGCTGGTTTGATCTGGGTTGGTAGCCCCAGGAGTGCCGAAGCCGAACTCAAGTTTGAGCTGCCGACGGATCGGCACGATCGTCGCCGTGTCGATGCCATACGGAAACTTGAAATGCAGGCCATGATCCGCGACGAATTGGAATTTTCCGAACCTCTGCACCACCGCCACCGACTCCGGCCCCACCGTGTAAAACGACGAGAAAAATCCCGCTATCAGGAAAATCCCCAGCGGCACGATGATGAGCCATTTGGCGGAAAAGTTAGGCAGGTTCAGCTTCGGGCGGACGAAGGTGATCGTGTTATCGAGAGGAGGTGGTTTCATGATCGGGAAATGGCTTGCGGTGGATGAGGGGCGCAGGCTGACATTTAGGCGAACAAATGAAACCTTGAAAATTTCACCCACTTTGTAACTACCTGAGGCGCATTTATTCCGCCTTTCCTGATGATTCGCTTTGACGAACTACGGCGATCCCCGTAGAAGAATGCGTCTTTGCAATCATGAAGTGCCCGCGTTGTGTCCAGCGTATCCACCGAGCTGCGGCGTCCTGCCCGCATTGCGGGTTCACGCTTGCCGATGCGGATGCCCGCTTCGGCGCAGAGGAAGTCCATATTCGCAGCCTCACCGACAGCGCGGGCATTCTCCGCCGCGGTGATCGACCGCGGGTCGAGGCCGCCATGGAAAAAATCACCCGCCGTTTTCCCCAGCTCTTCGTCGCCATCTACACCGGCTCGCTTGGCGAGGTCGCGAACATCCGCCAATTCGGCTTCTGGCTCTTGAACCGCTCCGCCTTCGAGGACGTGCCCGTGCAGAAGCCGAACGAAGCTGGCATCCTTATCACCATCGATCCCGAGTCCAAAGCCGCCGGGATGGTCTTCGGCTATCTGCTAGATCCATTTCTCGAAGAATCGGACACCTTCGACTGCCTCTCTCGCGCCCACGCCTACTGGCTTGAGGGCCGCTACGCAGATGGGATCGTGAGAGTCCTCCACCACCTTGACGGCATCCTCTGCAAACGCAGTCGCCAGGCCCGGCGCGATCCCGAACACTTCCAACGCAAGGTCGTCCTCCCGGCGCAGATGGGCGATCTCGTCCGCCGCATCCGTGCTGGCCACCATCCTTCCCCCGAAGAACAGGAAACCGAGGAGGTCCGCCGATGAAATTCCTTCCCGCCACCCTCGCCGCCGTTTTCCTCACGGCCACCGCCACCGCCCTCGAGGAGCCCGCCCTCCCCACTTGGCATGGCAAGGAGCGTGCCGAGCTCGAAGCCAAGGGCTGGATACCCGGAGCGCTCCTCCTCTCCCACGACCCCATCCCGGACGAACCCGCCAAGCCCGAGCCCCTCCAAGTCGAGCAGCCCAAGCCAGGGGAAATCGCTGGGGACCTCAAGCCCTCTCCCGAGATCGCCGAGAAATTTCTCCCCGCCTACTTCGCTGAACGTCCCAAGAATTTCCTTGTCGATCCCCAAGGCCTCCTCAATCCATCCGACTACCGGGACCGCCTCAGCTTCCTCAACTACCACGCCAGCGACTCCTCCATCGACCTCTTCGTTTACGTCATCGGCGGCGATCAGGAAATCCCCAGTGCCGTCCGTGAGGAGGAAATGATCGAGCGCTTTTTCACCGAGGGCCGCCCCGCCGCCATCGTCTATTATTACCTCGGAGCCCCGCAACGCTCCGTCGTCTATCTGAGCCCTTCCATCACTACTTCCGTCTCCGCAGCCGAGCAGCGCCGCGCGCTGGAAAGTTCCGTCATGCAGGCCTTTGAAAAAACCAAACCTTCCGAGCAGTTTGAGAAATTTCTCGTCCAGATGTCTATCCGGATCTACTGGATGGAGCGGATGCTCGCCGGAGAAACTGCCGCCGCCAGCACCCCCTCCATCATTGCTACCGCTGGCGCGGGCCACGCAAAATCCGCCAAATTGATTTGGCTTCAGGCCCTCGCCCTGAAGGCCCTCATCCCCGCCACCATTCTATTCGGTGCCTTCCTGACCGCCCTTGGATTCCACCACTGGCTGCGCCTCCGCGCTCGCTACCGCTTTCCCGAGTTCGAAGTTGAGCCCCGCCTCGGCGGTGCCCACGCGGCCGGAGTCGGCGCGGTCATCTCCTTCGCCAGCGCAGCCCTGCCGCCCGCCTCCCAGCGCGACCAAGTGCCCGACTACCTCCGCCGAGCCTGATAGATCTCATGAGGAAATTTCTATCACTTTCCGCCTGCCTGCTTCTTTCGGCGTGCGTCGCGCCCACCCGCAATCTCCATCAGGTAAATTCCCATGTCTGGCGCTCCTCCCAACCGGACGCCCTTGGCTTTATGGAGATGGAACACGCTGGCATCCACGAAGTCCTTAGTCTCCATCACTGGCACTCTGATGATGAAATTGCGGGCAATCTCATCGTCCATCGTATCCCCATGGATGCCCAGACCATCCGGGATGCAGACATCATTGCCGCCCTCCGCATCCTCATCCATGCGAAATCCGGGATCCTCGTCCACTGCTGGCACGGCTCCGACCGCACCGGCGTCGTCATCGCCATGTATCGAATGGTCGTGGAAAACTGGCAGCGTGAAAAAGCGATCGCCGAGTTCCTTCAGCCCGGCTATGGCTACCATGCCGCAACATACCCTAACATCCGCCGTTACCTGGAATCCGTGGACGTCCAAGCCATCCGCCGCCAGCTCTGAAAGTTTCGTTGGTAGCGGAAATCACCGGTCTCCTCTGTGCCGCCTCTACTCACGATAAAACCACAGGGTTTCCGGCCATTTCTTTTAAAAATCGGGCGATTCTCGCTTGTCCTTGGCCCACCACTTGCATACGGAACTCCCGCCATGCCTATCGCCACTCCCGCCCAATACAGCGCCATGTTAGACGCCGCCCAGAAGGGCGACTACGCCTACCCCGCCATCAACGTCACCTCCCTGCCCACGATCAACGG
The DNA here is from genome assembly GCA_025362955.1 of Akkermansiaceae bacterium. Lineage (GTDB taxonomy): Bacteria > Verrucomicrobiota > Verrucomicrobiia > Verrucomicrobiales > Akkermansiaceae > Luteolibacter. The sequence continues at coordinate 6,666 of JANYFB010000174.1, forward strand.
TGCCCTGCGTGCCTTTTCCGAGGCGAAATCCGACGGCATCATCCAAGTGTCCACCGGTGGCGGCGAGTTTGCATCCGGCACCTTGGTCAAGGACGCTGCCTTCGGAGCCATCATTCTTGCCGAGGCCTGCCACCTGCTTGCGGAAAAGCACAACGTCCTCATCGCCCTCCACACCGACCATTGCCACCCAGCCAAAGTGGACAGCTTCCTGAAGCCCCTTTTCGAGGCCTCCCGCAAGCGCATCGCCGCAGGAAAAGGCCCACTTTTCCAATCCCACATGTTTGACGGCTCCGTGGTCGAGCTGAAGGAAAACCTCGCCATTTCCAAAGCGCTTCTCAAGGAATGCGCCGAGCTCGGCATCATCCTCGAAGTCGAGGCCGGCTGCGTCGGTGGTGAGGAAGACGGCCATGACACGTCCGGCCTCCCGATCGAAAAACTTTACACCACCCCTGAAGACATGGTCGAAGTTTATGAGGCTCTCCAGCCCCTCGGCCGCTTCCTTTTCGCCGCCACCTTCGGCAACGTCCACGGCGCTTACAAGCCCGGTGCCGTCAAGCTCAAGCCGACCATCCTCCGCGACGGTCAAAAAGCCGTGACCGATAAACACGGCCCCCTCGCGAAAATGGACCTCGTCTTCCACGGCGGCTCCGGCTCCGCCCTCTCGGAAATCCGCGAAACCCTCGAATACGGTGTCGTCAAAATGAACATCGACACGGACACCCAATATGCCTTCACCCGCCCCATCGTCACCCACATGTGCCAAAACATCGAAGGCGTCCTCAAGATCGACGGAGAAGTGGGCGATAAAAAACACTACGACCCCCGCTCCTATCTGAAAAAGGGCGAACTCAGCCTCTGCGAGCGCATGAAAACCGCCTGCGACGACCTCCGCTCCACCGGCAAGACGATCTTCGGCACGGTCTAAGGTAACGGAGACCCAATCGACTCACAAAGGCGGCCCCCTCAACGGGTCCGCCTTTTTCAGAAAGTATCGGGACTGTCTTTCAACCACACCCAGACCTCCTTCAATCTTTGGAGCAGACTTTCGGCATGGCAGAGGCAGGCCAGTGGCTTTTCCGCCAACCGGCAACGAATCCGCTGATTTGGCCCTTGGCCGGGGAATGATTCTGGATGATCCGGAGGGGTGAGAGAAACTCTCGATGTTTAATCTCCTTCTGCCACATTCCCTTCTTCCTTCTGGATGCTCACCGTTATCCCAATCACGGCGATCAAGCTAGGGAATATTCAACCACAGATGGACGCAAATTCACGCAGATGAAAGAGAGTTGAGATCAAAATCATTGGGCAAGGGAGGAAATGTGCATGGAACACGGTCGAAAACTCTACGGTTTCTTCTAAATCCGCGTCCATCTGAGTTCATCTGCGGTTCATTCTCTCTTTGTCGAA
>JANYFB010000257.1 GCA_025362955.1 Akkermansiaceae bacterium
GAATCTGGACTCGTCGCTTGGCATTGTTGGCGGCCTTCCTTCCTACTTGCTGGAACGCCGCCCGGATGTTGCGGCCGCAGCACAATCCTTCCGAGCTGCCACGGCCGATATTGGCGTGGCAATCGTAGAGCCTCCGCCACGCCGATATCGGCCGTGGCAGCTCGGAAGGATTGTGCTGCGGCCGCAACATCCGGGCGGCGTTCCAGCAAGTAGGAAGGAAGGCCGCCAACAATGCCAAGCGACGAGTCCAGATTCCCCAAGCTGCCTCCACGGGCGATGTCTCCGGGAAATTCTCCGAGCAGTGCACGAATCTCATTTTCCTTAGCCGCGATCGCTTGGGCGGTGAGCGGAATGGCGATCTGCGCTTGACGCAGGAGGGCACCAGCTTGGCCGACTTCGAGTTCCGAACCCACGCCCCCGTCCCGACGGGTTCTCACAAGATCGAGCGAAGTGGTCCGACTGGCTGAGGTGCGGCGAGAAATTTCCAAGCGTTCATCAAGGTTTTTCAGGTCGATGTAAGCACCGGCGACGTCGGCGATGAGGCTGGTCTGCACTGCATCGCGCTGAAATTCTGCTGCGAGAAGGCGAGCGCGGGCAGCTTGATCGGCACGGCGGAGGCCACCCCACAGATCGACTTCCCAACTCAGGAGGGCGGCGAGAGCGTAAGATTCCTTGCCGCGATTTCCCGATGCACCCGCATTGCGGGAAGCAACACTCTCACCCGCTGTCGCCTCTCCGGTGAGTGAGGGATACCACGAGGCATGAGCCGCTCCTGCTAGTGCCCGCGCCTCTTCAATCCGATAGGTAGCTGCTGTTAGGTCGGGATTATTTTGCAGGGCCCGTCCGATGAGTGCTCGCAACACGGAATCGCTGAAAACCTTACGCCACGATTTTTCCCCGAACGACGGGCCGTGAGGGGCAACATCCCCACGGATGGACGAGGGAACATCGGTTCTGGGCGCTCCCGGTTCGGGGCCGAGCACACAAGCGCTGAGGAAAATCGCGCCCGGTAAAATGAAAAGCGGACGCATGTTCATTTTCCCGCCGCCGCCTTTTTCGCGAGTGCCGCTTTCATTTGATCGATAAACCCTCTGTCCGCCGGACTCAGCGTTTCCAGCGCGATTTCGACCGGCTTTTGATTGACCAAGAGGCGGATTTTTCCTTCACGAGTCACGGTAGGATTTGCAGGCGGGGCGGGTATCGCAGGCTCTACAGGACCTTGGGGAGATTCTACAACAATATCTTCAAATGCAATGAGGCTGGCCTCCAACGGTTTGCCTTCCGTATTCGACCACATCCGGTTCTGATAGAGAACGATGTGGGTGATGTAGCGCACGGTCGGGCTCGTGGTCTTGCCGGTATCAATCGAAGCTCCGGGGTTTACTCCACCACCGATGGGTCGAGTCGTAAATTTCCTGGGCGTGACCATCGGATTGCTCGGGAGATCCAGTTGGGCCGAAACCGAGGAAAGCCCTAACAGGCCGAACAGAATGATCATTTGAGGAACTTTCATACGATATATGAGGTTTACGCTATCAACTGAAAGTAAAGAACGGTTCTTGCCTCAAGATTGCAAGAATATGTCTTTTTTATAAGCCGGATCCTCCGGGCGATCAATAAAACCAGACTAACCTAGGCCAGCCATTCCTTTCGCAAACTTGGAGCTAGGAAATTCAGGTGGATCGGTTAAGAAGCCTTAAGCAAAATGAATTTCAGTCTGGACCCATACAACCTTCTCGCGGGATTTATCTTCGGGACGATTGGCTGGGGAATTTTTTCTTACGGACGCAAGCTGGAGCTGTGGCAACCGAAGGCCATCGGGCTGGCCTTGATGATTTATCCTTATCTATTTACGAACGCATGGCTGCTGTGGGGCATCGGCGTAGGTTTGCTGGTGACCTTGTGGTTCTACCACGACGAGTGATGTCGCAGGATTTCCCTTGGCAGACGGACCCCTTTTCCGGCTAGTTTCCCCCGCCCATGCCAACTGAAGCGATCCTTTCCACCGCGCGCCAATTCCTCGGAGTGGACCCTACCGTGCCCATTACGCTTCAGCCGATCAAGCGCGGGGCTTCGGGCCGGACAATCGTGCGGGTGAAAACTCCGGTGCACGAGACCTTCATCGGCATTCACTGGACGGAGGAACGTGAAGATAATTCTCAGTTTATTCCGGTCGCACATTTTCTGAAGCAGGCAAAATTGCGGGTGCCAGCGATCATCCACGAGCGGGCGAGGCACCGGGTTGCGCTGGTGCAGGATCTGGGAGACGTGGATCTTTTGTCGCTGAAAAACCGGCCGTTTGCGGAGCGCTTGCCGTATTACCGCTCCGCCTTCGAGCAGGTGGACAAGTTGTTTTATGCGAAACCGGCGAAGGATTTCCATCTGATGCCGCCCTTCGACGCGGCGCTCTATCGGTGGGAGCAGGAGTATTTTTTCGAATACATGGTCGAGGATTTTCTCGGACTGGATGCGACTGAACTCAGGAAAAGCCCGGCATTCATCGAGCTATCAGAACGCCTTGGCACCGTGGCGCGACATCTGGTGCATCGTGATTTCCAATCACAAAATCTTCTGATCAAGGACGATCAAGTCTGGCTGATCGACTTCCAAGGCCTCCGCCGAGGTCGCCAAGAATACGACCTCGCCTCGCTGATTTTTGATCCCTATCTCGACCATTCCGCCGACGAGCGCGAGCAGCTCCTCACCCTTTGGGAGGAAACTGCGGACGAGCGACCGTTAGAGACGCTGTTCCACGAATGTGCTGCCCAGCGTCTGATGCAGGCCCTCGGCGCCTATGGGAATATCGTGAAAAACCGCGGCGATGAATGGTACCGCCCCCACATTGCCACCGCCGCTAAACTGTTGGGAGTAGTGACTGTCGGCACGCCGTTAGAATCCCCGCTCGCGCCGGTTCTCGCAGCGATCCGCCAAGCGATCCCGTGACCGGAATGTTCCATCGCCGTCTGGGGGTGCTGCTCGTCTCGGCAGCGGTGGCCTTGGGCGTTTGGAAATGGGTGCCCGGCACGGCTGTGGACCGCATGGCATTCACCACAGTAGCAGGGGGTTTTGCGAACCCGCCCTTGTTTGTCTCAGGCAACGGAAACGCTGCGGACCCTTGGAAGTTGCGGGTCTCTTCCTCGGAACCGAAGCTGGCCCGGAATCAGGTGCCGAGTGTCGTTTCGTTAGGCGATGACCTCAATGGGTTCTTCCAAAAATCCCCTCCCGCGCCGATCGACATGGCGGTCATTTTTAAGAATTTTCATCGCCTCGAAAAGACCAAGGTGGCTTCTGCCGCAGTGCTGGCTTGGGAAAGTCCTGACCCCATCGGACTTGTGGCTTTGGAAAAATCGTTGAGTGGTTTCGAGTCCCTGGTGATGGCAGCGCCGCTGTCCCGAGGCGCGATTTCGGCCGCCATGCCGCCTGCCTTCCGGCGGGCTTCGCTCCCGCTAACAGCCATCCACGGGGACACCTCGGTCCTGCCGGTCGTAAACCGCATTCCGGTTCCCGGTGTGGTGTTAGGCGGCGACACTTCATTGGCGGGGTTCTCGGTGTTAGAGTCAGAAGCGGCGGCAGGTTTCTCTCCGTTAGTAGCGCGGTGGGAGGATCGGGTGGTTTTTGCGTTTCCGCTGCTCACGGCGCTCCAGCGCCTGAATCTCCCGACGGAGGGGCTGGAAGTGCGCCTCGGCGAATTCATCAAACTCAGTCCGAACGGACCCGTCGTGCGGATTGACGATTTCGGTCGCCTCGCCCTGCCGATCAAACCCCTCGCCACTCAAGCGGATATCCCTGCCGAAGCCGTGATCGACGGCGGCCACGATCTTTTCCCGGAACAAGCGCCGACGCCCTTGATTTTGCGCGATGACCAAAGCGCGGCGGAACCGGGAACCCGCGCATTTTCACGAAGTCTCACCGCAGTCATCGCCGCCATCGCCGCGAATGGAGGACTCGGTGAGGCGAACGCCTATCCAAGACTGCCGCCGGAATGGGAAATCGGGATGATGTCGCTTGTCGTGGTGATGCTGACGCTACTATGTGGAGTTGCCGCGCGGCAGTATGGATTCTTTGTGTTAGGCGCTGTTGGTCTTTCCGCGCAATGGATCGCATTCGGCACGGCTTCGATCTGGCTGCCGGGCCTACCGATGCTCGCTTCGATTGGCGCCGCAGTTATGGTTGCGAATTGGATTGGGCAAAAGATTCCCGAGCGGTTAGTTGCGGGTCCCATCAGCGTCCCTGAGGTTGGAATTTCAAGCGAACCGGAGCCTTTGGAACCCGTCGCCTCGGCTAAAAAAGCCAGCACTAGGACCACCAAAAAACCACCCCCGAAATCTCCTGCCAAAGAAGCGCCTGCTAAGAAAGTGCCCGCGAAGAAGGTCGCTAAAAAAGCCGCGAAAACCATAACACCCCGGAAGACCGCCACCAAGATCGTCACCAAGGCCGCCAAAGCGGCAAAGCCCAAAGCTCCACCCCGCAAAAAGTCCTGATCAGGTCCGCCGCAGATCCGGCCAGCCCTCCCCTAGGTCGGTCTTAGACTGTGTGCCCAAAGAAATTGGCGAAACGCAAAGGTCCAAGGATCGGCGAACTCCGATCCGCCGGGGTCCATGAAGTGATGATGGGAGAGGGTATATTGTTGTTCAACGACTTGCCATGAGCTTCGGTGCCCACAACGATGCCGGAGACAGCCGGAAAGTTCGACTGGGACGAACCCGCAGGCGTTAAAAAGTGAGACAGGCATTCCTGCCTGTGCTTCACCCACCGGAAACGGGGGCCGGCGACGCCACCGTCGTTGGAGCGGCCCCATCCCTCCGAACCCGTTTGAAGCCCCTCCGTCGGCCATCCATCCCATGGCTCCTCATCCGCCCGGCTTTGCCGTTTTCGCGGTCCTAGCGCCAGCATATCTGCTAGATGGACAGCCCCCGGAACCGGCCCCCATGCGCGACCTGATATACGCACCTCAACTCGGGAAAAACCTTGTCAAATCAATCCTTTCTGACAGTTTTTCATCCGAACGGATGTT
>JANYFB010000280.1 GCA_025362955.1 Akkermansiaceae bacterium
GCTCAACCACGATTTCCGCAGGAACCCTGAAGATGGGCTCTGGAACAGCACTTCCAGCCAATACACTGGCCAGCGGCGCGAACCTGGTCATCAACACTGGAGGCACGCTGGACCTCAGTGCCAACAGTATCGCGCTCGGCGTAGTTCCGACCGGCACTGGGGGCACGATCACCAACGGCTCCGCCACGAACAGCACCGCGACATTGACTTTCAACGGTGGCGGCACCCTGGCTCAAACGCTCACCGACAGCAACTCCACCTCGGCGGGAACCGGCAAGCTAGCGCTTTCCATCACGGGTGGAGCGCTGACGATTAATACCACCAATACCTACACCGGAGGCACCTCGATCACCGGTGGCACGGTTACGGCAAACGGATCAAACCCTTTCGGCGCGAATGCCTCGACGGCCACCGTTTCCGTCACCAGTCCCGGCACCTTGATTCTCGCATCACCCGGCAACTTTACCTACTCCAACACCTTCAGCGGCAGCGGCCTGCTAAAGGTTACGTCCCCGAACGCCGGCAGCGATACTATCGTCAACAATTTCGGCGTCTTCAGCGGGACCCTCGAAGTTGCGACATCGGGTAACAACAAGTTGCAGATCAATTCCAGCATTCCCACGAATCTTTCCAGCGCTACTTTGCTGATTGATAATGGGAGTCAGTATTTCACCGGAGGCAACGTGAACTTCGGCACCATCAACTTACAGGGAATCGGCAACGGTGAAAATCGCGGCGCCATCCGCCTCAATGGCAACGGTACCACGACTGGCGTTCTCGGGGGAAATCTTTCCCTCCAAGGCAACACCACCATCGGCAGCGAAGGCGGCACGCTCACGGGCAGCATCTCCACCGGAGTGGCTGGGACGAGCACTCTGACCATGGGAACGAGCAATAGCAGCGGCGCGGCCCTTCTTAGTGGTGCCCTCTCCAACGGCACCGGCACTCTCGCTCTGACGCAGTTCAACGGCACTACCACTCTTTCCAGTACCAACACCTACACCGGCGTGACGACAATCACTGCCGGTACGCTCAAAGCAGGCTCTACCGGAGCATTCAGTGCCAACTCGGCGGTCACCTTGGCGAATACATCAAGCGCGATCCTGGACACCACAGGCTTCAACACTTCCGTCGGTTCCCTGAGTGGTGGCGGGGCCAGCGGCGGTAACGTCACACTCGGCTCGGCCACTTTGACATCCGGCAGCGATGGCAGCAGCACATCCTACGCAGGAGTAATTTCCGGCACCAATGGAGCGTTTACGAAAACCGGCGGCGGCACCCAAACTCTAACCGGCACCAGCTCCTACACCGGTGCAACTACCATCAATGGGGGCAGGTTGCTGGTAAATGGGAATATCTCTACCAGTTTGCTAACAACCGTTGCCTCCGCCGGGACGCTCGGAGGGTCCGGCACCGTTGGCGCGGTGACTGTCTTGTCCGGAGGAACGATCGCTCCCGGCAATAGTCCTGGCATTCTTTCCACGGGTAGCGCAACGCTTGATGTCGGCTCCTCCTTGGGCATCGAAATCAATGGAACCACCGTTGGCACCACTTATGACCAGCTCAATGTCACCGGTTTGGTTTCTCTAGCAGGAGCAATTTCTGTTAGCACAGGCTACACTCCGACCAATAGCACCTTGTTTTTCATTATTGCCAATGACAGCACCGATGCGATCACCGGTACTTTCAGCAATGCTACAATCAACGGTGCAACCTACACCCTCGGCGGGCAGGATTTCCAAATCAGTTATTTCGGAGACTCCACCGGCAACACTTTTACCGGCGGTAACGATGTCGTGCTGATGGCTGTCCCCGAACCCTCAGCTGCCGCATTGCTAGGAGCTGTGGGTGTCATTCTGCTGCTCCGCCGACGCCGCTGATTTCCTTTCGATACTTTATTTTTTCATCTCTAAAATCTGCTCCATCTTTTCCATTACTAAACCATTTAAACCCATGAAACTACATTCGTCTCACCGCGCTTTCCTCATCCTCGCTGGCTCCGCTACCGCATTCATTTTCACTCATTCGGCGCGGGCCGCGAATGCTGCTTGGTCCACCACTCCCGGTAGCATGTATTTCACCGGTAACAACTGGACGACCGGCGCCACTACCCCTGGAGCTCCTACCGGCACGATTGCTTCCGGCGATGGTCTCTATTTCGGCACCTCCAGCCTCACCACCCTTTATAACAACGAGACGGTCGGTTTTGCTGTAGGTGGCGGTGGCACCCCGGGATTTGTGTTCAATTCCGGCGCGGCAGCTTTCATCATCAATGGCAATTCGCTGGTTCTAAATGGCGACATCACAAACAGCAGCACCAATCTTCAAACGATCAACACCCCGTTGACTTCTGGTTTCGCCCGCAATTTCACCACGTCAGCGGGTGGCGGCGATCTTACGTTTGGCGGTTCCCTCACGGCGACCGGCGGAGCAATCGCAAAAGCAGGGGCGGGTACGCTGACTCTCGGCGGCCCGACCAATACCTCGAACCAAGCGTTCAATGTAAACGCCGGGACTTTGGATATCGGCGCCTATGGCATTACACTTTCCAACGGAACTCTTCTTCAAACAACCGGTAGCGGCACCGTTAATGCGACCGGGGGTGGGACGATCAAGCTAAATGTTGCCTTTGGTGACCTCGGGGTCTCAAGCGGCAGTGGAACGCTGACCATCAATGCGGTCATTGCCAATGGCTCGACAAACGGTATCGACCTCTATGGTGGAAGTGCGACGGGGACGGTCGTCTTGGGTGGGGCGAACACCCAAACCGGCAATAGCAATCTTCAACAAGGCAACCTGCGCCTTGCCAATAGTTTGGCACTACAGAATAGCACCCTCAACTTCAATGGCTTCGCAGCGAGTGGCACCAGCCTTACATTTGACTCATCCGTCGCCTCCAACACATTTCTGTTAGGAGGACTCACGGCCAACGTATCTGGAGGAGCCTCCCGCGATTTCGCCCTGCAGAATACGGCTGCGGCACCCATTTCGCTAATTGTCGGTAATAACAACTCGGCCCAGACCTATGGCGGCATCATGAGCGGCGCGGGCAGCCTCACAAAAGTAGGGACAAACACACAGACACTAACAGGGGCCAATGCCTATACCGGCGGTACCGTTGTGACCTTGGGATTTCTGACCCTCGACTTCAACGCCGCTACGATTGCATCCAACATTCTCTACAATGGTGTAACGGCCGCCGGATTGACCTTGGGTGGAGCTTCTTCGGGAATGAACGGGGTTCCCGGCCAAGGTTTCCCGGGAGTAGCGACGCAAGCCAAAGCCAACACCGCTACCGTCCAGACTTTTGGTGGACTTACCTTAAATCCGAGTATGGATATCCTCACTGCCCGGGGAATCGGCACGGGTAACATGACGGTCACCCTCGGTGCCATCACGCACAACCCAGGCGGGAGTATCAATTTCAGCCGTCTTAATGATGTGGTTGTCAGCACTGGTGCGGGCATCTTCGCTACCACCACTACTAACGGTGCAAGTGGTATCTTGGGAGCTTGGGCGGTGACAAATCCTGCCACAAGCCAAACCACCAATTTCGTAAATCCAACCGACTACGCAGCGGTCTCAGGGGGAAATATCGTAGCTTATACAGGCTACAACGTCGTGACAGGTGGAAGCACCCTTGCAAGTGTGGCGGCCAACAACAACCGCGTCACGGCGTCGGGAACCATCGCGCTGGCTGCAGCAGGCGTGGTCACCACGGACCTCAACACCCTCAGCCTCGCATCCACTGCCACGGGTGCGACTACCGTCACCATCGGCGCTTCCGGCACCCTCCGACTGGGTGCGAATGGCGGCATGTTCGACTCCAGTGGCGGCGGCAATATCACGGTCAGTGGCGGAACCCTAACCGCAGGTGGGACTCCCGATACAGCGGGTGAAATCAACCTGATCGGCGGTGGTCCCAGCAATCCATTTACTTTAAATTCTGTCATCGCCAATAACGGCACGGGGGCTGTGGCTCTCTCGATCACCAGTTATGGAAATGGGAACATCACCATCGGGGGGACTAACACCTACACCGGCGGCACCTTCCTCAACAGCGGTCGCACGCAGGCAAATAGCAGCGCTGCGTTCGGCACCGGGGCCGTCACAATCATGCCCTATGCACAGGCTTACTTGAATTCCTCAACCTTTGCCAATGACTTCAATATTTCCGGCAATGGCACGGGGAATACCGACACGCCCTCAGCCATTCGTTTTCAAGGACCCAACACAATCACCGGAAAAGTCACTTTGCTAAGTGATGCAGTGATCGGGATTCGCGGCGGTACGGGCAACTTCATCACCGGTAAAATCACCGGCAATTACAACTTGACCATCGGCGAGGGCACCGGCTTCGGCGACATCACCATCTCCAATACGGCCAACGACTTCGGTGGCAGGCTCAACATTAATAACGAGGCGGTGATTCTCGGAGCATCAGGAGTCATTCCCGATGCCAGCACCGTCAATTTCTCTAACGCGGCCTCAAAGCTGATCTTGAACGGGTTCAACGAAACCATCGGCGGGATACTCAACACCGGCGGCAACACCTCCGCGCTCTTCGAGGCTTCGGAAAGCGGCAGCAGCAAAGTCTCGGTCCTGACGGACAATCAGACGTTTAGCAGCACGTTCAACGGAATCCTCCGCAACTCCGCTAGTGGCTCGGGCAACCTCCTTTCGCTGGTCAAAACCGGTGCTGGGACTCTAACCCTGACCAACGCTGCGAATTTAAGCGGTTACACCGGCGGAACGACCATCAATGGGGGCGCGATTCAGTTAGGCGTAAGCAGCGGCGCCACTTTCAGCGCCATCGGTTCCACTACTGGCGCATTGACCGTAAACACGGGCGGCACCTTGGACATGAATGGCTTCAATCAGACAGTCGGACCCCTGACTGGCACCGGCGGTCTTATTACTAGTAGCGCCGTCGGCACCCTGACTCTTACGACCGGGGATGTGACTAACACGACCTTCGCTGGTGCAATCCGGGATGGAAACGCAACTTCGATCTCGCTGGTCAAACAAGGTGCCGGAACCCTCACACTCACCGGAATCAATACCTACTCAGGAACGACAACGGTCAATGTGGGCGCGCTTCAGATCGGAACGGGCGGCAGTATTGTCCCCGCCGCGGCGGTCACTCTATCAGGCACTGGAACCCTCATCGTTGGGGACGCGACAGGTCCCGTCGCGCAGACTTTTAATAACCTTACTTCTGTCTCCGGATCGTCAATCGTCGGCGGTGCGGCCACTGCTTCGACACTAACCCTGAACGGAGCCGGTACTGTTACCTATCCAGCCTCCTTCGGCGGCGCGGGAACGAATCAGAACAATCTGAACCTGATCATCGCTGGCACGGCGTCGCCTGTTAGTATTCTTGGCGGCACCAGTACTTATACGGGAACGACCACGATCAACAGCGGCAGCAACCTGGCGCTCACGGGTAAATTGGGAACCACGGCCACCACCATCAATTCCGGCGGGACATTTTCCGGCTTCGGCAATGGCACCACCACAGGGGTCATCGGCGGAAATCTGACCGGCTCGGGCGGCGCTACCATTTCCCTTACAAACACCTCAGGCAGTCTAACGGCAGGCAACATCGCCCTTGGCAATGGCTCGGCCTATGGCGCAGGTAACTATTCGACTTTGACCTTCACCCTCGCAGCCGGAAATTTGGTGGAATCCTTGAACACGCCAGGCACGCTCAACATAAATAGTGGCGGTGCCTTCGTGAACGTGACCAACCCGGCGCAGAACGGCACCTTCGTTCTCGCCAATTACACCGGCGGACTTACCGGCTCTGGTGGCTTCTCCCTCAGCAGCACGACTCCCAACGTCCTCACCCAAAACTCCGGGCGGAACGTCGAAACACTCACCGTAGGTTCTAACACGCTGACCCTCGTCATCAGCGGTGCGGGTGCTCCCGGAGTAGCCTACTTCAACGGCGGTGCTACGGTCGGAAGCAGGACCATTTGGAACAATCTTTCTGACCCGAGTTTCGTCAATTTCTCGACCGATCTAGCAGGATTGAATGACGGGGGAAATACAGTTGGCGCACTCAGCGATGTGATTCTCAATGCAAACAACGCCACGACCAACGTAGGCAGTGCTTCGATCACCGAAACGCTCGGTGCCAGCACGATTATCAACAGCCTGCGGGTGAATGGTAACGGAACCACCACCATCGGTGCGGATGGATCGATTCTTACAATCAATGCGTTGGGCGATGCCAATACCGATACCGGCGGCGGCTTCACCGGCAACCCCGCCGGTGTGGGTATCGTCATCGCCAGCAGTGCGAATGCCTTCACGGTGAACGTTCCTGTGGAATTGGGTAACGATCAATCCTGGACAAACAACTCCGGGAACTTGTTCACCAAATCAGGCACAGTGTCCGGGAAAGCCTTGGTTGCCTCTACCCTTGCCCTCAGCAACTCGAATTCCGGGGGCACCACCCTCCCAGGCATAATCGGAAACGGAGCGGGCGGCACGCTTGCTTTGGCCGTCAACAACACTGGCTCCGGGGTGACGACTCTAGGGGCAACGAATTCCTATAGTGGTGGTACCACTCTGAACGGCGGGACCTTAACCGCAACCGTCAGCGGTGGTTTCGGCCTTGGAAACGTCACCGTTAATCCGACCAACACGACTGCCTCCGCAGCAGACGACAGCACCTTGAACACCAACGGAAGCATCGCATCCACAGCCGCACTCACAGTAAATAGCGAAACGGGCGACGGCGGGTTCGGAATTGGCACAGTTAATTTCAACGGCGCTACCCCAGTGATCGGCAGTCTCTCTGGAAATGGTTTCGTCGTCCTCGATAATGCGGGCGGTACGGCATTCACCGTCGGCAGCACGAACAACCTTTCTTCAACATTCTCCGGTGTCATCTCAAACGGCCTGGGAACCGGCACCCTCATCAAGGCGGGCACGGGAACCCTGCTGCTCTCCGGGACTAACACCTTCACCGGCGGCACGATCCTGAACGCGGGAATCCTCCAAATCGGCAATGCAGGCGCCTTCGGCACCACCAGCCGGGCACTGGCATTCGGTGTGAATAGCACGGGCAAACTCCAACTGAACGGCACCAGCCTCTCCCTAACCGACCTCACCACCAACGCTACCGTCGGCACTCCCATCATCGAAAGCGGTTCGGCTTCTGCGGGAACTGATACACTAACCGTGACCACAGCCAGCACCGATGCCTATGCGGGCGTGCTGCAAAACGGTGGAACCCGTTTGCTTGGATTAACGAAGAGCGGTACGGGCACACTTACCTTAAGCGGAACCAATACATTCAGCGGCAACATCGCGGTGACAGGTGGGACACTGGCAGTTGGCAACGTCGCCACTATTGGCGCCAATGTTTCAACCACTTCGGTAAATATCACTAGCCCCGGCATCCTGGCAATCACTTCCACTGCCAACCAAACTTATGCAGACACGTTTACCGGAAATGGCAAAATTCTCTGCACTTTGAATACGGGAGGTTCGGACACGATTTTCACTAACTTCAATGCATTTACTGGCACTCTGGAGTTATCTGGACCCGGCGGAAACTCTAACAAGTTGCAAATCACGGGGAATATCACCTCGAATCTTTCCACCGCTCAGTTGCAAGTGAATAACAATGCTCAGTATTTCACCGGCACAGGCACGGTGAACTTCGGTAACATCAGTATCATCGGCAACGGCAACAACGAGAACCGCGGTGCCATCCGACTGAATACAGGTACGCTTGGCGGTAATATTTCGCTTGCTGGCAACTCTACAATCGGCAGCGAGGGTGGGGTGCTGACCGGCAACATCAGCAGCGGCATCGCCGGCAACAACACCCTCACGATGGGAACCGGCAATAGCACTGGCACAGCACTATTGAGTGGAAATGTCAGCAATGGCACCGGCACGCTTGCAATTACCCAAGCGAATGGAACCACCACCCTATCCGGCGCGAACAGCTACAGCGGTGCAACAACGATTAACTTCGGGGTCTTCAAGGCCGGTTCCACCGGAGCATTCAGCCCCGCCTCCGCAGTCACCTTGGCGAATACGAATGGCGCGACGCTCAATACCACCGGTTTCAACACCACCATCGGCTCACTTGCTGGCGGTGGTGCCACCGGCGGGAACGTGGTCCTCGGCGCGGCCACCCTCACCACCGGTGCCATCGGCTCCACGACTTCATACGCCGGGGTGATTTCCGGCAGCGGAGGCGGACTCACGAAAACCGGAGCAGGCACCCAGACCCTCTCCGCCATCAATACCTACACCGGCGCAACTACCGTCAATGCCGGTATTTTAAAACTCGGCGCGGCAGGCTCCATCGCTGCCAGCTCGGGTGTTAGCTTGGCAACGGGAGCTGTGCTTGATACCACCGCACAATCATTCTCCATGGCAGGCGGACAACCGTTCACCATTCACCTGGATGGCACAGGCGCTGGCTCCAGTGGGAAAATTTTGGCAGCAGGTCTTAACATCTCGAGTGGAGTCGTGAACCTCACCATCGACAACCCCCTCAACGACTCCGCCTATGTGATCGCCGATTACACCGGCACCGTTACCACAACCTTCGGCACGATCACTGGCATTCCCACCGGCTACACGATCAACTATGCTTACAACAGTGGCACTCAGATCGCAATCGTCCAATCTGGATATGACTCTTGGGCTTTAAGTTATGGACTTACCGGAGCGGATGCCCTCCCTAGCGCAGATCCAGATAACGATGGAATTAAAAATCTGTTGGAATATGTCCTCAGCGGTAATCCTACAGTTTCCTCTCAATCTATCCTACCTACCCAAGATAGTTCAGGTGCCAACCTCGTGTTCACCTTCACCCGCAGCGATGCTTCGGAAACGGACACCACCCAAATCTTCCAATATGGCACCGATCTAACCGGATGGACGAATGTGTCTATCGGTGCCGCCAGTACTGGACCGGATGGAAATGGCGTCACCGTCGATATCGTTGAAAACCTCCTCGCCCCGGACACCGTCACCGTCACCGTTCCCAAGGGAGCCCACACGGTACTCTTCGGTCGCTTGGACGTGACCAAATAAAACTCATGGTACAAGTCTCAAAAATTCTGACTGACGAGATTTCCAAGGTAACTTAATTTTTACTGCATCGCCTCATTGTCCGAACCAAATTCGCTCCCCTGCCCCTTGGTGAAAAGGGCAGGTCAAAAAGCTCGGCTGTCTTCAAACACGGGCGAGCGTTGCAAACCCAAAAACCCCTCAGCTGATCAAATGAAATTCCGTGTTTTCGGGGGACTTCCCGTGCGTCTGCAAACTCTCTCGATAGTTTGTCGGCTTGGCCTCACCGTCATGCTCCTCAGCTCATCGCAGATTGTAAGTGCAACACCTGAAGTGTTCACTTCGGAGATTACCCCGCCGCTGACCGGTCCCGTTAAATCTCGCGCCACGCTTCGCAGTGAAACTGCTGCCTCTTGGATGAAAGTTCCAGAACCATCGGGCGCGGCCTTGTTCGGTGGACTTGGTGCGCTGTTACTGCTCCGTCGCCGCCGCGAACCCAATCTCTCGCACTAATCCGTGGTGAGCGTGGCTGGAATAAGGTCGTGTGATCGGTTTGATGTGAATTGGTCGAAAGGTTAGAGACCTCGTGGCGTTATTGGTATGCACGTCCCGTCTGACCGGGTCGTTACGTCCCGCTTCCTAATCATTCTATGAATTCCACCCGCATTTTCGTCCTGCCTATTCTCACCTTTCTCTCTAACGCCTTCGCTGCGGATATCCCCGCATACCAGCCGGATTTCACCCCACAGCCGGCGATCCCCGCGCTCTCGCCGGAAGAGGAATTGAAGACCATCCAGCTCCCGCCCGGCTACTCGCTAGAACTCGTGCTTAGCGAGCGGGACGGCATCCGCGAGCCGGTCAACATCACCTTCGATGGCAACGGTCGGATGTATCTCGCCGAGATGCGATCCTACATGCAGGACATCGACGCCAAGGACGAACACGAGGCCATCGGAGTCGTGTCCCGCCACGAAAGCAGCAAGGGTGATGGAAAATACGACAGGCACACAATTTTCGCCGATAAGCTTCTCCTCCCGCGTGAGGTGCTCCCCCTTGACGATCGCATTCTAATTAATGAAACGGACACGGAGGACATCGTTTCCTATCGCGACACCAATGGCGATGGCGTCGCGGATAAAAAGGAAACCGTCTTCCGGGGCGGTCCACGCGGCGGGAATCTCGAACACCAGCAAAGCGGGCTGATCTGGGCGCTCGACAACTGGATCTATCAAAGCACCGCCTCTTACCGGCTCCACTGGAATCCCGCCGGGCAAATGATGTCCGAGAAATGCCCGAGCGGCGGCGGCCAGTGGGGACTCGCGCAAGACGACCACGGCAAACTGTGGTGGAGCAATGCCGGGGGAGAAAAAGGTCTGTGGCATTTCCAAACCCCCGCGATTTATGGCTCCTACGACGCTCCCGGACAATTTCCGCCCGACTTCATGGAAGTGTGGCCCCTCGTCGGACTCGCGGATTTCCAAAGTGGTCCCGGTCGCGTGCGCCCATCCGACAAGACTCTCAACCACTTCAGCGCATCCTGCGGCCAAGAAGTCGTGCGCGGTGATCGGCTGCCTGCCGAGCTGCGCGGCGACGTCCTCATTTCCGAGCCCGTGGGACGACTCGTCCGGCGTGCGAAGGTGGAGATGAAAGACGGCATCACCACCATCTCCAACCCTCATGGCCACAGTGAATTCATCCGCTCGACGGACCCAAATTTCCGCATCGTCCACATCGCTAACGGACCTGACGGCTGCATCTATCTGGTAGATATGTATCGCGGCATCATCCAAGAAGGAAACTGGACCAAGCCCGGTTCATACCTCCGGCAAGTCCTTGAACAATACGGCATGGGAAAAATCGTAAGCCATGGCCGCATCTGGCGCCTGCGCCACAAGGATTTCCAACCCGGTCCCCAGCCGAAAATGCTGTCGGAATCCGCCTCCCAGCTCGTCGCCCATTTAGAACATCCGAACGGCTGGTGGCGTGATACCGCCCAGAAATTGCTCGTATTGAAAGGGGATCAATCGGTCGTGCCGGCGCTATTGAAGCTCGCCCGCGAGAGCAAGAGCCAACTCGGTCGCATCCATGCGCTTTGGACACTCGAAGGTCTCGGCTCATTTGACCCGGAGCTGATCCGCTCGATTCTCAAAGACCCGGACCCTCAACTTCGCGCACAAGGAATCCGCGTGGCGGAAAGGCTCATCGGCAAAGGCGATTCCACGCTTCTGCCAGACCTGCAAGCACTCTCGAAAGACCCGGACCCCGGCGTCGTGCTTCAAGTCCTGATGACCGGAAAAGTGTTGAGTGCCGCCGGTGAAAAATTCTGGCCGGGCTATTCGAAATTTTCCCAACAGACCATGCTCTTCTCACCTTCTGCCGGGGTGAAAACGCTCGGTACCATGCTCCTGACCGGCGCGGATAAAGTCGGCGGGCGGGAGTTTAGCCCTGCCGACATCGCGGTGCTCGAAAAAGGCCGCACCATCTATCAGGAAGTGTGTTTCGCCTGCCATGGCTTCGATGGTCACGGGATGCCGATGGACGGGTTGCGTCCAGGCACCACCATCGCGCCTGCTTTGGCAGGTTCACGCGACGTCACCAGCCATCCCAATGCCGTTCCCTACATCCTGATGAACGGCCTTTCCGGCCCCATCGAAGGCAAGACCTTCGACGCCCAGATGGTTTCCATGAATACCAATGATGATGCATGGGTTGCTGCGGTGGCTTCCTACGTCCGCAACTCCTTCGGCAATCACGGTGCCATGGTTGATCCTACGGAGGTGAAGCGTATCCGCATGGTCTCCAAAGATCGCAAGGAGCCTTGGACCGTCGAAACCTTGCAACAGCAGCTTCCGCAGAGGATTATCGCGAAAGGCTGGAAAATCACCGCAAGTCACGCTGCAGAAAGCGCATTGCTCGCCAACGACCAAAAGGCCGAAACGCATTGGTCCACACCCACCAACCAAGTCGTCGGGCAGTGGATCCAAGTCGAACTGCCCCAAGAAACCACGATCAGCGGACTCCGGCTCGACCAATCCAAGGCTGCCAATGATTATCCCCAGTCCTACAAGCTCGAGCTTTCTCTGGACGGCGTTAAATGGACCAAAATTTCTCAAATCAACGGCATCCCCGGCACCAGTGAACAGTTTTTCGTCCCCGTTAGGACCAAGTTTGTCAAAGTCACTCTCACCGGAGCTCAGAAGGACAAACCCTGGTCGATCGCTGAGTTAGAACTTTTTGCTGAAGCCCCGCTCCTTACTCGTTAGTCAATTGGGATACGAAATTCTTTTCGTGCGAATTGTTCTCAATGGAAACTAACAGCGACCAATTCATTCGTTATCTCGCGACGGAACGCGGGCTGTCGGCCGCATATCAATTGTCGGTGCGGCAGACGCTGGATGCGCTCAGTGGTTGGATGAAATCGCGCGACATCAAGCTGCAAGATCTGGGCACGGATGAACTGGCGGCGTTCCTCAGCCAACGCAAAACGGATGGTCTCAATGCGGCTTCCCTGCGGATTACAACGGTGCATTTAAAGGTGTTTTTCCGCTGGCTCGTGACGAAGGGTCTGTTGGAGATGGACCCTGCGGAGCCGCTCTTGGCACCTCGACCGGACATGACACTGCCGGAGACTTTGCATGCTTCCGAATTAGTAAAATTACTGGATTCCATCGACTCATCGGTGCCGTTAGGGCGGAGGGATTTGGCGATTCTGGAATTGTTTTATTCCTCGGGACTGCGGCTGTCCGAGTTGTGCAAGGCGCGGCTGGAAATGATGGATTTCGAGGAAGGATTTCTCCGGATTACAGGCAAGGGCGGGAAAACACGGATTGTCCGGGTAGGACACAAGGCATGTGAGGCCATCGCCGTTTATCTAACGAACGAACGGCCGGACCTGGTCACGAAGAAGACCTCGTCGCACATTTTCATCAGCGTGAGAGGCGGGCCATTATCGCCGGATCGGGTGCGGCAGATCGTGAAAGAGCGGGCGAAACTCGCGGGCATCGACCAGAATGTTTATCCGCATTTACTCAGGCATTCATTCGCCACGCATCTGCTAGAGGGCGGAGCGGACCTGCGGGTGATTCAGGAACTGCTAGGACACGCGGATATTTCCACGACCCAGATTTATACCCATGTGGACCGACAACGCTTGAAGGCAGTTCACAAAAAATTCCATCCACGCGGGTAAAGTCTATCGATCAACCGTATGGCTTGATGTCCAACGGCGTTGGACTGGGGGCGGCGTCTTTGGGCTTCTGCGGCTGGACCGGAGCAGCCGGAGGAGGGGTGACAGCGGGTGTCACAGCCGGAGAAAGGGAGACGGGCGGCGGGATGATCGCGGGCGGAGTATCTGGAACCGAAGCAGGAGCTGGAATCGTGTTCACGCTCAAGGTGATAGAAGTGGATGGAGGTGGAGCGGCAGCCACGGGAAGAACCTGGACTCCATCGACACGGAGCGACTGATAGAGATGGTTGTAGTTGTGGCGCAAGGCCGCTGGGAATGAAACCCGGCCGGCTTCTACGATGTTTTCGCGAAGTAGTTTTGCCGAAAGGTTGGCAACCAGATCGGTGCCCACCTGCACGGCGACTTCGGGGCTGAGGATGGCCTTGGTGGCATCATTGCTGCCGAGGATCACATCGCTCTTGATGGATTGGCCTTGGATTGCGATAGTGGATTGGGCGGAAACGATGGCACCTTTGGCACCGACAGTGATTTCTAAAATGGCATGGTCGTCAGACGCGAGCCAACCGCGAACGTGATCAATGCGGACGGAGATGAAAATGCCACCGTCCGGTGTGGGACTGGTCTCGGGCTTGTAGGTGCGGTAGTCTGCGCCGGAAAGCGGATACTCGGCAGTCGCTTTCTCGCGCTTTTTCCACCCACCGAGGCTTTTCCCGAACGCTTCATCGTCAATCGTAACCGCAGCGAAGGAGTGAATTACTAAGGACAAAAGAAAGGCGATGAACAGAAAGTTTGATTTCATAAGCGGAACAACGCGATGGCGCGGGATGATACGGATTTGCGGGGAAAATTATTCGGAAAATTCCGGCGGTGGTGGTGGATTGGACGAGCCGAAAAGGCGTGCAACTTGCGCCCCGGCTTTGGACTTGTGCTCGTCCTTGATGTAAGCAGCAACCGTTCCGAGAGCAGCGACGAGTGCGCCCCAGTCATCTCCATAGCCGATTCCCGGTATGACATCCGGGATCAAATCCGTGGGTAGAACCAAATAACCCAAGGCTCCCACGATGACACCCTTCGCCCATGTGGGGGTGTCGCGATCTTGGAGGCAGTAAAAAAGCGTAAGGGCGGTTAGGAGGGTTTTTCGCCCGGCACTCAAAGCGGCCTTGCATAAGGTCCGCCACAAGCGCGGGGCGGAATACCAGCTAGGAGCGGAAAGACGGGCAGGAAGTTGCGGAGGATCTGACATGATGGCGGGATGTGTTTAAAAAACCTTGTCGCGCGTAAGTGCTCAAGAGGACAAGGCCGGAAGGTGGCTCAATTTCCCCCTCGGAGCAAGGAGAAGCGCCCAGCGGGTGGTTTGCTCAATTCTGCGATTGCACCGGGCGCGGCATCTCGCGAGATTTGCAGAGTGATTCGTCCCGTCGATGTCCTCCTTGAATTTCTCGAAGCCGAACGGGCCCGTGGCATCACCCATGTGCATCTAGACGAAGACGCACGCGAAGGCCTGCGTGGGCTGCAAAGCCGTACGAAGTTGAGAGCACCGACCTCAATTTTAGTAGAACCGCCCTCGCCCTCTGCTGAGATTTTTGTCCCCACAATTCAGGCTCCAACACTCTTGATTGAGGGTTCAACTCGGATCGAACAACTCGATTCGCTTCGTCGGCAGGCGGAAAACTGGGCACCGGCACGGTCCTTGGGATCGCTGCGTGAAACCATGGTTTTTGCTACGGGGAATCCCGAGGCTCGCGTGATGTTGGTCGGCGAAGCACCCGGCTATCAGGAGGAAAAAGAACGCGAACCTTTCGTCGGCCCCGCAGGACAAAAACTCAACGACATTCTGACAACAATGGGCATCTCGCGCGAGGAGGTCTATCTTTCAAACATTGTCAAATTCCGTCCCTCAACCCCTCGCCAAACAACAAACAACCGCAAACCTACCCCTGAGGAAATGGAAGCGTGCATGCCATTTGTTCGGGCGGAGATTGGCATCGTAAAACCCGAATGCATCATCGCGCTGGGTGAAACCGCCGCGGAGGGTCTGCTTGGACTAACAGGGACTGTTATTTCGATGCGCGGGCCGTGGCACGATTTTGAAGGCACTCCGGTGCGAGTCACCCATCATCCCAGCAATTTACTCACGAGTGATAAGAGTAATCCAGTGAAACGCCAAGTGTGGGAAGACATGCTTACGGTCATGGAAAAACTCGGACTTCCCATCTCGGACAGGCAGCGCGGGTTTTTCTCCTCGAAATCGTGATACAAGGAAGGGCTGCGGGTTCTTCGGCGGACACTCCTTTCTCAACCGAACAGCGCGGTGACTGGCGCTCCTTTATCCGCAATTTTAAACGGGCGCTTGGTGGGCGACATGATGACAGTGTCATACGGCAACGATAGGGCGTGGGCGATGGTGGCGTTGAAATCTTGGACGCTCACGAGACCCTCTTTCACTTTTCCGCCGGATGGGTCGGTGGTGCCGTATTTCACTCCGCCCTTGATGCCGCCTCCAGCGAGGAGGCAGGAGAATGCTTCAGGATGGTGGTCACGCCCATCCTTGTGCTCGGCTTTGATCTCCGGAGTGCGGCCAAACTCGGTAGCAACGACCACGAGGGTGTCTTGAAGTTTCCCGCATTTTTCCAAGTCGGTAATGAGAGCGGCATAGGCTTGGTCAAACTCCTTGCACCGACCTTCGACGCCAGTGAAGTTGTCATAGTGAGTATCCCATCCACCAAGTTGGACTTCTACGAAACGCACGCCGTTCTGCACGAGGCGGCGGGCTAACAGACACCCTTGGGCGAAGCGGCCCGTGCCGTAGAGATTGCGGGTGGTTTCCGGTTCCTCCTTGAGATCGAAGGCTTTGAGGTCTTTGGAATTCATGAGGGAAATCGCTTCCCGATAAAGTTCCTCATAAGCCTTCACATCCGCATTCGCATAACGCTCGTGGAACTGACGGTTCATTTTGTCCGCAAGGCTGAGGCGGCGATCAAAATCCTCCTGGGTCACCGAGTCGGAGCGATGAGAATCCTGAAGTCCATCGTTCGGGCTGCCGATCAAGGCAGCGGAAAATTTCGCCCCGAGGAATCCGCCGCCTGCGAACTCAGGAGAACTGTCCACAGCCACAAAGGCGGGCAGTTCCGGGTGAATACGCCCGCCCAGTTTCATGACCCATGCGCCAAGTGCGGGGTGCTTGATGGTGCCCCGCAGTGTGTAACTGGTGTGCAGGACATAGGAGCCTTGTTCGTGAGCTCCTTGGGTGGAGTTCATCGAGTTGATGACGCAAACTTTGTCCATAACCTCAGCGGTTTTTTTGAGGTAATGGCCGACCATGACACCATCCGCCTTGGTGGCGATGGCCTCGGTTTTCCCCATGACGTCTTTCTTCTTGGGCTTGGGATCGAAGGTATCTACATGACTCATGCCGCCGGCCATGTAGAGATAGATGACGCTCTTGGCGGTACCCCCTTTGGCCGCCGCGACGGGAGCGGCGGCGCTGGCCAAGGTGCCGCCTAACATGGGGAACAAATGGACGCCGAGGTAAGCGCGGGCTGCATTTGAAACGAACTGGCGGCGGGTCAGTTCGTCAGCTTTTGGGAACGGGTTCATGGATGCTATGGGTTGGTTATTGAAGGAAGAGAAACTCAGAGGACATAACGAGGGCGGAGACAATGTTCCGGTAGCCGGCATCCCCTTGTTTTTTGACCTCTTCAAGCATCCAGGACATTTCCACATCGGTAGGAGGGCGGTTGAGAATGGCGATGTAAAGGCGGCGGATCTTTTCCTTGTCTGTCGTCGCCCCTTCCAAGGATTTGTAGAGGTGGGCGGAGGATTTGTTCACGAGTTCACGCTGCACGAAGCCATTCATCAGAGAAAGGATCTGGCCGACATTGGGTTCGCGGCTGGAAGCGTCCACAACCTCTCTATCAGAAGAACCAAACAAATAGAGGAAATGGTCGCGGGGCGCAGGTGACGGCAATTCCGAGGCGCGGACTTTCGCGTCTTTGTTGTAAGAGCGGACCTCGTTCATCGCCATCATCGAGTTGCTGTTGCTGCTGTCAGCACTCGAACTGCTGTTTTTCACATCGCTGACAAGTTGGGAAAAATAGGCACGGACTTCCTTGTCCGACTTGAGAGCGAGCACTTCTTTGGAGAGCTGGGTCATGGTTTTCTTGCCTATCAAAACGGGTTTACCTCCGACGAAGATGCGGTCGTCAAGCGAGCGGGCTGTCTGCTTATCGGGGTCTCCCGCAGCGAGAGTGATCAGTGAGTCCCAAATTTGTTCAGAGGAGAGCCGCTCGATTTTCCGGCCGTGGAAATCGTCGCCACCTTCGACGGACGAGGGATTCGGATTGGTTCCGAATTGGAAAGTGCGGGTCAGGAGAAGCACATGTTGAAAAGCCCGGAGGTCGTAATTGAGATCGATCATCAGTCTGCCAAGATAGGTGACCATATCCGGGCAGTTGGTTTTAGCGGCGGGGATGAACTCATCAACCGGTTCGTAAACTCCCTTGCCCATGACCCGTTTCCACAAGCGGTTTGCGATGACCGTGGGAAACTGTTCGCCCGTTTTCGAGATGATCCAGCCCGCCATTTTCTCGCGGCCGTTTGACTGGGCGCGCTTGTCAGACATCATGACTGCCTGTCCGAAAGGAGTTCGCGCCCCCACCACCTCGCCGGGCTTGCCATCATGATATTGGTAATCCGAAGGAAGTTCAATTTGTCCAGCACCTCCGCCGCTGAGGGACATGCCATAGACGCGGTCCCACATCACTTGCGCGATCCCATATTCGGTGCCTTTTGTCTGACGTTGCTCCCCAAGCTCGTCCCATAGCGGTTTCATGTTTTCCTGGCCGACAGTTTCTTGGCCATGGGTGAATGCGGCGAGTCGGTAAAAATCATGGCGATCCGTGGTGCCGAATGGATCGTCGTGACACTGGGCACATTCCATCCGGGTCCCGAGGAAAACGCGCATGGTGTTGGAAAGATTATCAAGGGGCATCCCACGGTCCCGGGTATAATAACCGACGGCGGCGGTATTTTGGTCCCAACCATCGCCGGAGGAGGAAATCAAGTGGTTGGTAAACTCGTTCCACGGCATGTCATTGGTCATCGCATTACGGACCCAATAGCGGTATGGCTCGTTGCTCGCGGAGGTGCCGGAGCGGCCATCCGTGATTCTCAGAAGATCGAAGGCCCAGTTCGTCATGTGGCTGGAATAGCCCTTGGATTTGATGAGGTAGTCGATCAGGGCCTCCCGCTTGGTCGGGTCTTGGATTTCCAAGAACTCGAGCGCTTCTTCGGCAGTCGGGATCCGGCCAACGGCAACAAGGAAGGCTCGACGCAAGAATGTCGCATCGTCCGTCACTGCGGGGACATTCAGGTTTTTATTTCGGTAAAACGCTGCGATGTATTGGTCGATCTGAAGAGCCGCTTTTTTCAGATATTTGACATCATTCTGGGGCTTTAGGTTTGAAGAGTCTTGGGCGAAGACGCTCCCGGATGTAGCCACAATCAGCGATAACGTGAGTGCGAAGTAACGTTTCATGGGTTTAAAGTAATCTCGAAATTAGCCGATTGAGATACGAAGTCAATTTTCACTTTTTTACGGAATTCAAAAGTTCGCGTAGAATCGGTATATCCGCTGGTGCCCACGAAAGTTCGCTTAAACATTCCCGTGCACACCACAGGAGCTTTTCATGTTCCAGAGCTTGCAAGTCACCACCAATAATTAGGCAGTGGAAGGGCAGCAAGCGAATCTCTGTTCCCTCGTAGCTCCAAATGACCGGACACAACGGTGAGCCGACTTTAACCTCCACGGCGAGTTCTTCGCGCAACTCGCGGGTAAGCGCGGATTCGGGAGATTCGCCGGGATCGACCTTGCCGCCGGGCCATTCCCAAAGGCCACCGAGATGCTTGTGTGCCGGACGCAGGCAGGCGAGGAAATGTCCTTGGGAATTTGTTATTACGCCGCAGACGACATCCATCATGGTTCGCCAAGCTGCCTGAACGACTCGGCTGCCGTCAACCGAGTCTTGATCGGCGCACAAAAAAACCGCCAGAGAATATCCGGCGGTTTTTTGAAATTGATGTTCTGCTAGGAAATTAGGCGAGAGTGCCTTCTTCTTTCTTTTCCTCACCTTCGCCCTTTTTGCATTTGTCGCAAACAGCAAGGGTTCCTTCTTCTTTCTTTTCTTCGCCTTCGCCCTTTTTGCATTTATCGCAAACAGCGAGAGTGCCTTCTCCCTTTTTTTCTTCGCCTTTTTTGCACTTTTCACAATCGCTTGCGAATGCAGGGAGAACCATGAACGAGGCGCAAAGCGCTGTGAGGAGTAGTTTCATATCAGTTGGTGTTTTGGTTTAAACGTTGTTGTAAAGTATCCAACCGTAAGAACCGCACCAGTGGAAATTATTCCAAAAAAATCACGATGCGGTTAAAACGGTCAGGATCACATCATTAACTCCGCCGGAAGGGGAATGTTTCTGAAAAATTCAGTTTCCCTCCACTGCCGCGGGATTGGGTAATTGAGCTTGGCCCACGGGGCGTTACAGCCTATTCCCCGCCGCTCTTCCGTGTCCTTTACTGTTCTTTCCACCGATTCATCGACTTCCGCCCGGCGCGGGCGCTTGGTTTTGCCGCATGGCGTGGTTGAAACTCCGATTTTCATGCCTGTCGGCACCCAAGGTACGGTGAAAACCCTGCATCCCGCCGAATTAGAACTCCTCGGTGCCCAGATCATCTTGGGAAATACCTATCACCTCTGGCTGCGGCCGGGTCATGAACTGATCCGCAATCTAGGCGGCCTCCACGGTTTCAGCACATGGCAAAGGCCCATGCTCACGGATTCCGGAGGTTTTCAGGTGTGGTCCTTGGCAAAATTGCGCAAAATCACCGAAGAAGGAGTGCGTTTCCAAAACCACCTGGACGGCTCGAAAATGCTACTTACTCCCGAACGGAGTATGGAAATCCAAGGCGCGCTCGGCTCGGACATCGCGATGCTCTTCGACGAATGCCCGCCCTTTCCTTGCGACGAGGCTTACGCCGCAAAATCTCTCGCCCTCACCAGCCGCTGGGCCATGCGTTGCAAGGATTGGGTTGTGAAAAACGAGCCGCAGTCCGGTGCGGGACGACAGCAACATTTCGGCATTGTCCAAGGCTCCATTTTCGCCGATCTACGGGAACAATCAGCTCGCGAGTTGGTTGAACTGGACTTCGACGGCTATGCAATTGGGGGCGTGTCCGTAGGCGAACCGGAGCATGAAATGTTTCGCGCCATCGACAATGCGGTGCCCTTCCTCCCGCAAGACAAACCTCGATACGCCATGGGCCTGGGCACTCCGCCTCAGATCTTGGAAATGATTGCCCGTGGCGTGGACATGTTCGACTGTGTCATGCCCACGCGGATTGCCCGTCACGGGATGGCCATGACACTCGACGGGCCGATCAACATCAAGAATCTGATCCACGCAAAAGATCCGCGGCCGATTTGCGAGAGCGCCCATCCGCACGTCGCCGGATTTTCGAGGGCTTATTTGCGCCACCTTTTCCGGGCGGGCGAAATCCTCGGTTTGCGGTTGCTTTCCTTCCACAATCTGCATTTCTACCTCTCCCTCGTCGCCGGGGCAAGAGATGCCATCGCTGCGGGGAACTTCCCCACCTATCAAGATTCCTTCGTCCGACGCTACACTCGATTAGATTCCTTATGACACCGATCCACGTTCTTACCCATTTCATCATTGCGGAAACCCCAGCTGCACCCGGCGGACTTCAAGGCATTCTTGGCAACAGCGGACTTGTTTTCCCTTTGGTGATGGTGGTGATGTTCTATCTGTTTCTCATCCGTCCACAACAACTCCAGCGCAAGGAAATGGCAGCTCGCATCGCCGCCCTTCAGACCAGCGACAAGGTGGTGACCACTTCGGGCATCCATGGCATTGTCCATAATGTGAAGGAGCATACCGTGATGATTAAAGTCGCGGAGGGCACCATGCTTGAGTTTGACAAGGCTGCTGTGGCAAGCGTCCAGAAAAAGGACGCCGCCGCTAAATAATCCATTTTTCCCACATGATTCCCGCCCTTTTCGGAGCCCAACCCGACTTCCACGCCATGCTTGCCGCCACCGCATTTTACGATGATCCCTTGACTCTTTTCATCACCGGGATGGTCCTGATGATTTTATTCATCTGGTACTTCGCGACCGAAATCGAACGGCGGAAACGCAATGTTGGAACCTTCCTAACGATAGGTATTTGCGCGCTTTGTATTGCTGCGGCAGTGCCATTCAAAGATCGTCTCAAAGGCGGCATCGACATTCTCGGCGGCTCATCGTTCTCGCTGCACATCCAGCCGAAGACGGGTTCTGACGGCGAACAAATGCCGATCACCCCCTCCCAAGTGGACAAAGCGATCGAGGTCATTGAGAAGCGCCTGAATGGCATGGGCACCGCCGAGCCGATCATCGCTCGCCAAGGGAACAATGGAATCCTGCTGCAAATGCCCGGCGTCGAGCCTGCGGAATCAGACCGGATCCGCGCTACCCTGCAAAAAGTGGCCAAACTCGAACTCCGCGAAGTGAGCCCACGCAACGAGGAAGTCGGAGCGGATCGCAAGAATCTAGCAACCCGGGTCATGGAGCACACCGAGATCGTTCCCGGCTATCAAGCCTTCATTCACAAGAGAAAAGATGAGGACGGCAAAGAAATGAAAAGCCCGATCCTGCTCAATCGCCGTGCCGCCCTAGGTGGCTCGGACATCGCCCTTGCCACCCCTTCCCCGCAGCAAGCGGATGCCGTGGCCATTACGCTCAATGGCCCGGGCACGGATAAAATGATCGCCCTTACCCAGAACATGCGCAGCGGTGTGGACCGCATCGCCATCGTGCTCGACGGCGAGGTCATCAGCGCCCCCGTGGTCAACCAAGTGCCGCTGGGCAAACAATTCATTGTGGAAGGTCTCCACGAACCGGGCGAAGTGCAAAACCTTGCCAACTCGCTGATGAACCCGCTGGAAAATGCGTTAGTCGTCGATGAAATGAACAAGGTGTCCCCTACCCTCGGGGCGGCGGTCGTTAAACAAGGACTCATCGCGGGAGGCCTCGCGCTCTCCATGACTTTCCTTTTCGTGCTGCTTTACTATCACATTTCCGGCATTATCGCCATCGTCGGCCTCATTGTAAACACGGTCATGCTGTTTGGAATCATGGCTATGTTCGGCTTCACCTTCACCTTACCCGGCATCGCGGGGATGGTGCTTACCGTCGGTATGGCAGTGGATGCGAACGTGCTCATTTACGAACGTTTGCGTGAGGAAATCCGTGGCGGGAAATCCCTTAAAAACGCGATTGAAGCTTCCTACGACAAGGCATTCACCGCCATTTTCGACTCTCACATCACTTCGCTCATCACCGCATGCATTCTCTTCTGGTTCGGCGGCAGCGCGATCAAGGGATTCGCAGTCACGCTCATTATCGGCGTCACCGCTTCCTTATTTTCCGCGATCCTCGTCACCCGCGTCATCTTCCGTTGGGGCATCGACTTCGGCCTTTTCAAGAAACTCACTTTCCTCGATCTCATCAAGTCCGCCCACTATGACTTTATGGGCAAACGCCGGCTTTGCATTGGGCTGGCAGTCGCTACGATTATCATTTCCATTGGTGCCTTCGCCGTCCGTGGCGAGCGCTCACTGGGGATCGACTTTACTGGCGGAACTCTCATTAAGTTCCAACTCGGTAAGGACATCAAAGTCCCAATCGAAGATGTTAAAAAAGTCGTCACCGACATGAAAACCGCCGGGAAGCTTTCCAAAGAAGCTTACCCGCAACAAGAGAGCAATCTGGCGACCGGCACGATGCTCACCGTCCGTTGCGCCACTAAGGATTCGCAAGTCGTCACCGACACGCTGCGGGCTGAACTTCCCGCGCTGGGCCAGAAGAAAGCCAATTCCGGAGATTTCTTGATCGATGCCAGCCAAGATGAAGTCTCGTCGCTCATTGGCGGATCCTCTCGCACCCAGTCGCTAGTCGCCATTGGCCTTGGGCTGCTCGGCATTGTGATTTACATGACCTTCCGCTTCGAGTTTTCGTTCGCTCTGGGTGGCTTTGTCGCCATTTTCCACGATATCATTATCTGCCTCGGAGTGGTGGTTCTGATGGGCGGTGAGCTCTCGCTCATCCACGTTGGAGCCGTGCTCACCATCGCCGGATATTCCATCAGTGACACGATTATCGTCTTTGACCGCGTTCGGGAAATGCTTCTCTATCGAACCGATTCGGTCGAAAAAATTATGAATGAAGCGGTCAATGCCACGCTCTCCCGGACTTTGCTGACCTCCGGCGCCACCCTCATCAGCGTGGCCATCCTTGCCTTCATGGGCGGCTCCGCGCTGCGCGACTTCGGGGTCATCATCTTTATCGGCATCATCGTCGGCACTTTCTCCTCGATCTTCATCGCCTCCCCGGTGGTGCTCTGGTGGAGTAACCGTAAAGGTGGCATCCGCGAAGCCGTCCTCGCAAGCGCCGCTAGGGCAGAGCACATGTCCGCTGCCCCTTGAGATCGCGAGCTTTCCGTAAAGGCCTAGGGGGCAGGAGTAGGTCTATGTGTCTTACTCGGCAGGTTTCGGTGGCGGTGGGAAATCCTCTGCGGAAATCTTGAGGTCGCCATTCCGGTCGAGCAGTTGGAAACGATTTTCCTGCTCGTCTTCCGTTAGGTTTTTCACTGCTGGTCCTGCGCGGAATTCTTCGAAGGACAAGGCTCCGTCACCATTCGAATCGAGTTTATGGTTGATGTGACCGGGCTCGTCTGGCTCCGCTTCTTTTTCAGGATGCTTGCCTTCAGGCCCGTCGTGGTGCGGCATTCCGTCAGGGCGTTTGAACGGGGGTTGCGGGTGGTCCTTGGGGGTGATCACCCCATCTCCATCAGAATCTAACCGATGAAACACCTCTTCCTGCCGCTCGGGGGGAAGTTTCATGAACAGCTGGCCTGCTTTGAATTCTTCAAAACTGACGCCACCGCTTTTGTCGGTATCCAGTTCCCACAAGCGCTGCATTTGCGGCCCCGGCCCGTCGTGCGGTTTCACAAAGTGACCCAGTTCCTCGCGGCTCAGTTTACCATCGCCATCCTTGTCGAGGCGTTTGAAAAGATTCGCCCGCTTTTCCTCGGGCAGATTGCGAGGGCGAGGCATGGCATCGAATTCTGCTTGGGAAATGAATCCATCGTGATCCGAGTCCGTGAGTTTCCATGTTTCGAGGAACGGCGGCGGACCTCTGCGATCGCCTTTCTCATCCCCTGCCGGCGCCATTGGAGGCGCGGGTGGCTGGGCTAGGCAGACCGTGGGCAGCATCATTCCCGCAACAAGAAGGGAAACAGGGATTGTTTTCATAGGCAATTAACGCTTTTTTAGCCGCGTTCCGCAACGCTAACTCCCGAAGAAACTCCAAACCCTCGGAAAAGTTTCGCTTCACGCTGGTCTTCCCTTCACCCATTTTCATGCACATCCGAGATATTTTAAACGATTCGAGCCCCTCGCTTTCCTTCGAATTTTTCCCGCCACGCAGCGCGGCGGCGTGGGAAGATCTATATCAGGCGATCCGTGAGTTGGAACCGCTCCAACCGACATTCGTTTCCGTGACCTATGGCGCAGGCGGAGGCACTCGCGAATTGACGCATGATCTGGTGGTCCGCATCAAACAGACTACCTCCATCCCGCCGGTCCCGCATCTAACCTGCGTGGGACATTCCGAGCAAGAGGTGATGGGCATTCTTGAACGCTACGCGGCTGCCGGTGTCAGCAACATCCTCGCCCTGCGTGGCGATCCGCCGAAAGATCAGCCGGACTATGATTGGACGGAAAGCGGATTCCGGCATGCCGCTGACCTTGTGCGTTTCATCCGCAAATTTAACGAATCCGGTGCCCATCCCGATTCGCGTGGCTTCGGCATTGGCGTGGCTGGATTTCCAGAAGGCCATCCCGGCACGCCTAACCGAGTGGATGAACTCGATTTCCTCAAAGCCAAAGTGGACGCAGGCGCAGACTACATTTGCACCCAGCTTTTTTTCGATAACCACGATTTCCTGGATTTCCGGGATCGTTGTGATTTGGCGGGAATCCAGGTTCCGATCATCGCCGGTGTGATGCCGGTGACTTCTCTATCAGGAATGAAGCGCATGGCGGAGCTTGCCGCCGGAGCCCGATACCCGGCCAAACTACTGCGTGCGCTGGAGCGGGCGAAATCCAGCGCGGAAGGCGTTGAGCGCGTAGGCATCCATTACGCCGCAGAACAATGTGCCGGCCTTCTCAACGAGGGTGTGGACGGCATCCATTTCTACACGCTCAACAAAAGCCGGGCAACCCGTGAAATCTATCACAGCCTGGGCCTCTCGCCTGCCCGCGATCACTGACGGCGGCCTTGCTGATAGAGATCCTCGGCCTGCTTCAGCGTAATTTCATATAAACTGCCTTCGATGGGCACCATCAGCGGGATTCTGCCCGATTTCGGATCTACCGGGAACTGGGCGGCGAGTTTTGGCGCACGCTCAAAGGCATCTGCCGGCACCGTGGCCCGGAAAGAACCTTCGTAAAGCAGAGTCCGGGACATGCGCTCGGATGCCTGTTCCTCAAGACGGCGCATTTCAAGGCTGAGGCCGAGACGATCAAACAACGAACCCGTTCCCTCCCCAGGATTTCGCTCTTTCGCCCGTTTGGCTTCTTCCGCGGCGCGGCGCAGTGTGAACTCGGAATCCTCGACCTTCGGGCCGGTGGTATCAGGCTCAGGTTCGTCGCCATTAAAAAGCGGTGCTCCGCCAGCCCGCGCGCTTTTCTCGACGGCGGCCTTGGCCTCCTCAGGCGTCGGCAACCTCACGCGCAGCTTCCCTTCGAGAGTAAAAAGCTCTTCCGCTTTCAATTTTAAATCCGAGATTTCCATCCCTCCGCCGGTGGTTTTCATATTGAACGTACCCTCACGGAAATCCACGCGGTGGTAGCCTCGGACATAATCCACGGTGGACAACGCCTTGAGTAGATGGATCCGGTCACGCAGGGTGATTATGTCTTGACCATCAAGGTTGACTTGGCCCGTGAAGCCGATTCCATCCGAGGAATTGGTAGATCCAGTCACTTTGAAATCCCCGGAAATCGTCCCTTCAATAAAGGTTCTCAGCGGCGCTGGGACCACGCCCTCCAAATCAAGTTTATGGATTTTCGCCACGCCTTCGATGATAGGCCGTTCCCCGCCGATCAGCTTCAGCCCGGAAAAATCAACCGTCCCCTGCCCTTGCCGCAACTCGGCCTTTTCAAACACCAAGCCATTCAAATCACAGGAAACCACCATATCGACAATTTCGATTTTTCTCAGCCAATTCTGTGAAAACGTGCCTCCCTTAAAACTCAGCCTCAAGCCGTTATCCAAGCACTGGATTTTCAAGACACTATTCTCGATAGCCCCTCGGGTCCGCTCAGAATATCCCCAACGCAATGAGGCATCGGCCACTTCCAAGGTTTTAATCGTGACCGACTGGGATTTTTTGTAAATCGCTTTGGCAAACATCTGTGCCGATTGGGCATCGTCTGCCCCGGCACGAAGTTCCACATCGAGCCGTGAAAGCGAAACGGTCCCGGGCTCCCATTTCCCTCTTAGACCATCAAGTAATCCCATTTTACAACGGATATTCCTGACCACCATCGAGTTGTAAAAAGTATTATTCCCGCCGTCCAACGAGAGGCGGTTGATGTTGAGTTCGCCTTGGATTTTGGAAAACCCGCGCATTTCCACATCGGAGCCGGAAAGTCCGGATTGGAGGGATGCCACCAGTCCGTCAGTGAACTTTCTGGATTTAGTCCGCTGCACTAGAAAATACATGCCCGCAGCCGCCACCACGAGCAGAAATACCAATATCCGGGAACTTAAACGCAACAAATGATACATCGCCGTGCCTTTGGTGCCGCTGCCGGTCAGAGAGTAGCGGATCTGGAACCAAAAGCCCTGATTTGCCACCCATTGGCTCAGGCGTTCATTAAAATTTTGCGATTGCTCGGATTCCATAATTCAACTCGCCTGAAGGCGCGGCGAGTAAAACCACCCTCCGCACATCAAGCGAGGGAAATTTACCTCGCACCGCCGCCAATCATTCCTTACCTCCGACCCGTGGAAGCTAACGACTACAAAGTCCGCCTTGAAATTTTTGAGGGCCCTCTTGATCTCCTGCTCTATCTAATCAAAAAGGATGAGATGGACATTCATTTGATCTCCATTGAGCGCATCACCCGCCAATATCTTGACTACATCAACACTTTCAAATTGCTGAATATCGACCTCGCGTCCGAGTTTATCGTCATGGCGGCAAATCTGATGTATCTGAAAAGCCGCACCTTGCTTCCACGCGTCGACCAGCCGCCTGAAGAAGATGCCGAGGAGGACGATCCGCGGTGGGAACTCATCCGCCAGCTCATCGAATATAAAAAATTCAAAGATGCCGCCGGATTTCTCTGCCTTCGTGAACAAGAGCAGGAAGGGCGTTTCGCCCATCAGCCGGATGCTTCGGACCAGCCCGCCGAGGAACCGGTTGCTCTAGCGGAGGTTTCTATTTTTGATCTGATCCGCGCCTTTCAGAACGTCCTCAAACGCTTCGAGGAATCCCACGATTTCGGTGACATCATCGACGACCGCTACACAGTTTCGGATAAAATTGAGCTGCTTCTCGGACAATTCACGCCGGGAGAGTCACGTCGTTTTGAGACCTTGTTCCAAACCGCCACCACCAAGGCGGAGGTAATCGTCACCTTTCTTGCACTGCTGGAATTGATGAAGCTCAACCAATTCATCGTCCGTCAGAACGAACTGCTAGGCGACATCGTGATCGAGAGACGGGGCAATGCGGCCTTAGCGGCGCTTGAGGTTGCTGAGTTCGCGTCCGCCTTGGAATGATTCTAGCTTAAGCGGAATACGATCCGCGCTTTCGTTAGATCATATGGAGACATCTCCATTTTGACCTTGTCGCCCACCACCAGGCGGATGAAACGCTTGCGCATTTTCCCCGAAATGTGGGCAAGCACTTCATGCCCGCTCTCCAGCTTCACCCGGAACATCGTCCCAGCAAGAACTGATGAAATTTCCCCATCCACCTCCACGGCTTTTTCTTCTTCGTCTTTCGTGGAGCGCTTCGGTGGGCCATAACGATTGCGATTGTTACGACGTCCGGAATTCTTGGGGCGGGGAGGCATATGGGAGTGAGATAATACAAACGGCGGGAT
Source organism: Akkermansiaceae bacterium (assembly GCA_025362955.1). GTDB lineage: Bacteria > Verrucomicrobiota > Verrucomicrobiia > Verrucomicrobiales > Akkermansiaceae > Luteolibacter. The sequence goes on from JANYFB010000280.1 coordinate 28,464, forward strand.
GAAAATCCGCCGTGCGGCGTGTCGGTAACTCATCCCCGCCAGCGCATCAATGCCAAAAAACGCGCCATGCTCGCATTCTCTTGCTTTTCTCCCTAAGCCCGTGCTTGCCAAGCCGTGTCCCGCGCTTCAGTTTTCATGCCGTCACCCTCGCAAGTGGCATTCCTTAAAAACCGCACTATCGTCTATTGCTATGCCTGAGATCACCGAAAAAGAACTGCCGTCGAACCTCAAACCCCTTTGGCTTAAAGCGCTCAGTGCTGTTCAAACCGCCCAGCTCCCCTACGGCGTCAGCCTTCTCCAGGCGGTGCTCAAAGACAGCCCGGGATTTGTGGAAGGCCGTAAAATGCTCCGTAAGTGCGAGCTTCAGCTTACGGGAAATACCAAGAAAAAAGGCGGCTTCCTTGGTATCCAGACCGGCGGTATGGGCATGATGAAACTCCAAAATCAGGCCAAGAAGGATCCCGAGGCCACCCTTCCCCTGATTGAAAAAGAGTTGGAAAAAGATCCACTCAACGATCAAGCAAACGACCTGCTTTTCGACATTTGCATCAAACTGGAGATGTTTGAAACCGCCGCATTCGCCTTGGAAACCGTCCGCAAAGGCAGTCCTGAAAACGCGAAACTCATTCACAAGCTGGCGGAGTTTTACATCAACCAGGATCAACCCCACATTGCTGCGGAGGTGTACAACGACATCATCAAGCACCACCCCACCGACGGGGCGGCCATCAAGGGTTCCAAGGACGCCTCCGCTCGCGCGTCCATGAAGAAACAAAAGTGGGATGAAAACGCCGACATGCGTTCGCTCATGCGGAATTCCGCAGAGAACGAGGAACTTGAAAAAGCTGCCCGCACCGGCCTCACCCGTGAGCAACTTGAAGAACGCCGCGATAAAATCATCGAGAAATACAATATCGACCCCAACGTTCTATCGACGGTCAAGGACCTAGCTGCTATCTACGAATTGCTGGAAGACTGGCATAACGCCACCGCCTTTTTTACTTGGGCACACACCCTCAGCAAAGGCGACGTCGCCCTAGCGACTAAGGCCGCCGCCATGAAAGACCGCTCGGAAGAGTCTGACATGAAGAACCTTGAAATCGCTGCCGCAGCCGATCCTGACAACGCAGAGCTTAAGGCAGCCCTCGAAGTTCGTAAGGCCGACCGCCTTGCCGAGCAAGTCCAAGAAGCTCAGAAGCGGGTCGATTACAACCCCACCGATCCTCAACTTCGCTTCGAACTCGGTTCCGCTCTCTACCGCTCAGGGGATTTCAGCGCTGCAATTCCCCACCTCCAGCAAGCAACGCGTAACCCGCACATCCGCACCCGGGTTCTCCTCCTGCTAGGCCGCACCTTCCGCGCCAAGGGCATGTTCGACCTTTCTATCAAACAGCTTACGGACGCTCTTGCCGACCTTGTCGCGATGGACAACACCAAGAAGGAAGTTCTCTACGAAAAAGGCCTCATTCACTGGGAGATGGGCGACAAACCCTCCGCCCTCGATTGCTTCAAGCAAATCTACGAGGTCGATTACGGCTATCGCGACGTCGCTAACCGGGTGGAATCATCCTACTCCTGATTTCCGAAGGACGGCAGTTTTTAAACTGGGCTTGGCTGTTTCCCCAAGAAATGACCGGGAAAATTCTGGTTTCTTCACTGGCAAGGTGCCGGGTTCCCTGTTGTTTTTCCGCCATGTTCGCCGTCACGAATATCTCGACCTACCGCTTCGCCGAACTCACCGGCTTGAAGGACTTGCGGGAGGATCTTATCACCGCATGTCGGGCGTGGGATCTCAAGGGGACAATCCTTCTCAGCACGGAAGGCATCAACTTATTTGTGGCGGGAGCGGCGGAGTCGATAGAGTTGCTGTTGGAAAAACTCAGGAAAATTCCCGGCCTTGAAGATCTGGAGCCGAAGGTCAGCGTCAGCGAGAAGCAACCTTTCAACCGGATGTTAGTAAGGGTAAAAAAGGAAATCATTGCTTTCGGCATGGAGAGTATCCGCCCAGCCAATTATACCTCGCCTAAAATCGCAGCGTCCGAGCTGAAACGATGGCTGGATGAAGGCAAGTCGATCACCTTGCTCGATACCCGCAATGATTACGAAGTGCAGCTCGGCACTTTCAAAGGCGCGCTCATTCCTCATATCAACACGTTCCGTGAATTTCCAGACGCGATTCGAAAATTTCCGGAATCACTCAAGAGTCAGCCGGTCGTGATGTTCTGCACTGGTGGTATCCGATGTGAAAAAGCCGGACCGTTCATGGAACAGGAAGGTTTCAGCAATATCTATCAACTCGACGGCGGCATCCTCAAATATTTCGAGGAATGCGGAGGCGATCATTACGAAGGTGAATGCTTCGTCTTCGACCAGCGCGTGGGCGTGGACCCCGGGCTGCGCGAGACGGATTATGCAATCTGCTTCGCCTGCCAAGCACCGTTGGATGCTGCCGATCAAGAAGACCCCCGGCATGTGGAAGGCGTGAGTTGTCCGCATTGTTTCGTCAGTGCGCCGGAACGCATGAGCCAGCGGATTGCTGAACTGCATCTCGCAATTTTTAAAGTTACTCATCCCTTGCCAGGTTCAGTCGCTTTGGAAAACCGCCGTCCCATCAATGTCCCCGCCTCGCAGGATGGAAAAACTTTGTTAGAAGCATTGATTGCCATTTTTCCACAGATTCCGCCCACGGAATGGGAGGCGAGATGTGATGCGGGCCGCTTCGAGAATTACGGCGGAACTGTTAGATGGAAAAATCATCGGGTGCGCGGTGGCGAGCGGGTAAATCAGGTTTTTGCGCCCGCCGTCGAGCCGCCGGTATCAGCGGACATTCGCGTGGTGTATGAAGACGAAGCGGTCCTCGTGATTCACAAACCCGCGCCGCTGCCGATGCACGCAAGTGGGCGATTTCATCGCAACACGCTGCAAGCCATTCTGAATCAGGTGTATGCTCCCAAGTATCCCAGACCTGTGCATCGTCTTGACGCAAATACTACCGGCCTCGTGGTGTTCGCGCGCACCCGCCATTTCTGCCGTGTGCTCCAGCGTCAGTTTCTCGGAGGGACGGTGGAAAAGCGATATCTTGTGCGAGTGCTGGGACAACCCGAGCAAGATACATTTTTCTCCGACGCTCCGATTTCCGCCGAACCGGATGTGATGGGGATGCGGCTTATAGACCCGCTTGATGGACTGCCCTCGCGAACGGATTTTCATGTGTTAGAGCGTTGCTCCGATGGAACTACTCTGCTAGAGGCCAAGCTGGCAACTGGCAGGACCAATCAAATCCGTGCCCATCTTTGGCAACTTGGTCATCCAGTTGCAGGAGATCCTACTTATCTTCCGTTTCACCAAATCGGCGAAACGCAGACGCTCGATCCCGACTCCCCACCACTCCAACTTCATGCATGGAAACTTTCGTTTTCCCATCCTTTAAGCGGGGCAGTGATGGCGTTCGAAACCGAGCGTCCGAAATGGTCCGGAGTGTGAAATGAGGGTAGAAGCGTTCGGAATCTTTATTTAATGATATTAATTGAAGATACACGCTCAACTCCATCACGCTCGGCAACGATTACCGTTAGAATCCCGTTTGGCGTATCCGCCGCAACTTCAGTCTTCTGTTTATCATGAAGCGAGACGCGCCAATTGGTGAATTTTTCGAGGTTTCCGCCGCTCTCGCGGAAGGACGATGCGAATTGGGTGATGAAACCTGTGATGAATTTTTCCTTCTCAACTCCAGAAGTCAGAGCAACGTAAGATCTACCAAGATTTTCACCCAGCGATGTGAACACAGGCCAATCAATTTTGTCGGAAACTGATGACTCGCCACGGGCCAGCGATTCAAAGGCGTTGCGGGCAAAAGTCACATCGCCGAGTGTAGCGGCTTGTTGTTTAGCAACGGCCACTTGGTGTTTGGCTTCCCGACAATTTGATAGAACGAAAACTGAGGCAGCGATCAAGGGTATATGGAGGATTTTCATGGAATGTGATATATGGGGTTGATTCGATCTGGCAATCATTCGGTGACTTCATCATCGAGTTCATACTCGCCAGAATTGGCGACTCGCTTCGCCTGGCAGGCACTCCGGCATAGCGCGAAAACTCCGTAGGCTAGCAATCCCGCAACTACCGCGCCGCCGATCCAACCTGCAGATTGGCGATTGGGTTGGCCCCGGAAATCCCTCAAACGGGAGGCAGCATAAGCACCACCGGCAGCAAGCTGATGCCTTGCTTGGTCGGCAAGTTCACGCGCACCGTTAGGCAATGTTTGTTTGGTCGTATGGGTCAAAAGGCTCCCGATGTCATCACGCAGATGGGTTACATCCTCGCGGACACGATTTAGCAAACCAGTTGCTCGGCGATCTTGGAATAAAGATGAGTTCATAAAGTTTCGTGGGTGAAATGCTTTTGATAATTATGGATTTTTGCCGCGCATCGCTCTTGAGAGGGCGGAAACTATCAATAATACCAAGAATACGAAAAAGAGGATTTTCGCGATCCCGGCGGAAGCGACCGCGATCCCACTGAAGCCAAAAACGGCTGCAATGAGAGCGAGGACGAGAAATGTGAGTGACCAACTTAACATATATTTATTTTTCTGTGCCGGAGGTTGTTTCTAACTGTCTGGAATCCGGCGATCCAGAAAGTGTTCGGTGAAAATCGTTATTCAATAACTGACTCAAAAGTATGGATGGTTTCTTTCAACTCGGCTCCCACTTCTCTAACAATCGCCGCATGGTTCACAGCAAGATTGCCATGATCGAGAGCATTCTGGACGGTACGGGCGAGTTCTTTTTCACCATGCACACACTCCACAAGTGTCGCCTTGAATTCCTCTTCCGTCATCCCGGCCTTGACTCGGATCCACCAGCGGTGGATCGCTGCCTCGGGGCTGCCAGCGATGTCCGGTTTCCCGCCTTGCTGCACAATGAGTGTCGCGACATTCTCAACAATGCTTTTCCGACGGGCGGCGATCTCCAGAAAAGCGGCAGCGAGTCCCTGCGATCCCACAACCTCAGCTGCCTGGGTATATCCATCGAAGGAATCCACATAGCGGGTGAGGACGTTCTGCAACTCGGCGGAGTCGGCGGTCTGGGCATCCTGGGTGGTGAGCATGGGGACTTTTTCGCAGGAAGAATACCAACAAAACAGTTCGATATAAGCCGCTTGAAATCAGCGTTAAACGGCTTATTGGGTATGTTAATACCCACCCACCCCATTGCAGATCGCGACACTAAGTGCAAAACGCACGACTGCTAAATCAATCTCGTTCCGATCACATCGCGGACATGCTCTGCCACTTCTTCGGGCGTGCCCATCGTGTTGATCACCCGCACAAATGCCTCATTCTGAAGTGAGAGAAAAATATCCCGGCAGCGTTGAAGATTTTCTCGCTTTTCAAATTCGTTAGCGGTGTCACCCCGCGTGCCGATGCGTTTGAGGGCAGAATCCACATCAATGTCCATGATGAGCAACAAATCGGGGACTGGAGCGAATGCCTCGTTTTTGCGACGGATTTCCATTGGGTCGAAACCACGCGTGCCCTGATAGGCCATGGTGGAAAAATAGTATCGATCCAAGATCACGACTTTCCCCGCCGCTAACGATGGTGCAATCAATTCCGTGACATGCTGGCGTCGGTCATTGAGGAAATACTCAAGTTCCTCCTCTGGTGATAGACGTCCGGTGGCGGCGGACTCACGGACTTTTTTTCCCCAAGGCCCA
>JANYFB010000327.1 GCA_025362955.1 Akkermansiaceae bacterium
TCCGGGATGGCAACATCCCCGAGGCCGAGGCAGCCAAAGGTAATGCCCGCATTCTCTCGCTGGGTGGGAAAGTCGTGAAGTGATACGAACGAGTATTTTGCAATATTGTTTACTTCCGAACCCGCATATTGCACGCGTGCAATGAAAGGGGGAAAAAGCGGGCGTGCCCTGGAATCGTTCCACGACAATGGATAACGACTCCTGCGAGAGGTCGGCACACTGGTTGCGATAGGCAAAGAACCGCAATGCGGATTCAACCTATCAACCAACCATGAACGCAATCCAACGAAGTTTACTTATCTCCATCGTTCCCCTTCTCACTCCATTGACCGCCTTTGCGGAACCGGACAAGCAAGCTGAACTGAACTCTCCAGTTCCTGGCACTAAAGGGAATGCGGCATCGTGGCGGGCTTCCCAGGTCATCGGGCTGAACGTGAAAAACGCTGGCGATGAAACGATTGGCGAGGTGCAGGATCTTGTCCTCGATATGAAATCGGCAGAAATTCTCGCTGTCGTGATTTCCTCTGGCGGATTCCTGGGGATGGCGGACACCCTCAGCTCAGTGCCCGTTTCGGTGCTTCGCTATGATGCGAATACGAAGTCATTCAAAACCAAGTTGACGAAAGAACAACTGGGCATGGCCCCGAAGTTCAAGACAGGCGCTTGGCCGGACTATAACGACTCTACTAACACCGAGGCGTTGCGTTCTTACCGGGACTCAATGGAAAGCAACGGAACTGCGCCGGACAACACCGCACAGAACCGGAAGCCTAATAACAAGGATGTCATGGTTCCCACCGATCAAAGCAATAGCGACGGTGATATTCAAATCACGAAAAACATTCGCGCGGAAATCGTGGCATCCGATTTATCGTTCAACGCAAAGAACATTAAGATCATCACGAAAGACGAAAAAGTGGTCCTAAAAGGCGTGGTGGAATCCGCTGCGGAACATGAGTCCATCCTCAAAATCGCCCGCAACCATGCTAATTCCGCGAAAATTTCCGATGATCTGGAAGTCGTCACGAAATAACCAAAAATTCTCCATTAGAAATTCCAACCAATTAATATTATGAACCACAAATCTGTATATGCCATTAGCACTTCGGAAGGCCAAGCAAGCCAAATTGTTGACAATCTAACCGCCGCCGGATTTTCCTCTAACGACATCTCCGTACTATTTCCTGATAAGGGAACCACGCACGAATTCTCGCATGAGAAAAACACCAAGGCTCCTGAGGGCGCCGTGACCGGCGCAACTACCGGCGGTGTGCTTGGCGGCACTCTCGGATTACTTGCTGGCATTGGCGCGCTGGCAATCCCAGGGGTGGGACCGCTGATCGCCGCAGGTCCCCTACTTGCAGCGCTGAGTGGTGCCGCAGCCGGGGCGACTATAGGCGGAATCGCGGGGGGATTGATAGGCCTCGGCATTCCCGAGATCGAAGCCAAGCGCTATGAAAACCGCGTGTCGGAAGGGAACATCCTAATCTCTGTCCACGCAGTAACAAGCGATCAGGTGACCCAGGCAAAAGAAATTCTAGAAAGGGCCGGAGCAGAAGATATTTCGGTCACTTCCATGGATGAAATTGCCACACCGGCAAGAGCTTAATAAAGATCGGATCCATTAAACCAATCCATACAGTCCTCACACGCGGGGGACTGTATTTTTTTTGCGATTGCAAGAATGTTAGAATACGGAGGAGGTCAGAGTGGGTAAGTTATCATTCCACGCTTCCCAGCCTTGCACGTCAGGGCGCGTCTGTGTTTTCCTTTCTCCACGCAGTCCGCTCACTTCTGACTCTCTCAAAATGTTCTATCTCACCACCGCTATTGATTACACGAACGGCTCCCCGCACATCGGCCACGCGTATGAAAAAGTTCTTGCCGACGTGATCGCCCGCTATCGTCGGCTTCGAGGCGATGAGGTTTATTTCCTCACTGGCGTCGATCAACATGGCCAGAAAGTCCAGCAGACTGCGGAAAAGGAAGGCGTGTCTTCCGAGGATTTCGTCAAACGCACGACTTTGAAATTCGCAGCACTTTGGGAAAAACTCGACGTGAAATACGACGGCTGGGCCGAGACCATCGACCCGCGCCACAAGGCCTGCGTCGGCGCGATTCTCACGGAACTCAAGGAACAGGGCCAGCTCTATAAGAAAACCCACTCTGGCCACTATTCGGTACGGCAGGAGCAATTCCTCCAGGAACGCGACCGAGACGAGGCGGGAAATTTCGGCCCCGAGTGGGGCGAGGTCGTGGAGATCGAGGAGGAAAACTGGTATTTCAAACTCAGCGACCACACGGATTGGCTCAAGGGTTTCCTAGAGTCGAATTCCGACATCATTATCCCCGCCTTCCGCAAGGCTGAGCTGCTCAATGCCCTCGAACGTAACGTCGGCACTGATCTCTGCATTTCCCGCCCGAAGGAACGCCTGCAATGGGGCATTGGGTTTCCGTTTGATGAAGATTACGTCACCTACGTCTGGTTCGACGCGCTCATCAACTACATCTCCTTCGCTGGCTACAAGGCCGCGCCGGATGCCGGGCTTCCCGATTTTAATAAACTCTGGCCCGCTAACAGCCGCCCGGTCCACGTCATCGGCAAGGACATTCTGATCCCGGCGCACGGGATTTACTGGCTCTGCATGTTGCACGCCATGGGCTTCACCGATTCTCAAATGCCGCAGCTGCTCGTCCACGGTTGGTGGAACATTCGTGGGGAAAAAATGGCAAAATCCACCGGTAATGTCGTCGATCCTAACGAACTCGCGGATAAATTCGGCATTGAGGCGGTGCGTTACTACCTTGTTCGCGACATCGTGACCGGCAAGGATTCTGACTTCGACATGGAGCGCTTGATCATGCTTTTCAACACCGAGCTGGCCAACGAACTCGGTAATCTATGCAACCGTGCGCTCAACATGAGCCAGCGTTTCACCGACGGAGTCCTCCAGCACGGCGGCCCGCTCACGGCGGACGACACCGCGCTGCAAACCTCGCTCGCAGAATCCATCGCAGCCTATCAAACGGCAATGGATGAATTCGACGTTTCCAAAGGTCTCGAAGCGCTCAGCCGCCATGTGGTTCATTGCAATCAATACGCCGAGCGCATGAAGCCGTGGGAGCTTAACAAGGATCCCGAGAAAATGGACCGCCTCGCCACCGTTCTCTATCATCTAGCGGAAAGCGTCGCCCACGCTTCCGTTCTGCTGGCCCCAATTCTGCCCGATGCTGCTGAAAAACTGGCGGCCCAACTCAATTTCCCCACGCTAACAAACCTCAAGCTCGCGGACCTGCACTGGGGGTTGCTAGAGGATGGCCATGTCATTGAAAAGCCCATGCCCGTTTTCCCCCGCATCGTCCCCGAAGTGGTGCCATAAGGAGGGGGCACTTTTGACCACCGCATTCATTCATCTGTCTAACTACCTAATGTCTCGTAAAGTAGTAAGTGGTGGATGCCACGAAGGTTCAAAATCTTGGGGAGCTCATGCGCCCTCGCGTGTGGTTTTCGACGCCCTCTTCGAAAACAGCTTGGAATAGCCTGCAACGCCTGTCTTCGGCGAGGGCGCCAAAGACAACACGCGAGGCGCGTGTGCTCCCCAACGACGCTTCGCCAGCTTCCCATCCGTCATTGTGAATTTTACGGGACACTAGGGGAAACCTCTTTGTAGCGACAGGAATGTCGCTACTCCTTATTTTTCCTCGCCAAGACCAGCGCGGCACGCATCCGCTCTAACAACTCCCGTGTTTCCGGGCTGATGCGGGCGATCCAGAGGTGGACACTTTCATCGTCCACCATGGTGGGAACCGTGGCTTTGGTGACGCGGTGCATGTCGAGAAATTGTCTGGCTTCTTCAGCAGTGGCGAGGTTGAAAAGCCCGGCATAGAACCAAGGCTTAGGATCGTCCAACGCCTCCCGCAGATCGCACATTTCGCGGGCGATTTCACAGGAGGGATCGAGGCGCCCGTCGTGAAGATCCCCTAGATAATGGACCCACGCTTCTGCTTGGTCGTTCAGATTGTTATGGACGATCCACGAGCGATTGACGCGCTTGACCCAATCAACGGGAGACATGTGGGCGTGGTGTCTCATCGTATTATTCTTCCTGGAGCCAATCACCCTCTGACAGGCGCTGACTTTCATCGACGATGCCAACCCATTCCCAAACCCAGGCGCTTAGGGTTTGGCTGTTTTTACACACGACCGTAGTTTCCACGCGGCGGTATTCGCTTCCCTGAATTTCACCGGCAGAGAGACCCTCAAAAATGTCGAGGGCCGAGAGTTGCTCCGGGCCGACGGAGTAAACCTCACCTTGGATTTCACTGCCCGACTCATCAAGGACAAGGCCCGGATACCAGTCGATGCGATACATGCTTCCGGTGATGGAGCCAGGGGAAATGAACGCCGCGCCTGCCATCCGAAAATGATTGGACCCGCCACGGCGCAGCGTGCCGTAAACGAACACCAGTTGGGGCTGCGGGTGCATGGTGAACGGGTTTCTAACTATTTTTCCGGACGATAGCCGATCTCGTTATCGAGGGCTTGTTTGAGATCGTCGAGACCTTGTTCGGCTTCGGCGGAAATCGGGATGATGTCGATCTTGGAAAAGCGGCTGCGAAAAATTTCGAGATTTTCCGCAGCACCTTCAAGGTCCATTTTGTTGGCGATAATTTTCCATGGGAAGCGGGCGAGTTCCTCGTCGTATTCCTTGATCTCACGGCGGAGAATTTCCAAATCTGAAATGGGATCGCGGCCCTCGCTACCCGCCATGTCGATTACAAATAACAGAACGCGGCAGCGGGTGATGTGACGCAGGAACTCGTGGCCGAGGCCGCGGTTATCATGGGCACCTTCTATCAGGCCGGGGATATCCGCAACGGTGCAGCGCCGGTAGCCCGGGAACTCGACGACGCCGACGACTGGCTGGAGGGTGGTAAAGGGATACGAGGCGACCTTCGGCTTGGCGTGGGAGAGCTTGCCGAGGAGCGTGGATTTTCCCGCATTCGGGAAACCGACGAGGCCGGCATCCGCAATGCGGCGGAGTTCCAGATAGAAGACCGATACTTCGCCGGGCGTGCCGAGCGTGTGCTCGACCGGGGTGCGGTTAGTGGCGGTTTTGAAATTCCAGTTGCCCCTGCCGGGATCGCCGCCTTTGCAGAGGACGAATTCCTGGCCAATTTCGGTGAGGTCGGCGATGGGTTCAAGGTCGATGCCTTCCGCGCTGCGCTCAAACTCGACGGCTTCCTGGACGGTGACGGCATTGCTGCGGAAAACGACCGTGCCGGGAGGAACCTTGCCGATGACATTCTTACCGCTTTTTCCCGTCTTCCGCCCACCCGCGCCGTTTTTCCCATCCTCGGCGATGAGCTTGGGGTCGTAGTGGTAGGCGCGGAGATTGTCCACGGAGTTGTCCACGACGAGGATGATGTCGCCGCCTGCTCCCCCATCACCACCGTCCGGGCCGCCGCGGGGGACAAATTTTTCGCGCTTCCAGGAGACAACGCCATTTCCGCCGTCGCCAGCCTTGCCGAAAATGCGGATGTGATCAATGAACATGCGCGGAGAGTCGCCAGCGCAGGGATGCGGGTCAACGGCAATGGTGAAACGCGGGGATTTTAGACTGCTTTGCGAGCCTTATGGCACGCGCGGGAATTTCGTGAAATCCGGTGGGCGCTTTTCGAGAAAGGCTTGTTTCCCCTCTCGCCCTTCCTCGCTCATGTAGTAAAGCAAGGTGGCGTTTCCAGCAAGATCTAGCAGGCCCATCTGGCCGTCGCAATCTGCGTTGAGGGCGGACTTGAGGCAGCGCAGCGCGAGCGGTGAGTGAGCTAACATTTCACGGCACCATGTTAGAGTTTCCTTTTCCAAATCGGCGAGCGGGACGACGGTGTTGATGAGGCCCATATCGAGCGCTTGTTGGGCGTCGTATTGGCGGCAGAGATACCAGATTTCCCGAGCCTTTTTTTGACCGACGATCCGCGCAAGATAGCTGGAGCCGAGGCCTCCGTCGAATGAGCCGACTTTCGGACCGGTCTGACCGAAGCGAGCGTTATCAGCGGCGATGGTTAGATCGCAGACGATGTGCAGAACGTGCCCGCCGCCGATGGCGTATCCGGCAACCATCGCGACGACGGGCTTTGGCAGGGAGCGGATTTTTTTCTGAAGATCGAGCACGTTGAGCCGCGGAACGCCGTCCTCGCCGATGTAGCCCGCGTGGCCGCGAACTTTCTGGTCGCCACCGGAGCAAAACGCGAGGTCGCCCGCGCCTGTTAGGATGATCGCGCCGACCTTCGGGTCTTCATGGGCGAGATCGAAGGCGATGAGCATTTCCTTCACGGTTAGAGGCCTGAAGGCGTTGCGGACTTCGGGGCGGTTAATCGTGATTTTGGCGATGCTGCCCTCCTCCGTCGTTTCATAACAGATATCCTCGAATTCGCGCACGGTGGTCCACATGGCGACGATTCTGGATGATCTTGGAATCCGCCGCAACCTCGGCTTCAAGTGGATTTTGGAGATTCCAATACCTTCAACCAAGAATCTCAAACGCGGCCAAGTTTGAGAAAACCGCAAACCTTATCTGCAAACCAGCTTTCCACTTCCCACGGCACGCGATGGCCTGCGCCGGGGGCGGTGGCGAGGTGGGCGTTTGGAATCAAGGAGGCGGCGCGTTCGGCGAGTGCACGGAATTTCGGGTCATTTTCCCCAACGATCCAGAGCACCGGGATTTTAATTTCACCCAAGCGATCCCACAGCGGTTTTTGGGTTCCGAGCGACCAATCCACGAAACTGCGGGCGATTTCCCGGCGACGCATGATGAGGCCGCCAGACGCTTGGGGATCGCGCAGCGGTGCATCTCCCAGAACCGCTTGTTTATTCCAGGCAACGAGAAATTGTTGCCAATTTCCCACCAGCGCTTGAGTTGCCCAAGTGGCATCGGTGGCGCGTCGCGTGGCTTGATCCCTTTCCATGCCCGGATGGGCGGAAACGATGACAGCCGCTTGCCACGGATGCGCCTTTTCCAACAGGGCGTGTAAGGCCAAACGCCCGCCCATCGAGTAGCCTAACAAAGCGCGTCCACTGCCCCGAAAGACCTCGCCGCTGGCCTCGGCATTGAGAGCTTTTCCGAAAGCTGTTAGCGGCAGCGGATTACATTCGAGAAACCGCCATAAATCCACCGCCCGCGAGCCGATCCCAGCGGCTGCTAGATTTTTTGCGAAGTCACGCCAGTCCGCCGCCATGCCCACGGCACCGTGCAGGCACCAGCATTCCAAAGGACCGGCCTCGCGGCGTTCATCCGCTTGTTTGGAATACTGGATCACGCTTTGGGAACGGAGGCCGCGCGGACGGCGTCGCTGAAATTGCGGACGGCGTCTTGGATTTGCTGCCGGAGTTCGGGGGTGCCGATGGCTCCGGCTAACAGGGCGATGAGCGCGGCGATGGCGAGCACGACGATGGCAACAAGCAGCCAGTAAATGATCGCTAGGAAAATTCCCGCGCCATCGAGTTTCTTATGATAGGCGTAGCCACCAGGGCAGGCGAAGAGTCGATAGCCGACCCAGATATTCAGGAAGGGAACCAATTGCCCCAAATACCACCAGCGGCTCATTCCGACATTCACCAATCGCTGGAGAGCGAAATAGAGACTCACGAAGATGGGGACGATTTGCAGACCGGGTTGAGCGAATTTCATGATTTCCGGACCGAACTGGGATGTAAAAAATGGAATAGCCGCAGCGATGCCGAAGGCCCAGACCATCGGGAAAATGAAAAGGGCGATCAGATAGCTCCGCCGCCGCGCACCCGGCCACTCGCCTTGTTTTCCCATCAGTTGGGCAGCGGATTCCTGGCCGGGTGGAGTGTAAGGATTGGCGGGGGGAGCTAGACTTTCCTGAGGTTCGGGAGCGGTGCGTCGCTCGAACAACCCTTCGATTTCACCCGCCGGTTTCCACTCGTCCATGCCCTGCGTCCAGACCATGTCGAGGCGCGGGTTCAGGCCAGCTTCGGACACCTTGATCCGCAGGAATTCCAAAGTCACGGGGCCGATTTTTTCTCCATCACGCGAGTAAAACCATGCGTCCTGGGGCGTGTCATTCATGGATGTTCAAATATCCCAATCCACAAATCGTGTCAAACCCCAGCTCGGCTCGGATTTCCGCACGGCGGGACTTGTCAAAATGTCTGCCGTAGAGAAACTCGCTTCGTCCGTCCGGTGGCGGTGTTGCGACTTTAGAAAACCATCATGCACTTTCTCGGGATTGAAATCGGTCACGGCGGGACCCGCGCAGTTGCCTTGGATTTGGAATCGTCGGTGATCCGTGCCGAGGCGTGGGTTCCGCACGACTGGATCGAAGGGCTTCCGGCGGGCTATCGCGAGCAAGATCCGGCGCAGTGGATTGACGCGGTGGACCGCGCGGTGCGGCAATGTCTCTCCGCGCTGGAAGGTCACAAGGATCGGGTCGCGGCAATCGGTGTCGCAGGGCCGCAACGCGGGTTGGTTTTGTTAGATGAGGCGAACCGGATCATCCGCCCGGCGAAATTAGCAGGCGACGTTTCCGTGAAAAAGCAGGCGGATGAAATCGCCCGCGCTTTCGGTGGCGCACCCGGCTTGATCGAACTCGCTGGACAAGCGCCAGGCGTGGAATCCGCGGCCGCCGAGTGCCTTTGGCTGAAACAACATGAACCTTATCATTTTCAACGAGCGGCGAGTTTACTAACAGCCCAGGATTTCATCGCTTACTGGCTCACCGGCGAGCGGGCGACCGAGCCGGGGAGCGCCTCCGGCACAGGTTTGCTAGACATCCGCACGCGGAAATGGTCGGCAGAGCTTCTGGACTTCATCGATCCGCAACTCGCCTCATTGCTGCCGCCTATCGGTGCTCCCGACCAGCCCCGCGGCCTGCTCCGCCCCGCACTCGCCAGGGAATGGGGCATTTCCGAATTAGTCCAAGTAGGAGCGGGCAGCGCTGCGCCGATGTTGGCCGCGCTCGCCGCAGGCTGTGTCACTAACGGAACTGTCGCTGTCGAACTCGGCTCGGCGGGCGTCATCGTGGGCGTGGGCGATTCGCCAGTTATTGACTATCGGGGAGAAATCACGCCGCTTTGCAATGCGACGGGCACATGGCTCGGACTCGCGACGACGACCAATGCGGCGGTGGCCCCGGAAGTTCTGCGGCGGCACTACGGATGGACGGCGGAACAGTTTGAAGCGATGGTCGCCAGCGTTTCACCGGGGGCGGACGGGCTGTTACTTTTGCCGTATTTCACCGGTGAGTCGATTCCCCGACTGCCCGATGGCACGGGCGTCTTGCATGGAATTACGCCAGAAAATTTCACGCCCGCGCACATGGCTCGGGCAGCGGCGGAGGGCGTGGCGCTGGGTTTAGGATACGCGATGAGCCGTTTGCGCGATCTCGGATTCGATCCGCCCGAAATTCGTTTGTTAGGACCGGGAGTGTCGAGTCCGGTGACGCGGCAACTTCTAGCAGATGTATTCGGCGCTCCGGTGGTGCCCGTTTCCAGCCGCCAAGGAGCGGCGGTGGGTGCCGCGATGCAGGCAGCGGTGGCGTTTTTCCACGAAAGCGGGGAATCGTTAGGCTTTGAGGAAATCGCCAGTTACCTCGTTGTCGGGGATTTGGCATCACGCTGCGAGCCGGACCCGCAAGCTCACGAGATGTATCAGGAAATGATGTCCCGCCAGCAATACCTCGTCGATACCCTTCATCCTGCGGGCTTCCTTTGAGGAAACTGTTAATTTCCAACCGATGAGAGCCGCCAAGACCTCGGAGATCCGCGGAAACCGCAAGGCGGAAATTCTCGGGGCACTGGCTGGCTGGTTCATCCGGAGTTGGTCCAAGACCTTGCGCTACGAGGTCAGCGACCGCTGCGGCATCACCCAAGCAAACGGCCCTAACACGCCGGTCATTTACGCGATGTGGCACAACCGCATCGTCACCATTCCGCCGATCTGGCGGCGGACGTGTGGAAATAGTCGCAAAGCTGTGGTGCTCACCAGCGCCAGCAAGGATGGCGCGATTCTATCAAGTGCGATGGCCGTTTTCGGCATCGGCTCGGTGCGTGGCTCATCGTCGAGGCGGGCCGTGGCGGCCTTGATCGGGATGAAACGCGCGTTGAAAGAAGGCATCGACGTGTGCATCACGCCCGATGGTCCGCGCGGTCCTCGCTACGGTTTTGAACCCGGCGTGATCAAACTCGCCGAGTCCTCCGGCACGCCCATCGTGCCTATCCACGCGCATTTTTCCTCCGCATGGCGTTTAAAAACCTGGGATCGCCTGGTGATCCCCAAGCCGTTCAGCCGGGTCACGGTCATTTTCGACGAGATGCTTGTCGTCCCACCCAAGCTCGATGAAGCTGCCTTCCAACATCAACTCGACCGCATCCAAGCCATCCTCCTCGCGGGGACCGACGATGCCTAACATTTCTCCAATGAACTCTCCAAAAATTCTTGATGGAAAATCCATAGCCGCCGCCGTGCTCGATGAGTGCCGCACCGAAACCGCCGCACTGTTAGCCAAAGGCATCCGTCCCGGACTCGCCGTGGTGTTAGTCGGCAGCGATCCTGCGTCGCAAGTCTATGTTGGGTCAAAGGCACGGACCTGCGCCGAGCTTGGATTCCATTCAGTAAAAATCGAACTCCCGGCGGAAACCACGCAGGATGAAGTGCTCCAAGTCGTCCGCGATTTGAACGCAGATGCCGCAGTCCACGGCATCCTTGTCCAGTCGCCGCCGCCCAAACACATTGACGAGGAAGCTGTCATCCGAGCCATCGACCCACGCAAGGATGTCGATGGCTTCCACCCGGAAAACGTCGCCAAACTTGTGCTGGAAGACCCGTCCGGCTTTGTCCCTTGCACCCCGGCAGGCTGCATGAAGCTGCTAGAAATTTCCGGTATCGACACCAATGGTGCTGAGGCCGTGGTCATCGGCCGCAGCATGATCGTCGGCAAGCCGATGGCGCTTTTGCTCGTGTCAAAAATTTCTAACGCCACCGTCACCATCGCCCACTCGCGCTCTCGGGATCTACCCGGCATCTGCCGCCGTGCGGACATCCTCATCGCCGCAGTCGGCCGCCCGGAAATGGTCAAGGCGGATTGGGTGAAATCCGGTGCCGTGGTCATCGACGTGGGTATCAACCGCGTGCCCGACGTCACGAAAAAATCCGGCTATCGCCTCACCGGCGACGTCGCCTACGAGGAAGTCGCCCCGCTCTGCTCCGCCATCACCCCCGTCCCCGGCGGCGTCGGGCCGATGACCATCGCGATGTTGATGAAAAATACGCTGCAAGCCGCGCGGCAGATCGGTGCCTGATCCGTCGAGCGCTTCAAGCCAGCGGCAGGGTCAGCTTCGCGAGTATTCCCCCGCCATCCGCAGGTTCGAGAGCGATGCTGCCGCCGTGGAGTTCTGCGGTTTCCCGGACCAGGGTGAGGCCCAGGCCGGTGCCTTTTCGTTTGGAGGTGTGGTGACGGAGGGAAAAAAAACGCTCGAAGATTTTTTCCCGCGCATAGTCCGGGATGCCGGGGCCGTAGTCGCGGATGGTCAGGGCGAGGTGGGCTCCGAAAATTTCCACCGCGATTCTAACGGCACATCCTGGCGGCGAGAAGTCGATAGAGTTTTCCAACAGATTCGTCACCGCAGCGCGGAGAATGAAGGCATCTCCACGCAGCAACATCGGCGAAGCTGCCGCCGTGTAATCCAAAACGACCCCGGCTACCTCAGCGAGCGGGCGCGCTTGGTCAATGGCACGGGCGATGATGATGCGGAAATCGAGTTCCTCAGACTCCTCAAGTCTAGCACGGCCCTCGATGGCGGAGAGTTCTAGCAGACGGTTGATGAGCCGCTCACTGCGGGCGGTTTCTGCAAGGATATTTTCGAGGAAACGCTTGCGGACATCCACAGGCATTTCCTCATCAAGAAGCTCTGCCGCACCACGGATGGCGGCGAGCGGACTTTTCATTTCATGAGTGAGGGTCTGGATATACCGCTCGGCATAGCGGCGGCCTTCGAGGGCATCCCGCATGGAATCCAAGGCATGGGCCAAGGTATTGACCTCACGACCAATGCCGATCTTGGGCTTGGTGGGTCTTTCTCCGCGCTCGATGGCGCGGGCGTATTCGGTAATGTTTCCGATAGGCCGGAACAACCAGAGGAAAACCACGCTGATAAGCAGCAGGATACCGCCGCCGATCATGCCGCAGGCGGTGTAGATGATGCGCCGCCGTGCACGGACTAACGGCAGAACATCGGCTTGGGGTTTATAGACTGTTAGGACTCCATCCGGCTTGGCGGGATCGCCCACCGGCGCGGCCACGTAGAGGACGGAGGTGGTGGAATCCTCATGGTCCTTGCTGCTGCGCGCCCCGTATTGCCCGGCGAGGGTGCGGGAAACATCGAGCATGGCCGCGTAGTTTTCCCCCTCCCGGCGGCCTCCGTCTGAATCGAAAATAACGATGCCCTGCGAATCGGTGAGATAGGCGTGGATGCCGATGCCTCGCTTCATGTGCTCGAAGATCCGGGCTTGGAGCACGCGGCCATGTGCGCCTGCGAAGGCTTTGCGGAGTTCGTCCGGCTGGAAATGCTGCTCGTGAACATCGGTGGCGACGATTTCCGCGAAGAGATTTGCAGTGTCCACCATGACCTCCTCGGTGGCCTGGAAGGTCTGCGGCGCGACCTCGGACAGGAACTGGCTGGTAAGCTGATAGAATCCAAAGGTGATGATGAAGGCGATGAAAAACAGGGTGACCCGGGTGAAGCGCATGGCAGGAAATGTCAGCAATGTTCCGCTAGATTCCCAACAGATAACCCAAGCCGCGACGCGTTTGGATCAGATCTTCGGCTCCGGCACGCACGGCCCGCAGCTTGGCGCGGATGGATTTCACATGGGCGTCGATGGTGCGATCCGTGACGGCACCGGGATCCTGCCAAGCGTGGTCAAGCAGTTGGTCGCGGGTGAACACGCGACCGGGCTTTTCCAACAGGACGAGCAGCAGCTTGTATTCGTGGGCAGTGAGGTCGAGCGGGGCGCCGTGGCAATGGATGCGCATGGCGGCGCTGTCGTGGTGGAGGATTTTCGAGTCGATGGCAGGTGTAGCGGCTTGAAGCGGAGCTTGAGAGCGACGCAGGATGGCACGGACACGGGCGACAATTTCACGCGGGGAAAACGGTTTGGTCACATAATCGTCGCCGCCGAGTTCCAGGCCGAGGATGCGGTCCATTTCGCCATCGCGGGCAGTTAGGAAAAGCACGGGAATGGCGGATTTTTCGCGCAAGCGGCGGCACACATCCAGCCCCGTCATATCCGGCAGGCCGATGTCGAGGATGGCGAAATCAAATATTTCTCGCTCCGCAGCGGCCACGGCATCCGCGCCGGTCAGGGCATGGGTGACCTCAAAACACTCGGTTTCAAGCGCATAAACGAGCGTGTCGGCGATCGCCGGTTCATCTTCCACCAGTAGGACGCGGGGCATGGAAGGATTTGAGTTCGTCCCCGTGAAATGCCAATGAAGAAAGCGTGAAATTTCAGGAGATTTCGTTGCGGGGGATTTTTAGTTACCTGCCGCGAAGCTAACAAATTTGAATCGAGCCGATGGACCGTGTAGAATTCATCCTAAAGAGGAAAATGGAAAACTCGCCAGAACGCGGCAAGTGACGTAATTTCAAAGTCATGGATGCTCCCATGGCTGTGATTTCCGCTCACCCGGCGGGTGAGACAAGAACTTCCCCTCAATACCC
>JANYFB010000343.1 GCA_025362955.1 Akkermansiaceae bacterium
TGGCACTCGGCCTACAACGCGGCGTCCTATTACCGGGACGATTCCAAGCTGCCGCCGCTGCGGCGGAGGGAAGCTTGGCGGGCTGCGATTTTCCGGGGCCGAGCCTTTCTGGAACGCGGCATCCGTAACAATCCCGGTGACTGGAACCTTCTCTCGACCCTCGGATTTCTGCTCTCGGACGCGAATAAATTTCCCGCGTTCCATGACGTGAATGAGGCCTTCGCCGCTGCCGCAGATGCCTATCATCGCTCCGCCGCGACTGGTAAAGCCTTGGGCTACGTGCGCCGGGCTGAGTTTTATTCCCTCGCCCGCGTGGCGGGAAAAGAGCATGAAGCCCTCGCCCTTGGTCGGTCGCTTTTCACCGAGCAGAGGAATCACGTTCCTACCCTGACGATCCTGCTGCTCGTCTTGGAAGCGTATGAAAATCCCGAGATGGACAGTGCCCAGCGAGCCATCGAACTGTTCGAAACGCCACAAAAAGCCTATGAGGCGCTATCTGCCCACTGGCAGCGGACTCGGGAGCGATTCCCGGTTTACGGCGTGGCCCGTGCCTTGGAATCGCTAGAAAAAACCCTCTCGATCTCTGCCGAAAAAAGCATTTTCCGCCAACCGCTGCAAGCTCCCCACGGACCCGACGATTGGTTCGGAAAATAGTCGTCCGGGTTTCGCCTCGACAGACCCGCCACAAGCGACAGACTCCCCCTTCCTTTCCCTGACCACTCCATGCGGATCGCTCTTTTCGGTGACATTCACGCCAATCTCGAAGCTCTTGAGGCCGTCCTTGAAGACGCTTCGCAACAGGGCGTGACTGATTACGTCTGCATGGGCGATGTCGTCGGCTACAATGCGGACCCTGCCGCTTGCTTAGAAATCGTCCGGGCCATGAATTGCCCTACCGTGAAGGGAAATCACGACGAGGACGCCTCGGGAAATCACTCGTTGGACAGCATGAATCCTGTCGCGGCAGCGGCGCTTGAGTGGACCCGCAAGCAACTCTCCGATGAGCAACGCCAATGGCTTACGCGGCTCCGGATGGTCCGCCAAGTCACGGATTTCACCGTCGTCCACAGCACGCTCGACCAACCGGCGCATTGGAACTACGTGACCAACCGCTTCGACGCGATGTCGAATTTTTCCTACCAATTCACCCAGATCTGCTTCCACGGTCACACCCACGTTCCCCGGGTTTACGTGAAATCGGACAAAGTGCGCGAAGTGCCTGCGGAGTCTGTGGCGATCGAAGCTGGCTCGAAATATTTCATCAACGTCGGCTCAGTCGGCCAGCCACGCGATGGCGACTGGCGGGCCTGCTACGCGATTTTCGACCTCGACCACAATTTAGTCGTCTTCCGCCGGGTCGAATACGAAATCGAAAAAACGCAAGCAAAGATCCTCGCTGCCGGACTGCCAGAAATGCTAGCCGAGCGGATCTTGGAAGGGCGGTAGGATCTTAAACAGATAGACTTAGGAAGGTGGTCACGCGGATTTCCCACCGGCCTTGGGTTTAGGAAATGTCGGTGGCATGGGGGCTTTGTCCGGCACCACTTTTTCGATAGCCTCAATGGGCACCCAGCCGCGGGTTTTGCTGGCGAAGGCGACGTAGGCCCAGCGCCCGGACTCGCGGATGATTTCGCAGAGCGAGCCGGGCGGCGCGTCGATGACTTCGGGCGCGGTGCGAGCGGCATCCGTATGGAGCGCCACTTTTTCTCCGATGATGACCGCCTGTTTTTCCATAGGTGAAAATTCCGCGTCGTTAGGAAAATAGCGCCAACCTAGCAGGCCGACGGCGACCAGCACCGGACCTAACACCAAGGCGCTGGTGGCGACCATCCGAATGCCTGCGCCCGGTCGGGTCGCGGGAAAAACCAGAAGGGCAAGGCCGCAAAGCCAGAGGCCAGTCCAGCCAGTGGATTGCCAAGCGGCGAGGGGAAACTTGGCGATGGCGTATTGGTATTCCGGGCGTTGAACGGTGATGGCTCCGTATTTCCGCTCGATGAAGCGAAGGTTCTGGCGGGCCTCCTGATGGCCGGAATCCCGGACGAGGGCGCGGCGGTAGT
>JANYFB010000019.1 GCA_025362955.1 Akkermansiaceae bacterium
CACCTGCTCATTCCAGCAGTGGGCGAAGCAGGGCAATTGCGGCTAAAAAACTCGGCGGTTCTGTTGATCGGTGCCGGAGCCTTGGGCTCTCCTGCCGCGCTCTATCTAGCAGCTGCCGGGGTCGGTAGAATGGGCCTTGTCGATGCGGATGTGGTGGACGCTTCCAATCTTCAGCGCCAGATCCTCCACGGTGAATCATGGGTCGGAAAACCAAAACTCGAAAGCGCCGCCGCCCGCCTGAGCGAGGTAAATCCGCTCGTAAAGCTCGAACTCCACTCCGTGAGATTCACCCCAACAAACGCCATGGAAATTGCCGCGTCCTACGACATCATCGTCGATGGCTCGGACAATTTTCCCACCCGATTTCTCACAAACGACACCGCCTTTTTCCTTAGAAAGCCTCTTATCTATGGCGCGATCCACCGTTTCGAAGGACAGACCGGGGTGTTCGCGCCGCACCTTGGTGGGCCCTGCTACCGCTGCCTGCTTCCTCACATGCCTCCACTCGGAAGCGTGCCGTCTTGCCAGGAAGCTGGGGTGTTAGGAGTGCTGCCCGGTATCATTGGCTCGTTGCAGGCAATGGAAACGCTCAAGTTGATTCTCGGGATCGGCACAGCTCCGTTAGGGATACTTACTTGCTACCACGCGCTCCGTAGTAGCTTCCGGACTCTAAAGCTTAACCGTGATCCGCAGTGCCGCCTGTGTGGTGATCACCCGGAAATTTTCACCGTTTCAAATCCAGAAACCACCACCTCCGCCACTTGCGATTACACCCCTGAACCCATGGAATCCATCACCACCACCGAACTTCGCACCATCCTCGCAGAAAATTTCACCGGACTACTCATCGACGTCCGCGAGCCGGATGAATACGCCGTCTCCCGCATCGAGGGTTCGCGCTTGATCCCGTTGAAAACCCTGCCTCAGCAGTTAGAAAACCTGCCGCACGACCACGAAATCTTCGTTCACTGCAAGGCCGGTGGACGCTCTGCCAAGGCAGTGCAACTTTTGCTCGATCACGGATTCACTTCGGTGAAAAACGTCGCCGGAGGGATGGATGCCTGGCTGGCTGAAAACTAATCATTCCGCGCTCCAACTGAAGCGTCACCTCACATTCAAGATTTGGTATAACCAGAATTTATTTTGCTACGCGGTTGAAAAACTAGTGACTAACCTTTTAGCCGCATAGCCGGGTCCCGCGGTTGATTGGATGGTAAACGCGACAAAATCAGACGAACGCCAAGGCGTTAAGGTTTTTCGAGGGCTTCCATTTCCTCGCGCATGTGATCCATAAGGCGTTGCATGTCCGTGAGATGACGACGCAACCGTTCTTCTCCGCCGCGGTAGGACCGGCCATGCGGGGCCGGGCCGCTTGCAGGAAGGGTCGCTTCCTCCTCGCCTTTTCTTACTTGAGCAACCGAGGGGTCGCCGGCATCCTTTTTCAAGAGATTCACAACGGCAGCGGCGGGCATTACAAAGGAGCGCGTCCGGTCAGCACGGGCAACGGTGATGCCCAGGGCGTTTCCTTTCAAATCCACGACCGGGCCGCCGATTTGATTCGGCTTGGGGCGCATGTCGGTTTGGATCGCATGGGTGAATGCATCTCGGACCTCGCTAATCGCGCCGCCCATGCGTTCCATCTGCTGCAGTCTGTCACCGGAATATTGCGGCAGCTTGGGGCGGTTTCCTAACAAGACTTTGACGCTTTGTGCTTTTCCATTCGCTTCGACTAACAATGAAATGGTGTCTCCGGGAGCCGCTCCTGTTAGTGCGTTCTTGAGTGCCATTAACCCTGAGATCGGGCGCTCACCGACCTTGGTGATGACGTTTCCGGCTTTTAATCCGGCTGCCGCCGCGCCGGATTTTTCGGCAACATCACGGATTTTCACGCCTTGGCCGGAAAAGCTCGGCTCGCCAATGACGCCGAGGTAGGCCAGATCCGTGTCCTTCAAGTTGCGTTAGCACACTGACCACGCCGAATGCCGCCAGCTTCCCATCCGGCTGCGGCGCGGCTAGGAATTCGCCGAGTTTAGGAGCCTCAAACGACCAACTGACTGGCGTGAGTGGCTTGCCATCGACTTCTAACACGATCAAATCCTCGTCCTGATAGACACCGATGGGTTTGACGGTCCGATATTCGCTGCCGGCGATGTCCACGCGGAGAGCGCCAGTAGCACGGGCGATTTCACTCCACTTGCTTAAAACCCGCGTGCCGTCGCCTACGACAGTTCC
>JANYFB010000059.1 GCA_025362955.1 Akkermansiaceae bacterium
CGACCGATAACAACGGCAACGACGGCTACGTCCCCCAGGAAATCCTCGAACCGCTGGGCGAAGGCCGCTTCGCTGCGCTGGAGGATTATGATCCCACCGTCCTCACCATCAAGCGTGGGGACCGAATCGAGTCGCTCCGCCAGATCCACGGCTGGCATTGGTGCCGCAACGAACGCGGCGAGCAAGGCTGGGTCGGCGGGTACTTGCTGAAACCGATTTAAAATTTTCAAATTCCCGCCATCATGCCCGAATTTGCCGCCCCGGTCATCGAAGCCGCCATCCGCTCGTTTCCCGAGAATGCGGAGCTGAAACATTCCGCCGCCGATTTTTTGGAAAAACGGCTTACCGCAGATGCCGAAGCGGCGGAGGCAATGCTGGCACGCTGGGATTACGTGGATTCCCGGCAACGGAGACCGGCCTGGCAAATCGGGCTTTGGCTGGTGGTCGCAGCAGTTTCCGCAGGGGTTGCTTTCTCCGATTTCGCTGACATTTCCGGAGTGGCGCGTTGGGGTAAATGGATTGCCGGAGCATCGATTTTCGCGCCAATGCCGGTGGCTAGCGAGCAGGTCGTGGCCAAAAGACTCAGCGAAAGCGAAAAACTCCTGCTGTTCGGAGACATGACCAAGGAAAGCAAGTGCGAGCGCAAGGAAGCACTGTGGCGGAGCGAGCCGGGAAATCCCGCCTATTTTGCAGACTATGCCGGGGCTTACGTCTCAGAACACATCAAGCTGCCATCGGATTTTCTCGAAACCGCCAAACGCATCGATCCGACGAACGCTTGGTTCACCTATCTGGCCGCCGCCGTCGAGGCGATGGACTCCGTGAAAGGTAAGACCCGCAAAAGCAAAAAGGTGGAGGGCAGAACTGTCTATCTGGAGCCGAAGTCCTGGGAGATTCTGGATCAAGCACGGCTGGATCGTGCTTTGGAGCTGCTGAGGGAAGCCCGTAGCCAGCCGAAATACACGGACTACAGCGCCGAAATGCTGCGGAAACGACTTCCGTTTCTCTCACAGGAAACCTTCATCGAGCAACTCGACTCCGGCAGTTGTCTGAGTGCTATTTCAAGGTTTCCGACTATTACGCTGAGGTACCTAGGGGATGCCATCGCAGCGAAGGCTTGGAGCTTGGGGGAAGGCGGCGATGCTCGGCAGTTCGAGGAGGTTTCCAGCGATGGTGGACAATTCCTCCGACAGATTTCCAGCGGTGAAAATCGGACTATCCTGAATGAGATGGTGAACAAGGTCATCGCCTCGACCCTTGCGGGAAGCTTCGGATCCGCTGCGGAAAAACTCGGACTTGGACACGATGCCGCGCGATGGAAACCCATTGAGAAGCGGATGATGGAAACCAAGGAACGACGTGATTCACGCGAATTCATCGTGGATGGCAAAGCGGTTGGCCCAAACACAATCACGGACGGAATCATCGGCGGAGGGATCGAAATGGTGGCCAAACAAGCGGAAACCCAGCCACCGCTGACAGAAGCGGACCTCAAACCGGTGCGGTTGGTGGACCATGAGTTTCTGTCATGGGTGCTCAGTTATGTCTTATGGGCGGTGATCGCGCTGTGCACCTGCTTTGTCGCAAGTTATAGGTTCCGGGTATCGGTCTTGTCCCGCTACTTGGCGCGGCGGATGGAAAATTTACTTCATCCGTCCGACTGGGGGTGGATTATGCTGGCGGGAGTGGTTCTGCCATTTGTTTTCGTAATGGCGGTGAATCGCCTGACGCCGTTGGGTGGCCGGGCGTTCGGAGTGCGCGGCACGGCGATGCTGATGCCGGCGGGCCATTTTCTCGGGCTGTTGCTCCTCTGGCTGATCCTGCCGGTGCAGGTGGTGCGCTGGCATCTGGCGAAACGAGCGGGCGGATTGGGTTTCACCAAGCCGTCTTTGTTGGGGTGGCTGGCCGTAGCGGGCGCGACGGCGTTTGTACCCATGATCGGATGGGCGGCGATTTCAGGCATCACATTCCCTTGGGTGGACGCGTTAAATTTTGATCCACCCGCTGGCCTGCGAGTGCCGTGGCCGTTTTGGACGGCATTGACGCTTGCGGTCCTGTCCGTGCTTTGGGTGACGGTTCTGATTTCCCTCGCCATTCTAGGCAGATCGGAGCGCCATCTTTACCGGGCAACGACGTCTTTGGTATTGGTCAGAGCCTATGCGGCGGCCTTGCTTATTATCGCGCTGAGTTCAATCGGTTTCAAGGCCTCCGAGCACTATTGGTTCAAGCAGGACTGGATGTCGAAGTTCGATGTTTCCGGTCCCGGATGGAACGTCTATGAGTCCAAGGTGGCGATGCAGATGCGGAAAGAACTGAGGGAGACATTGGGCTACGACCCCTGAACCTCCGGAAAAATCAAAGTTCACTTTTCCCCCACTTTTCCCTCATCTTCCTTTGCGTCACTCGGCGGCCTTTGCGCCTTTGCGGTAAACTCTTCATCTAATGCCTGATTCCCCTCAAATTCTCCGCCGCATTTGGTTCGTCGGATTTGCCGGTCATCGCGCGGTGGCCGATCCGGCAGGGGCGAAGGCGGCGATTTCCCGTGAGCTGGAAATGATCCTTGCCACGGTGAGCGGCGAGTTGGTGGGAATTTCCAGCGCGGCGGCAGGGGCGGATCTGTTATTTCTCGATGCCTGTCAGGAAGCGGGATTGAAAACGGTGGTGCTTTTGCCGTTTTCCAAAGAACGGTTTTCCGAAGACTTCGATGATCCTGCCGATTGGGAACATGCCTGCCGCTGCATCGATGCTGCGTGGTGGCACGAGATTTCCCCTGGCGGTGAGGATGCCCCGGCGGCCTATCATGTGGTCGCCCGCGAAAGTTTGGAAATGGCGGACCGCATGATCTTTCTCTGGAACGGTGAACCTGCTAGAGGGCTTGGAGGCACGGCGGAAACCGTGAGGGAGGCGCTTGACCGTGGGATTCCGTCGCGGGTGATCAACGCGGGGACTTTGTTAGGGTCATGGAACGGGGAGGAACCCAGTTCTAACACGATGGACCCGGATTTCGAGGACCTTCCCGAGGTCAGGGGCATTGAGGATTTATTCAAGAAACTCGACGCCCGGGCGACGCAAGGAGCTCCGCGTTCCCGCTGGTTTGCAGCCGGGTCCATGTCGCTGAACCACTTGGCGACGATTCTTCAGGCGGTGCTCATCGCCTTCGCCTTGGCCGCTGCCGAAGCAGGAGCGATGTTGAAATTGCTCATCGTTTCCGTGGCCGCGTCGCTGCCCTGGGTGGGGAGTCGCCTGCGGTGGCAGGAACGGTGGATTCGCGACCGGGTGCGGGCGGAGTTGCTGCGGTCCTTGCTCTACTCGCACGAGCCGGGCAGCCCGCTGCGGCCACCGGCGCTGGAATTGTTCGGGCGCGACTCGGCATTTCTCCGCACCGCCGCGCTGCACCTGGTGGAACATCGGCGCGGCTGGGAGATCGCTCGCGACGCGTATTTGCATGAGCGGGTGGATGGGCAAATCGGCTATTTGAAATCCAAGGGCGAACTCGCAGGGAGGCGGATGGCCATCTTCGGCAAGTTATTCTCGGTGACCTCATGGTGCGCGGTCGTTCTGGGTGCCTACTCGGTGATCAACGCCTATATGAAATCGACCATTCATCTGCCATGGCACCCTTCATTGAGTTTCGTGACGGCGGTCTTACCTGGCATCGCGGCATGGTGCCTAGCGATGATCTCGGTGTTCGAGTTCAAGCGCCGGGCCGCGCTCTATCAGCAGTTAGTCGATGAGTTGATCCGCCTCCGTCCCAAAGTGGCCGCTGCGAATTGCGCCAGTGCGGTTTCCTACGCCATGAATCAAATCGAGCGCCTGCTCCTGAATGAACTTTGGGAATGGCAAGGCTCGCGAAAGAAATAATGGGGACCACACGCGCCTCGCCCAAGACATGCGTTGAAGGACACCCAACGCTGATTTCGTCGAGCGCACCAAAAACCCCCCGCTGCCTTCTGTCACTTTAACCCTATTCTCTGTGACAAATTGGTGATTCCCACCCTCGGCCTTGTCGGTGAAACTCGCCGCCATGGTGGAGCGCGTATTTCTCGGATGGGATCGGCCGTTTTTGACGCGGGCGGTGGCATGGCTGCTGGAGCGGCAGGACGACCTGCCTAACATGATCGTCGTCGTTCCCACCGCGCAAAGCGGGCGGCGTCTGCGCGAGGCGCTGGCAGAGGCAGCGGGTGCCTTGCTCTCGCCCAAAATGGTAACGCCGGGCTGGTTTTTACAAACGCGGGATGATGAGGCAGCGGCGGAATGGATCGAGCATGTAGCGTGGATGCAAGTCTTGGAAAACGTGGCGGATTGGTCGGAATACACCGCGCTTTTTCCCGAACCCCCAGGCGAGGGCAGGGACTGGTCTGGCGGCCTTGCCCGGGAAATGGTTAGGCTTAGGAGCAGCTTGCAGGAAAACGGCCTCCTGCTTTCCACCGCCGCGCGGAAACTGCGGGACACGGTAGAAGCGGATCGCTGGGAAGCGCTCGGCAAGTTAGAGGATCGGGTCGAACTAATGCTAAAATCGTGGAATCTGACAAGCCGCAGCCGCCTGTTAGCAGAGGGCGTGAAAATGCCTGCCGGAATTTCAAAAATCGTTCTAGCAGGTGTCGCGGAAATGCCGCCGCTCGTCGAGCGGGCGTGGCTGGCGTGGGAGGGGAAACTCACAGTTTTGATCGGTGCGCCGGAAACCGCAGCAAACGAATTTTCTCAAATCGGCCGACCTCTCACATCATGGACGAAATGCCCGCTACCATGGCCTAACGGCTCAGTCCAAGTCGTTGCGGACCCGCGCCAACAAGCAGTCGAAGCATTGCGAGTGATCGGAGAAATGAAAACCCCGTCTAACGAAGTCGCGCTCGGCTCGCCGGATACTGAGGTGGGCGACGAACTCGCCCGAGCCTTCACCCGCATGGGTTGGACGGCATTTCATCCGGCGGCGGCGCTCGTAACCGCTGGGCTTCCGCGCAGGTTCAAGACTTGGGGACAGTGGCTCGCCGATCCCACATTGGCGACGATGGCGGATCTCCTAACACTTCCCGAAACGGGAGTCCTCGTCGCCGGGAAACGAGCCCAAAAAGCCAAACGCCTCGCCCAACTGCGCGACGCCTGGATGGTGACGCGGACGGAAGATTTGCAACGCCGAATCGCCACCGAAAATTTCCGCCACGATCATGAAAAGGAATCTGCCGAGGAACTATGCAAAGCCGCCGAATCACTCGAGAGCTGGCGTGCGGGATTTCTAACGAACAATTTCGCCGACACGATGGAGCGCCTGTTACGCTTGCTGGGTCGCACCAGTCCCACAACGGAGGAGACGTCCGCCGTCATGGCGGAATGGGTTGCCGTGGCCGCTCCGGTAATGGCGAAAGTGCAGCGCGGGGCTGGCTTCTGGATGGATCTGATGTTGTCTGGAATTCCCTCCCCTTCCCCGCTGCCGCCGGAGGGACGGGTGATCGACGTGCAGGGCTGGCTGGAACTTTTCCACGAGCCGGGCCGTCATCTCGTGCTTTGCGGGATGAATGAAGGCAAGGTTCCCGCGAGGAGCGGTGGCGAGCCGTGGTTGAGCGAGGCAAGCCGGGACAAGCTGGGCTTGATCAAGGATGCCGACCGCGCGGCGCGGGATGCGTTTTTATATCATGCCATGTTGGAATCCCGCCGCGACGCCGGACGGGTGGATGTGATCTGCGGGAAATCAGGAGCGGGCGGCGAGTCCCTGCTGCCTTCGCGCCTACTGTTAGCTGCTGCGCGCGCCGAGTTACCCGGCCGGGTGAAGGCACTTTTTACAGAGGTGGAGCCGCCGGAAGCAGGCATGAGATGGCACGTGGATTGGCAATGGAAACCACGAGTCGTCGAGCCGCCGCAGCGTTTGGGCGTCACTTCTTTAGGCGACTATCTCGCCTGTCCGTTCCGTTATTATTTAAAGCATGTGGTGAAAATGCAGGGCTCGGACACCGGCCGGGGTGAGTGGAATGCCCGCGATTTCGGGACGGTGGCCCACGAGGTGCTGGAGCGCTGGGGGCGTGATACGGAGGCCCGCGATTTCGTAAAATCCGAGGCGATCCACGGCTGGCTTTCCACCGAGCTGGACCGGGTCGTGGCCGAGTGGTTCGGCACGCGCGTGCCGCTCGCCGTGCGAATCCAGACTGAAGCTCTACGCCAAAGGCTTCTCTGGCTGTCGCGGGTCCAAGCGGAAAATCGCAAGGAGGGATGGGAAGTCGTGGATGTGGAACGCAAGGTCGAGTTGCCAATGGGCGAGGCCAGCATCGTCGCGAAGATCGACCGCATCGACCGCCATCGGGAAACGGGTGGATTGCGCGTGCTGGACTACAAGACCGGACATGTCGAGGGCGTGGACAGGGCGCACCGGAAAAGACTCACGGCTACGAGCACGCTTCCGTCGCACCTGAGCCAGGATTGCCCAGCGGTCTATGAGGGGGAAGACAGGGGAAAACCAATCAATTTCCTCTGGCACAACCTGCAACTCCCGCTCTACGCCGCCGCCTTGGTGAAACGCGGGGAGACGCTGCCCGCTCCCTGTTATTTCACGCTGCGATCCACCGAGGCCGAGGTGAAAATCCACGAATGGACTAATTTTGAAACGCCTGATCTCGAAGCCGCAGAATCCTGCGCCGCATGGGTGGCCGCACAAATCGCCGCCAAGGTCTTCCAGCCGCCTGCGGAAAAAGTCGCCTACGACGACTATCAGATTCTAGCAGCGGGCGGAGTCTTCGAGGAAATGTTCCAACTCTAGCGGATATTCACCGGTCGCCGCGTATCCGCTCCAAATGCACGACGACGCATTCCGTGTTCGGCAGGATGTGTTTCTCGATGGAAACGGCGACTTTTTGCAAAGGATGATTTCCTAACAAATGATCCGCGATTTCCAAAGCGAGCGTCTCGATGAGTTTGCGCGGTCGGACTGCGGCGATCGCTTCAATTTCCTGCGAGACCTGAGCGTAATCCACCGTCCGGGCGATGTCATCCGCCAGTCCCGTGAAGCCTTGCGAAGGCGTGAGATGGAGTGTGACGAACAGCGTTTGGGAAACGCCGCGTTCCTGATCCGGCACGCCGATGTGGGCGCTGACGCGGAGGCGACGAATCTCAATGGTGTCGGGCATGGGATTTTGAGAATATTTGGTTCACTCGGGGATGAGGTCGCGTTCAAGTGCCTCGGTGAGTAAAATACGGGTGGGCTGATTCAGATCGAGAGTGAGCGTGATCGCCGGGGTGAGCCAGCGGAATTCCTCGGCCTCGCTATTCAGGCGGACGGCAGTGGTGAGGGCGCGGGCGACGTAATTGAGTAAGATGAAATGGGCGGGCCGTCGGAACTCGGGCGAGTCGATGCTGTCCTGGACCAGGACAAATTGGATGTCGCCGATGTAGATGCCGGTTTCTTCAAGGATCTCGCGGTGGAGTGCATCCGTCGAGGATTCTCCCCGCTCGATTTTCCCGCCGGGGATGCCCCAGCGATTTCCCCATTTGTGAGTGCGGACCATGAGGATGCGCCCGTGCCCGTCATGCACGATGGCGCCGACGGTGGAAATGGGGCGGCCACTGCTGCGGCGGCGGTCAAGCAGGGTCCGAAGCACGCCAAGGTCCGGCACGGTGATGTCCGGCCGGACGGCTGCTAGAATTTCCGCGTGGTTGTAGCCGGTGAGCACGGCGATGGAGGAAATGCCACCGTGGCGGGCGGTTTCCACATCGTGCGTCATGTCGCCGACGAAGGCGGTTTCCGCAGGGTCAAGGCCGTGGGTTTCGAGGATTTGGTGGATGATTTCCCGCTTATCTAACACGCCCGAGTAGGTGGCTTCGAAATGCTGGCGAAGGCCGAACTCGTCCATCTGGCGCTCGAAGGCCAGAGTGTCCATGGAAGTGAGGACAAAGGTGCGGATGCCAAGGGCGCTGCACCATTCAAGTTTTTCGCGGGCGTGGGGCAGGACGGTGACAGGGGTGAGCGCGGCATCGAAGGCCGGGCGGAAGTGGGCTTCAAGTTCTTCTAGCGGAATGTTAGGGAGTAGCTCCGCATAGAAATCCCGGTAAGGGAGCCGGAACACGCGGCGGAATGCCTCGCGGTCGAGTGGGGCAATTTCATATTTCTCCAACACCGCATTGGTCGCCTCGATCACCGGGCCGAGGTCGTCCACCAGCGTGCCGGACCAGTCAAAGATGATGTTGCGGAACATGAGGAAAGTCGAAGTTTTTAAGGCAAAATCGGAGTGGATGACGAAATGACGTGAAGTGTTTTTTCATTTCATGCCGCACTCCGCATTCCAAGTTCGGCGTTTCTTTAGCCGAGGGTGAATTTGATGGATTTAATCCGATCTTCGCCGAGCTGGCTGCGGATGCGGGTGAGGAGCATCGGTTTCATTTGCTCCAGATGGAAACGCATGGCCGGCTGGGTGACGCGAAGGATGAGGTCACCGCCTTTCACAGAAACCGGCTGAGTGTGGCTGGCGATGAAGTGACCGGCGAGTTCCTTCCAGGTGGAGCGGACGGTATCTTCATTCAATCCATCCTCCGCCCCAGCGGCCCGCAGAATGGCGGCGACAAACTGTTGTGCCCGGTGAATCCCGGCGTTTAGATTGTCCGGTTCATCGGCACCGCGCCATTCACGCAGGATTTCCTCGCGGATTTTCCCGGCACGCGGCGGCTTTTTCATGGCACCCTGGCGCTTATTCAGGGCCGTCATCACCGATGGCTTCCACCGGGCAACCTTCCATGGCCTCGCGGGATTGAGCGAGTTCCTCGGCATTCGCAGGCTGCTTGAAAACGTAGGAATACCCTTCATCCTCGGCGCGGGTGAAATTGTTGGGCGCCGTCTCGCGGCAGAGGTCACAGTCGATGCACTGGCTGTCCACATAGAACTTGCCGGACACGTTTTCCACATTTTTGTCTTCGCGGTCAGCCATGGTATATAAAGAGAATTACAGCCCTTCGATGCCTTTCCCCGGCTCGGGATGCAACTCGAATTTTTCTGGAACTTCGGATTCGGCTTTCGCACTGGTCAAGTCGGTAACACCGTTTTACAAGATCCGCGCTGCCCCACCATGACACCCAAGCCACCTCCATCCTCCGAGGGTTCCCCGCTTCCGCCCCGGCACCGCCCGAATTTGGGCGACCTCGTCAAGGATACCACAGAGATCGACTTGTGGGCTTTTGACGATCCCGATCCTGTGCCTGGGGAGAGCTTCGAAAAAAGGGCGAAATCTCCTGACTCGACAATTCCTAAGCCCCGCGATCAGGAAAAAATGCGGATTCGCCAGCTCGGCGATCCGTCCGCGCCGCAGAGAGAAGCGAGCCCGAATCTGATCAAAATTAACGTCAGCAAGGCCCGCCCGAAAAACGTGCCGGTCGTCCCATCACCGTCGCCGCCCACAGCGGGTGACGATTTCGGGGAACTCGATCATTGGGACGAAGCTCCGGGCGCACCCGTGATCGAAAACTTTTTCGCAGAAATACCGGCATCGCCTGCTATAACGCCGGAACCTGCGGCCTTGGCGAGCCCCGTCGTTCCATCTGTGGAGGAAATTCCGACAAGGCCAACGGATGAAATGGACGAGTTCTCTCCGGTGGTTCCAGAAAACTCGCAGCCGGTTTCCCTGCGTCCACACCTCAGCTTGTCCAAGGTCGAGCGGCTCGGCCTGGTTGCATTGGCTAGCCTGTTAGTGATCTCCGGTATTGTGATTTCCTATTACACACTCAAGCGCCTTCCCACCGAGTCCGCGCGGGTGAAAGCGAATGATTTTCCGGTAAAGGGCAAACTCGTGACCATTCTCTCTGCGGAAAGCTATTGGCGCGCACCAATCACCACCGGGAAAGATGCAGATACCGTCCGCCGCGGCACTCAGCTTCTGCCCGTGCTGGACGTCACTTCCAGCGGCGGCCCTGCGGCGATTCGGGTCTTTTTCCGCAACAGTGATCGCGACCTGGTGGGAGACGCCGTGAATCGCTCGGTCCAATCCGGGAACACGCTGCACATCGCCGCCACGGCCGGGTTTGAAGATGTCGGGATGCACGCCGCCTACCGCACGGGTCAGAGCAAGCCATGGACGATTGAGGTCTATGAAGCGCCATCGGAAAATTCGCCCGGCCAAGACTTCAAAAAGCTTTTCGAAATGAACATCTCCACCAACCGCCGCTGAAAAATCATTCCATGTCGAATCCTGAAATCGCTCCCCTCGTGCCCCGGGAAGGCTGGCACGTCATGCACCTATTCTATCATGTCGATCACGCGCAATGGGCGCTTTTTAATGACGAGGAAAAACGCCAAGCGAAGACTCGTCTTACCGAGTTGGTGCAGGAAATCCGCGCCACCCCGGACACACACCTGCTGATTTTCTCCGTGGCCACTCCCAAAGCGGACCTCGGTTTCATGTTGCTAACTCCGGACCTGCATGTGGCGAACTTGTACGAAAAACAACTCACGCTTTCTCTCGGTCCCGAAATTCTCAGCCCCGCCTATTCCTATCTATCACAAACAGAAAGCTCCGAATACACCACCTCCCGTCAGGATTATGGCACAGAAACACTCGCCGAGGAAAAAGGCCTGAAAGAAGGGTCGCCGGAGTTCGAAGCTGGCCTCAAAGAGTTCGACGAACGGATGGCCCACTATCTCAAACACCGTCTCTATCCGGTTCTACCAGATTGGCCGGTAATATGTTTCTACCCGATGTCCAAACGCCGCAATGGCGCGGACAACTGGTATGCGCTGGATTTCGACGCACGTAAGAAACTCATGGCGGGCCACGCCAGAGTCGGCCGCACTTACTCCGGCCGGATCCTCCAACTGATCACAGGCTCGACCGGCCTTGATGAATTCGAATGGGGAGTCACCCTGCTCGCCAAGGACACCATCGACATTAAATCCATCGTTTACGAAATGCGCTTCGATGAGGTCACCGCCCGCTACGGCGAGTTCGGAGATTTCTACATTGGGATGCAGTTACCGTTAGACGCTTTATTCCGACGGGTCTGCTTGTAAACCACCCACTAACGGGCATTCGTCATTTCAACCAACAGGCGAAATAAGCGGCGTTTGCGCTCGTTACCAATCGGCTACTCGCCCGGACGTGCCGGGCATGGAACGGATGCCATAGATCCCGCCACCTTCCATCCCAGCAATCGATCCGTCAATTCGATCCGCAAATTCAAACGATAGTCGCTCTGCAGCGTTTTCCTCCCAGTGTAGAGCCCGGGTGTCAGGCTTCCGATTCTGATATAGTAGGCCCTGTCCAAACTGGTCACGCCAATCGTCGGAGGATACGCTTGAATGACAATGATCTGAGGCTCCAGATAAGTGTGGATGCTGACGACCATGGCTCCCTGGCACTTGGGTTTCACCCTCAGCACGACTTCCGAATCATCCGCCCACATCCAACCCACATTGATTGGGAATCGGCTCTCTTTGCGCACCACGCCAAGAAATGTCACGTCCAAGCCGCTGTCATAGTGCAGGGTTTCTCCCACGCTGAGGGGTTTCTCACCCGGGAAAGCTGCGGCGGATGCCGGGGAAACTCCAAAGATATAAAAGCTGGCACCGAAAGCGGCGAGCGCGAGGGATTTAAGAAGAGGGCGACGGTTCATGGGCTTGATGGAATATTGTTCTGGGAAGCTACATCCTTAATCCGCGATTCGACAGCCTTTTGGATCATACATTTGTTTTTTCCCGTGTGCCCCACGCTTGGTGAGAGGGAGTAAATTTAATTAGATAATTTATCAGATTTCACAGTGGTCTCGGACTTCACGAGTTCAATCACCTGCGCCCATGCCCAATCCACGCGATTGCCCACGCCGCTCAGGGCAGTTTTCCGGAAATTCGCGGCGAGCACGCCTTCCGCCACCTCGTCCCAAAAACCGACTCGCCCGTCTTCGTCGATTTCCGGCAGCAGGAGCTCAGCCGGCTCGCTGCGGGCGGCGAGTGCGGCGAGATCTTCACCTAGGACTTTCTCCGGGGCCAATAGCAGCAAGGGCTTTTGCGGATGGCGATCTTGGGAATGCACGCTCTCGCCCGTGAAGAGAATTCGGTCCGCTTCATTTACCCGGTCGCCCAGCAGGATTTTCACTTCTGCCCCCAGCGCCAACTCCCGCAGCAGTTTGGCGTATTGATCGCCCAGAACCGTCTCGTCAACGATGCAGCCGATAGAGCGGGCTTTGGGACTGCCCGGTGCAAGGGCGGTCACGGTCAGGCCACCCCCATCCCCACCAAATTCCCGCTTGAGCGGATCCTTGGTGCTTTTCAGAATGGCCACGGCAAATAAGGCGGCACAAACCGTCAGGACGCCTCCTCCTGTCGCCAGTAGGTGGTGTTTTCCGATCCGCTTTCCATGCACTGCCGCTGAAATACCCAGCACCACGGCGCACGCGACGGGGATGATCCACAGCCGCCAATCTTCCATGGTCGTGCTGAAAATCCCGGCGATCAGGAACGAGAGAATCGAGGCTCGTAATGCGACCGTGACACTTTCACCGATGCGAGGTTTTGTCCAAACCCAGAACAGTGAGAATCCCGCCAGGACTGCTCCTGACCATAGCCAGCCTTGCTCCACTAGAAAGGTTAGGTAGCTATTCACCATCGTCCGGTAGCCTTCATGCCTTTGGATTGGCTGATACCACTTCATGTATTGCTCGCCGGATTTCCCGCTCCCGAAGCCGTGCACGTTTTCCGCCGCCATTTGCAGCGCTCCATTCCACAGTTCCATCCGGTTTCCCACCGATGCATCTTTCCCGAGTGCTCTGGTCGAGCGGGCACCTAGGCCGTTCCACACCGTGCCGCCAGCCAAGACTGTCACCAAGATAATTGATAGGCAAACCTCAGCTCGCTTGCGCCGAGGCGCTTCACTCTTCCTGCCCCTGAAAATGGCCCGACCCATCAGATAGAACAAAGCCGCCGCCGCCGCGACTAGACCGCCGCGCGAAAACGTCATGATCAGGCACCACCAAGCTCCTAACAGCCCGCCCGACGTCACCAACAACGCCGATATTTTCAACCATTTATTTTCTATCCTCCATGACAGTTGGCACAAGCACCATAGCATCGGCACGGCGCAGGCGAAAATTACTGCCGACTTGTTCGGGTTCTCGAAACCGAAGCTCCAGCGCATGGTGTCTCCGTAAAAGTATTCCACCGGTGTTTCCATGATTATGGTTCCTCCTCCTTTTGTCCCCACAGTTTGGCGATCCCGCTGCTGGGCAGGTAAATCCTGGCATCCTCCGGGATATTGTCCTTTGCCTCAGCGGTGTTCGGCATGAACTTCCAATCTTGGCTATCCCCCACATACGGCATCTTTTCACCGTGGAGGGCCAGGCGTTCGGTTGCCGGTGTTAGAGCAGATCTAGGTTTCCCGAGATCCTTGTCGGTGAGTTCGTCGTAAAACTTCAAAAACTCCATATCCATCCGGTCCACCACCGGGCTACCCTCATGGACCATCCCGAGGTAGGAACGAAAAACCGGAGCCGCCCCGGCGTTCCGCAGGCGGTCCACCATGTCCAATGATGCGTTATAGCTCGGATCAGCCTCGCCGATCGTGATCAGCCAGGCCAGCCGGTTGCACTTATCATTCGGCGCATCGAACCAGCTTGACGAATTGATCGCCACCGCCGTTACCCGATCCGGCGCCCAGAGTGCAAAGCGATGGACAAACTGCGCCCCGCCCGAAAGCCCCTGCATCAGCAGCCGGCTCGTGTCCACCTGATACTTCTTGGCGGAAATATCCAGCGCTTCCAGCAATGCCCTTCCGGAAAACGTTTCCGGATAGTAGTAGGATACCTTTCGATCCTGCGCAGCTTCTTTGGGTTGCTTAAAGGTGCAGGTCAGGATAAACCAACCGCGAAGATCCGCCAACGCGAGCCATTCCGGGCTCATCGCCAACTTTTCCAACCCTTCTTGGTTGAGATACGGGCATAGAAACAACATGCGGTAAGCCCTTCCCGAATGATAATTCTTTGGAGTCCGCACGTAGAACGGGATCTCCTTGTTCAGCTCCGAGCGCGTCTTGATGTTGAAGGTCTCGACCCGCTCCGGCAGCGGTGCCACCGTTGCCATCGGCTTCTGGGCATTCGCCGCCGATAATGACGCGCATAGCAAAAGACCCGTCGTCAAAGCTCTCGCCCAACGCGATCTCCTCCGCCCTCCCCGATGCGTGTTCATTCGCGTCCATTCGCGGTTGAAGACCTCCCGAATCACTGAGGTCCGGCGTTGCTTTAATATATGATAATTCATGATTTACGAATGGCTTTATGGTGTTGATTTAAAGTTTTTTTAACCTCAGTTAAACAGAATGCTCGCAAATGAAAACGGGATGAATAAGAGTTTGGTTCATATTTGAGAAAACACCTCTCAACCCGATCCTCTCCACTTCTTATCCATTCTTTCATCTGCGTGAATCTGAGTTCATCTGCGGTTAAATTTCTCTTCAGGTTTCGTTGCCTCCTCCTTCTCCCAAACATCCGCCACCGCCTTGGATGGCAGCTCGATCCGAAATTCCTCCGGAATCGATTCCCGCTCCGCCGGACCCACACTCCGGTAAGTCTGGACGTCCCCATACCGTGACACAGGCATTCCTGCCTGTTCTTCTCTCCCCGTATAATGGGCGAGAAAAATCTCCGCCATGTCCCTCACCGCCGGAGTCAACTCATGTCCGGTGCCAGTGTAGGACCGCCACACCCATGGACATTTCAGCCGCTGGCCTTTTTTAAAGAATTCCCAAGTCGCGGCGTAGCGCTGGTCCGCCTCGCCACATAGGATCAAGGCAGGCACGTTCCTCAGCCGGGCCGTCGGCTCGCTCCACCAGCCGGCGGAATACGCCACGAAGGCCTTCACCCGCTGCGGCCTCCACAGCGCGAAGCGGTGGACGAAATGCGCCCCGGCGGAGAACCCGAACAATAATGCCTTGTCGGTCTCGGCTCCGGTCCGTTTCCTCACCTCCTGCAACGCCTTCTCCATCACCTCCCCGCTGCCCTGTTCTGGGTAATAGTAACCCTTGCCCTCGTTGTTCTCCTTGCCCTCCGCGTGAAACGTCGGGGCCAGCAACACCAGACCATTCTTCGTCGCAAACTCCTTCCACCGGGCATCCAACATCTTTGCTCCATCTCCATTGTAGCCGGGCACCAGGACCAGCACTCCCGTGCTCGCCTTGGCTCCCTCCGTCTGCCACGACCGGAATGGAACATTCAGGCCATGGCTTGAAATTGCCCACTG
The DNA here is from genome assembly GCA_025362955.1 of Akkermansiaceae bacterium. Taxonomy (GTDB): domain Bacteria; phylum Verrucomicrobiota; class Verrucomicrobiia; order Verrucomicrobiales; family Akkermansiaceae; genus Luteolibacter. Next base: position 15,191 of record JANYFB010000059.1, read on the forward strand.
TTCCTCCGCTGCGGATAGGACGCAGCAAAGGAGTATGAGCGTGTAGGCGGTTTCTTTGATCATCGGGCTCCTTTTTATCGGTTGCGATTGCGGTCGATTCAAAATACCTGAATTTTAGTTATGCGGAACTGTAGGGTCCGCAGCGAGTAATTCAGCGATTTTTGATTGCTTGTATTGGACTGCGATATCTCTCGCCGTCCATCCTTTTTCGTTTGTTATGCTAGTCTTTGCACCGTGATTCAATAGTAGTTTCACTATTGTTTCGTTCATGCTTTGAGAGGCATACATCAATGGAGTGTATCCGGAACCACTCCGAGTATTTACGTTTGCACCTGCTTCTAATAACACTTTAGCTATCGCGTCGTTGTTACGAATACACGCAACAATCAAGGGCGTGTTTCCTATCTCATCAACAAAGTTTGGATCTGCGCCAGATTGTAGCGATTTTTTTACGTCTTCTATGTTCACACGGTCCACAGCGGCGATCAACTTAACATTGGGAGACCACATATTCTGATACACAACAATAAACGTGATTGTTGCAAAAATGAGACTGGTAAAAAGTAAGATCAGCAAAATAACTCTCTTTTTGGCGAAATTTATCTTACTCATACCAAGTGTCGGTGAAAGTTCCAGAAGTGTTGAATGGTCTTATCCATCCGTGTGACTCCAGACGGTAACCCAGAGCGGTCGGAGTATACCAGGGCGTCGCTGAATAGCCGGCAAACGTGTAAACATCAGCTAAAGTAACAGTAGCGGTATACTCCCAAGCTCCAAACCGCGATCTGCTTACCGTTCGTGACGTGCTCAGGTCGGCTTCTCCGAATGCGTAATAAGGATCTTTTGGTTTGCTGAACAGAAAATGGTTGACCGGAGTGCTCATTGGTCCATCTGCTGGCGTGCCTAGTGCTGTCTTAACACTCGGATAGTACTTGCCTGTATAGTCCGAACTTCCCTTCACGATAGCTGCCTCAGCTGCAGTAAGTGTCCAGTTTCCCGCCGTTGTACCGTCCGCATGGTTCAACGCGGCAGTGGTAAGGGTACCAGCGCGAAGATAGAGGCCGGCCCAAAGCAATTTATCGGATTGCTCTTCAGCGTAGGATGTTCCGGAATAAAACAAGCCTAACGCGTCAAATCCCATTGTTGGAGCGGGTGCATAATAATTGTTGTTCGCCCCATCTGGAAACCCACTCGGATCTTCCGATGTCCACCGAGCCAGTTCCGGGTTGTAGCTGCGGTATTTGAAAGCATAGCCACCGGTTGACGCGAGAAAAGGCTTGCCGGTGTAGAAGGCTGCTTCCTCCGCCACATAGCCTTGGCTGGCGGCTTCGGACGCTTTTTCCGCCCGCCATTCGGCGAGTTGTTTTTCGTTTTTGAACTCCGGCAGCGGAGCTTTGAATTCCGCGAAGGCGGAGCTGGTCAGGGACGCCACGAGGGCGAATGTCAGTTTGGTTTTCATTTTTGTTTTGTGTGGCTGGGTTCTCCATCGGAGATTCGGGAGGGAACATCGAACATCGAACGCTAAACATCGAAGTGAAGAGAATGAAGAAAAGACGGGTCCGTTTGTGACTTTTCCTTCGATGGTCAAATTCTTGTGTTTCTTTGCTTTTGCAACCTTAGCTTCTTGGCGGTGAATTGTTCCATGAGAGTTATTGCCGGATGACCGGGAGTAGGTTGGTAATTTCCGGGCGGTTGTAGTCGCGCGGGGTGGCGCTGTATTTGATCTGGTCATCGGGAATGCCGACGACCGTGTAGTCGCTGTTTACATAATTGGTTTTCGCCAGGGCATCATAACGCAGTTTGTGGCCTGAGAGGGATTGCAGGCTGCTCTCAGGCCCGGCGACTAGTTCGATCCCCGGCTCGGACTTCCATAAGAGAACCCCTGAGTTGCCATAATGAGTGAATCTCACTAGGCATAGATTCAAGTTGCCGCCGTCCTTGATGGCCATGCTGCTGGCCTGCTCGATTTTAAGGGATTCCTCGATGGTCTTGCGATGGTTTTGGTATTGCACGTACCCGAAGGCGGCGAGCCCAAGGAGACAGAGAACCTTGAGAACCGGGGCGCCGCTTGTGGACTTGCGTGGTTGGGGCGGCGGGCACCGGTTCCCACGCTGGGGCGGTCGCGCTCGGGAGGTTCCGGCCTGGGGAGACTGGGTTCCCATGCGGGCGGTGGGCGCACCCATTCGTGCGGTGGGAGGGCCGGTTTTCGGCGGGGGGCGGGTCGTAATTGCTTCCAGATCCGCCGCCATCTCGGCAGCGCTCGAGTAGCGGTGTTTCGGCAAAACGTGCGTGGCCCGCCGGATTATGGTGTCGAAACGCGGATTACAATTGACGATGGACGACGCCGGGCGCGGATCCATGGCAGGCAATTGACCGGTAAGTAGTTCATGCAGCAGGACACCTACCGAAAAAATGTCCGCGCGGAAGCAGACGGTGAAAGGGGGCTGGGTGACTTCCGGTGCGGTATAATGCGGAGTTCCGTAAATTTCATCGCCCTCCTGGACTTGCCGGTCGTGGGGACGGGCGAGTCCAAAGTCACCGATCTTGGGACGGGCGTTGTGATCGAGCAGGATGTTCGCCGGTTTGATATCGCGGTGAATGATGCCGTTTTCGTGGGCATGGGCAAGTCCGTGGCAAATGCTGGAAACAAGGCGGACAGTTTCCTTGGGATCAATGGCGATGCCGTGGGCGGAGTGATGGATCGACTGGCCCGGCACGAATTCCATAATGATGTAGAGCATCCCGCCGACCTCGCCAAAGTCATACACGCCGATGAGATTGGGATGATTGAGGCGGGCCATGGCCTTGGCTTCCGCCACGAAACCGGCCCGGAAGGTTGCATCCGCACTAAGTTCGGGCGGCAATATTTTGATTGCGACCGTGCGATCCAGTGAGCGCTGGGTTGCACAATAGACGGCCCCCATGCCGCCGGTGGCGATGAGGGATTCGATCTCATAGCCGGGAAACAAAGTGGCGAGGTAGGGAACCTCGGGCGCGATGAAAGATGTGGGTGGAAGCGGTTCGCTCATGGTGGTGGTTAGAGAAATAGTGAATAAATGGAGTGAAGGGTTTGGGTTTTTAGAGAGAAAAAAGAGGGGCATTGAACACCGAGTTTAAAAGCAAATAAGCATGCTCTCTCACTCTTCCACTTCGATGTTCGATGCTGTGTGTTCGATCTTCAAGCAGCCCACTACTCCTTCGCTGCGGATAGGACATAGCAAAGAGTTGTGAGCATGAAGGCGGCTTCTTTTATCATTGGGATCCTCTTGTGGATTTAGGCTTTCGATTGATTCAAGTGCTTCCGAATGTCAGTTATTTGGGACTGACTCCGGAGCCTGGAAAGTGGGGATTAGAAGCATTAGATTATTCTTTTCCGCAAACGCGGTCCAACGGGCATCCAGCATTTGTTCCGCCTTGCCATTGTAGCCAGGTACCAAGACCAGCACTTGCGTGTTGGCCTTGGATTTCTCAGCTTGTCATGAGCGGAATGGAACATTCAGGCCATGACTTGAAACAGTCCACCGCCCCTCCGCTGCCGAGGAAGCACTGCAGATGAAAAGTAAACGTAGTCCACACCCCCATCTGAAGATTCTGGCCGGAGCCTCGCATAGCAGTCATAGCGTGGCGGATTATGACTGCTACCTCTGACTCCATTCTGAAAGCCGACCGCCGCGGCCGGCTCCGTTACTCCCCCGAGCAACGCTCGGCCCTCGTCGATGCCTACCAATCCAGCGGCCTCAGTGGCCCGCGCTTTGCCGCCATCCACGGCGTGGCCTATCAGACGCTCGCGGCCTGGATTG
>JANYFB010000078.1 GCA_025362955.1 Akkermansiaceae bacterium
GAGGAAGGCCAACCGCAGCAAGTCGTCATGGTCATGCCCCTGCTCGAAGGCCTCGACGGTGTTCGGAAAATGTCGAAATCCTACGGCAACTACGTCGGCGTCAACGACGCGCCGCAGGAAATGTTTGGCAAGCTCATGAGCGTTTCCGACGAACTGATGGACCGCTATTACCTCCTCCTGCTAGGCGAGGCGCGCGATCCCGATGGCCACCCGATGGATGCCAAAAAATCCCTCGCCGAGAAACTCACCAGCCGCTACCACGGCCCCGATGCCGGCCCCGCCGCCCGCGCCGACTGGGACACGCGCTTCTCGAAAAAAGACCTCGCCGCCGCCGATCTGCCAGAGATTTCCCTCGCCGATCTGCCCGCCGATCTCACCGTCCTCAGCCTCACCGCCCACGCCTTCCAAGCCGCCTTCGCCCTCGAAAAATCCAACGGCGAGCTGAAAAAACAATTCATCACCACCGGCTCCGTCCAGCTCAACGGCGAAAAACTAACCAACCCCAACGCCGCCATCTCACCCGTCGTCGGCGATGTCCTCAAGCTCTCGAAAAAGCACGCCGCAAGGTTCGTCTGATCTCAACAGTTGAAGCGAGGAATTTATTCCGCAGGAGGTGCAACGGAAGAGGACCCGCAGAGCAGACTGAGTGAGTTCCCGAGGGCAACGTTGATTAGAACATGCCCATCCTCACTGACAGCTCTTTTTTAATATATCTGCTAATACCGGTAACCCCGCACTTCCGGAGACTCTGCCGCTAAATTCCGCAGCCTCGATTGTTGGTGGCCTACCCATTCGAGGTATGGGGTATTCTACCCATAGACCGGTCAATAACTACGGCCGATACTAAAGTCGCTAGATTGGAGCGGCCCGCCGTCTTCTGGAGGCCTAGCCTTGGCGAACATAGCCGGGTCTTCCGCAGCAACGCATCAATCCTCTTCCATTTTATTATCTGACTCCAAATCCAAAAAATCAAATGAAACCCAAACTCCATCTGGCCATCCTTCTCGGCGTCACAGCCATCGCCTCACTGCATGCCCAAGAGCCTGCAAAATCCGCGAGCCCGGTAGTCGATCCGTGCATAAGTGTCTCTAAGCACGTCGCCGAACTCGTGGCACAAGATCCCGCCCGGATTGTGGAAATAGTCTCTAACGAAGTCGCGGCTGACAGTTCCTGCGCTTGCGAAGTTGTGAAGGCTGCCATCGGGGAATCGAAGGCGGATGCAAAAATGGTAGCCGCCATCGTCGAGGCGGCGATCCTCGCCGCGCCCGAGCAAATGCGGATTAGCGCACAGTGTGCCATCGCTGTCGCGCCTGACGCCATTGCCGAGGTACAAGCGGTTCTCGCCCGTCTCGACCCTAATAGCGGGGAAAACGCCGCTAGTTCAAAAAGCTCGAAAAGCGCCAAGGGCGCCATCGGCGAAACGGCACCCCTGTCAAATCCGCTCGATTTCCCAGGACAAGGCCCAGTCGGCCCTAATTCCGGCCCTGGGGGTTTACCGATCCTTCCGCCCTTCCCTCCAGTGGTCATTAATCCACCAGTAGTCACAAACGTGAATCCAAATCTCGCTAAGTGATTCGCAACCCTCGGCATCGAACCGTTGATGCCCAGTGCACTGTAAGCGTGCTTCTGCCTCGGTCTGGACATAACACCGAGTCGTAATCCAGTGACGGTCTGCTTTTGCGCTTCTTAAGTGCATTTGCCATGCCCATCGACGCCCCCCAAAATTTCCGCTTTGCACGCAACCAAACGGTTGCCTATTGTCTCGGCCATGGAGAAAGTCTTCAAAGCCCTCGCCGATGCTAGTCGGCGGATGCTGCTGGACCAACTCCATGCCCGCAACGGACAGACGCTTGGCGAGCTGTGCGACGGGCTAGACATGACCCGTCAAGCGGTGACGAAGCACCTCGGGATTCTCGAGGCCGCGCACCTCATCGCCACCGTCAAGCGCGGGCGGGAGAAGCTGCACTACCTCAATCCGGTGCCGATCCACGAAATCGCAGTCCGCTGGATCGGGAAATTTGAAGCGCAACGTCTCGACACCCTCGCTGAATTCAAACGCAACCTCGAATTCTAACAATAATTACGATGAATAATACCCCGAAACTCGTTTACGTCACCCAAATCCGCACCACACCCTCCAAACTGTGGGAGGCGCTCACTGATCCTGATTTCATTCAGCAATACTTCTTCGGTTCCCGCCATACTTCCACATGGAAGGTGGGCGATCCGATCGAATGCCGCGATGCGGAAGGCGAGCTGAAATTCAAAGGCATCATCTTAAAGAGCGCGCCGGAAGAGGAACTCTCCTATTCCTTCGATCACGACCTCGATGAACCGCCCTCGACCGTGCGCTTCAAGATCGAGCGCCCCGACCAAGTGGCGACTTTGGAAAATGACCAGGTGCAACTGACGATCATCCACGAGGGTTTCCCGGAAGTGAGCGCAACCCGCGACAGGGTCCAGAACGGCTGGCCGAGCATCATCAAGGGCATCAAGTCCCTTCTCGAAACCGGCTTCACCGAGCCGGTTTCGCCGAGTTGTTCCAAGGAACCGGCTTGATCGGCAACGCCGCTGTTCCCCATGGCGCTTCCCAAGAGGGAAGCGCTGTTTTTCGCTTTTCATGCGGAATTCGACCAAAATTTCCGGTTGAAAAGCGGCGGAGCTGCTGTGATGTATTGAAATGAAAGTGAATTTCCCACGATGGATCGCCGCAGCTCTATCAGCTGCCTGCATTGCCTCAAGTGCTGGATGCTATCCCGCCTATGCGCCACTAAATGACAGGTCCGATGCCTCCGCTTATGGGCAGGACTCGAAAGGCTACACCGTGCCACAAGAACCCGCACCTCCTCAAGCCCCGCAATACGCAGGGGTCGATCCGGGTGTGGTGGTCGCAGGAGCAGCGACCGTGGGGCTTCTGGGCTACGCGGTTGGAAACCACCACGGCTATTATTATCGGCCTGCCTACGGCCCCCGCTATATTGGACGTCCTTTCTATGGACCGCGCTTTTATAGGCCTGTTTTCTATCGACGCGGTTACGTTGGCCGCCGCTATTACCGCTGAGACCCAAGGTTTGGAAATAATCTAACCGCAGGTTGTCTCTCCCCGGGGAAAAAAGAAAATTCGCTATCGGGACGATGCGACCACCTCCAACAAGATGAGCCATGAAAAGCTCGTGGAGTTCATCAGTGCCCAGTTTCACTAACAATCTATCAGGGTCAGTGGCTGTTAGCGGAGTGTTGCAATCACACGATGCGTGAGGACCGCGTGCGGAAAACCCCGTCTCCCGCTGAGTGCTGGAACCACATTTGGACTTGCCGATGGCCAAAGCCGCGCGATTTTGTTTTTGCAACCCAACTACCGCCATGAGTTCCGTCCCTACAAAACCCGACGAAAAGACGCTGCGCGAGACTTTGAAAAAAAATCCTGCCGACTGGGACACCCGCAAACAGTTAGCCCATCTTCTCTACGATCAAGGATCATTCCTTCCGGCCGCAGATGTCATTTGGAATGCCGGTGAGATTCCAAGTATCGACGTCGAGCTCGCCTTCTCCGCACGTATCCTCGCCAAGGCCAGTCCCAGAAAGGCAATCCGTCTTCTCACGGCCCTGCTAGAACACAATCGGGGCAAAGCCGTACAAAATCTCGGGCTTGCCAACGCCCTGCTCCATCACGGTATGGTCCTGCAGGCCGCACGCTTCTACGGTGCAGCGCTCGAGGCCGATCCCTCGCTCGGCAATCCAGATCTCGAACATTTCATGCTTTGGACCGACGACGAGGAAACCCTCTGGGGCGACTTCAGGAACCGGAGCCCGAAACTCGGCGAGCTGCCATGGATGAAGCGCGATCCCTTGGAAGCACTGAAACTTACGAGCCGCGTCAGCACTCACACCACTCCGATAAAACTGCCGGGTCTCGAGCCCGCCGCAGGTGAGGAGTTAAACAACGACCTCTATCTTCAAAAAGCAGAAAAAGGCGCGGAACCCAGTCCGCCACCCGCCGTTACAATCCCTCTTGACCGGGTCGATCCAAAGTATCGACTATTCGACCCCGAACTTGGCGCACCAAGCGAGCCAGAATCGCCCAAAAAGAAACCCGCCGCTGCGGTAAAAAGGGACGAAAAGCCTGAACCTGCAGCCGTCGATTCACCCATCAAGGTGGTTGCACCCCCGCTGAGGGTCACCCCTCCACCCACTATTCCGCTCGGCACAGCAACTCCCACAAGCCGTCCAAAACCCACTCTGCCGCCGCTGAAAAAGCCTGACGCGCTAAAGTGATCAAAAATGTGAGGAGAATCACTGCGTAGAGGTAACCCCTAACAAAATTTCCACATTCCCAAGAATTGAAAAAGCGTGATCTTCGCGGTTTCTGTGATTGAGTTGCCGACGATGAGTCATAAGAAAGAAAGGAAAGTTCCGACGGAAGGACGATGCTTGACCCCGGATCCCTTCGGTGCGCTTGCCGGACTGGGCGACTTGCCTGCGGGACCGGAAGTCTCCCAGAACTCCGCTCCCCTCATACCAGCGAAGACCTCTCAACGCCTGCAAATGAATACCAACCGAGGCCGGGTGGACATCGTCCGTCAAACCGCGCATCGCGGTGGCAAGGCCGTCACCGTGGCAAGAAATTTCACCGGAATCGGGCTAGCGGAGAAGCAAGAACTTGCGAAGAAAATGCAAAAAGCCTGTGGTGTTGGCGGCACGGTGAAAGATGGCTGTATTGAAATCCAGGGCGACAAACGCGAGGAAATGAAGCGCATCCTAACAGAAGCAGGGTTCCATCCGGTTTTCGCGGGTGGGTAATAAAATGCCCAACCGTTTGAGAATGAAACCTTACGTGGACGAGATCAATGTCCTGTCACCCATGAGAAGGGAGACGTCGGCAGCACGGAACTTTCGCCCTTTCCGTAGATATTTATTTCGTACCTGTGGTTATTCCAATCAATGCGAATCTTTGCTTTTACGGCACCCACACGGATCGGTCTGAAGTCCACTTTGAAAGTGGTGATGTCGCCGTCGGCAAGTGAATTCACCGCTGGATCTGGCAGGGTTAGTATGAAGTCATTAGGGTTCAGACCGACAATCGAAATTCGATTGATGTCAAGTTTCGTGCGGCCCACATTTTTGATGGTATAGCTTTTTCGGGATCCGGTGACGCCATCAGTTTCATTACCAAAGTTTTGTCTTGCAGACATTTTGGTTCCGGTCGGTTGTTCGAGGGCAAGTTTCCCGTGGGTCGCGGGTTCCGGGTCAGCAACCGAGGGATAACCCAGCCAAGCTGGCGTCGTAAATCCAGATCTGGTGTCGTAGAAATGGAGCGCGGGGTTTGCTGCAACATTGAGAAAAACGTTAACGCCCATGGTGGGAGCGTCTCCAAGGAAGCGGACGGTTTTCAGGCTGGTACATTTGTAAAACGCATAAGACCCGATTTCCTTCACGCTCGAGTGAATCTCAACCGCGGTGAGACCGGAGCAATAGGAAAATGTCTGGATGCCGATGCTGGTGACCTGTGACGGGATGTCCAACCTAGTCAGCGCGCCACAATCGTAAAATGCTTTGTCGGCGATACTGCTCACGCTGAAAGGGATGACCACACTGGTCATTCCGTCGCAGGAAAAAAACGCTTCTCTTTCGATCGTGGTGACGCCTTGAGGGATCTTGACTTTTGTAACGCCGGCGCAATAGGAAAACGCGTCCGCCCCAATGATGGTTACGCTTTTGCCACCAATCTTCGCCGGGATGTCCACTTCGCCGACGGCGCTGTCAGGGTAGTCGGTGATTGTGATAGAAGTTCCGTCATCAGTGTAGGTAAATAGCCCGAAGGTGGAGGCTGCCAGCGGCTCAACCATGAAACAGAAAAATAACAGCAATATGGAAAATGCCTCGGGAAACTTTTTAATGTACATGAATTACTTATGAGTCGGGATTGCATTGACGGCGAGAAAGAAAATAGCACCTGCCAAGGACCGTCTTGCTCTCATGGGGCGAGGCGTCTTTCAAGAAATGCCGCTCGCCAACATCCCGCAATTTTGCTACTTGCTTCCGCATTCCATCACCCCTCAGCGCCCATGATCACTATTCCTAGCTTTCGCCTCCGGCAAATTTCCACAGCGATTTTCGCGCTATGCTTCGCGGGTTTTGGCACCGCCCAAACTCCGGCCAAACTCGATCCGCCGGTGAAGCCCGTGGTCACCGGCAAATTCATCGGCAATGGGAAGAATGCGGTGGTCAAGTTCGTGATCGTAGAAGAACGGGAGGCGTTCGGCGACGAGCCAGCCATCCGCCTGCTTTTCACGGAGAAGGATCCCGCGAAATCGAAGAAGCCCTCGTTCGACGCGATGTTCGGGGAACTAGGGAGCGCGTTGAGTCTCAGTATTGACTACAAAGGCGGGATTTTCGGTTGCGAAGTGGCGCACGACGCCCACACGAAGAAGGGATTCAGTGCAGTTGGGGAAATTAAGATGGCCGATTTCAAAATGGCAGGTGGAAACGTGAGCGGTCACGTGAGCACGGGCGGGGAACTTGAGGCCTTTGGCGAAAAGTGGGAGGTGGATCTGACCTTCGCCGCGCCATTACCAGAAAAACTGCGCAATGCGCCCGCATCCCCGCCAAAAAAAATGGTCGCGGCAGATGAGTCCGAGGAACCGAAAGCGCCAGCCGGACCGGCAATTTCCGCGCGGAAGTTACCCATCCCGGCGGATGCGACCGGCGTGGAATTCAAAGAAGTTGTTGAGCAGATCCAGTTTTCAAGCCCACAGCCGGTCGCAGCGGTGACGAAGGAGCTGTCCGCAGCACTGAAACAGGAAGGCTGGAAGGATGGAGCCGGGAGTTTGGTGGGAAAAACCAATTCAATCCTCAAGCGCGAGCAGGGTGATTCGAAGCTGACGATCATGATTCAGCCAGCAGCAGCAGGAACCTTGGTGAAAATTTTTGCCGAAGGCCTCGATTGGAGCGGCGGTGATGGAGCCGCGCCCTCCCCACCCAAAAAATCCACCGAGAACGATCCTGATGACATCGAAGCAGAAGTGAAGAAGCAGCTCGACGAAGCACTGAAAGGTCTGCCGAAGTAACTATAAGGACATGCCCAGCAAGCCGATTGGAGGTTCGACCTGACTCAAGTAGTTGATTTTCAACTTTTTAATAGTTAAACCCTCTCGGCAGCCTCTCGCTCCAATTTTTCCATCCAGATCACGAGCATGGCCAGATCGGCAGGGGTGATACCTGGGATCCGCCCGGCCTGGCCGAGGGTGGCGGGACGGATTTCTGTGAAACGAACTTGGGCTTCTTTTTTTAACCCTCGAATCGTCGAATAGTCGAGGCCCACTGGAAGGCGCTTGCCTTCTTGGCGAGACATTCGGTCGATGGTCGCTTGCTGGCGACCAAGGTGCCCTTCGTATTTAAAATTTGTTTCGATCAACGGCCAAAGGTTCGGATGGAATTCTTGAAGCAGATGAGGGGGAAGGCTTTCCCACCCGCTCTCGCTGCGGCGGAACCATTGGTCGAGTTTCACGCCTTCGTGGACGGCCTGACGAATCCAACGGTCGGCTTTTTCGAGGCCAAACAGCTTTGCCTCCACACGACGGATGCGCTCACCGCTGACGAGGCCAATCGCGGCGGCTTTGGGAGTGAGGCGGATATCGGCGTTGTCTTGGCGCAGGAGCAGGCGATATTCGGCACGGCTCGTGAACATCCGGTAGGGTTCGGTGCAGCCACGGGTGACGAGGTCATCCACCATCACGCCGAGGTAGGCTTCGTCGCGACCGAGGATGAATTCCGGTTTTCCGAGGGCTTTAAGCGCGGCGTTGGTTCCGGCGATCAGCCCCTGGCCCGCTGCTTCTTCGTACCCGGAGGTACCGTTGATCTGCCCGGCGAAGTAGAGTCCTTCCACCCGTTTCGTTTCCAATGTCGGGCGGAGCTGGGTAGGCGGGCAATAATCATATTCCACGGCGTAACCAGGGCGGAGGATCTCGCATTTTTCGAGGCCGATGATGGAGCGCAGGAATTCAAGTTGTACCTCGTAGGGCAATGAAGTGGAAACGCCGTTCACATAGTATTCCAGCGTGTGGCGGCCTTCAGGTTCCAGAAACACCTGGTGGCGCTCCTTTTCCGCGAAACGAACGACTTTGTCCTCAATCGACGGGCAATAACGCGGGCCAACGCCTTCGATCACTCCGCAATACATGGGCGATTGATGGAGGTTTCCCGCGATGATCTCGTGGGTGCGGGGGTTCGTGTAGGTGATCCAGCACGGCATTTGTTCCACGTGGAACATTGGGTTCCCCCATGGGTTCAGGGTGAAAAGGTCGTCTTTGCCCTTTTGAAGGGTGTCGGCCATAAAGCTGAACTTGGGAACGGGTATGTCGCCGTCCTGGCGTTCGCATTTGGAAAAGTCGATTGAGCGGGCATTGAGGCGGCAGGGTGTGCCCGTTTTGAAACGCTCGACCTCGAAGCCAAGGCGCTTGAGGGACTCGGAAACGTGCGAGGTGGCATCTCCCATCCTGCCGCCCTTTTCGTTGCGAAGGCCGACGTGCATCAGCCCCCCCATGAAGGTTCCTGCGCTGAGGATGACGGACTTTCCGGAGATCTCCATGCCAAGCGAGGTGGCGATGCCTGAGATCTTGTCGTTTTCCACGAGGAGCTCCGCGACATTTCCCTGATGAATTTCGATGCCGGGCATGGCTTCGAGTTCGCGCTTAATACGGAATTGGTAGGCCTTCTTGTCGCACTGGGCCCGGGGGGCGCGGACGGAGGGACCTTTCGAGGCGTTGAGCATCCGCCACTGGATGCCGGTGGCGTCGGTGTTCAGGCCCATGATGCCACCAAGAGCGTCGATTTCCCGGACCATGTGACCCTTGGCAAGTCCGCCGATGGCAGGGTTGCACGACATCTGGCCGATGGTGTCCAGATTCTGGGTGAGCACGGCTACCTGCGCACCCAGCCGTGCGGCCGCCATCGCGGCCTCAACACCGGCGTGACCGGCCCCAATCACAATCACATCATAGGTCTTGGGGAATCGGAACATCGCGGGACGGACAAGGTAGCTGCAAACGACGATTCCCTCAAGCTCGGAAAACCAGATGTTCCACGTGGAACATTTTCACTCGGGCCGATCCAAAATTCCCGAGGACGCACGGGGTAAAAGATCCTCCAAACTGAATTCTAGCTGCTCATTACGGTTCGCCAGCATGACTCGCGGGGTGCCGAACTCCGCGAGCACTTGGCGGCACGCACCGCACGGAGAGATCGGCACGCCGGTATCCGCCACCACCGCCACTGCGAGGAACTCACGGGCCCCCGCAGCAACGGCCGCGCCGATGGCAACGCGCTCCGCACAATTGGTAAGACCGTAGGAAATGTTCTCCACGTTACACCCCATAAAAATTCTTCCGTCCTTGGCGAGCAGGGCAGCTCCCACGGCAAAGTTTGAATACGGCGCGTAAGCTGCTTCCCTCGCCTGCCACGCTGCGGCCACTAATTTTTCCCAGTCCATTCGCAGACGCTAGCCGATCAATCCGATCCAGTGAAATGAAAAACCTTTTACAAACCAAGATTTTGGTCTAGCCGCGCCCTGAAAAATCGCCAATTCTTCCCCTGTCATGCACCGTTATCTGCCGTTTGGCCTCATCGTAGGACTCCTCATCGCTTTCCGCGTCGTGGGAATTCTGCTGCCCGAGAGCCTGCCAAATTTCCAACCCCTGGCCGCAGTGTTTTTCTGCGGTGCCCTGCTCGCACCGGGCTGGCGAGGATTTGCGATTCCCTTCGGAATTTGGGCTATCACCTACCCATTTGGCATCGGCCCTATTTATAATTTTCCGATTTTTGGCACCACGCTCTTCGCCCTCATCGCCGTCTTCTTCCTCGGCAGGGCCATTGCAAAACGTGGCCTCCCCACACTGTTGCTTGGGTCGATGGGTTCTGCCTTTGTTTTCCACCTGATCACCAATGGTTCCGCATGGCTGGGCGACCCCATGTATCAGAAGTCCCTTACCGGCCTCTGGCAATCCCTTTGGAGCGGGCCTCCGGGATCGACACTTCCTTCATGGATTTTCTTGCGGAATCTAACCGCCGCCAACCTGCTTTTCACCGGCATTTTCGCCGGAGCGCAACTACGTTTCCCGAGGTCCGCGACTTCCATCCCGGCCCCTCTTCTTGCCAAATAAAGTTTTTTAAACGCCCATCATGACCAGCGCCAGCCCTTCCAAACTCGATTTCGCCAGCTCGCCCATTAACCAATCACTTCCGCCCGAGCGGAAAATCGAACTCTACTCGCAAATGGTTCGCATTCGCCAGTTTGAATCGACGGCCCTGAAGTATTATCAGGGCGGAAAAATGGGTGGATTTTTGCACCTCTACATTGGCCAAGAAGCCGTAGCAGTCGGCACCATTTCGCTAGGAGGTGCGGACGATCATTTTATCACCGCCTATCGCGACCACGGCCACGCACTCGCCGTAGGCATGGGCATGAACGAATGCATGGCGGAAATGTATGGCAAACAAACCGGCTGTTCGAAAGGCAAGGGCGGCTCGATGCACTTCTTCGCACCCGACAAGAATTTTTGGGGTGGCCACGGAATCGTAGCTGGCCAGACACCGCTTGGCCTTGGACTGGCATACGGATTGAAATATCTTGGTCGCGAAGGTTGCTGCCTTTGCTATCTTGGCGACGGTGCAGTGAACCAAGGCGCTTTCCATGAGTCGCTGAACATCGCGTCACTTTTCGGAATCCCGGTCGTTTACGTCATCGAAAACAATGGCTACTCAATGGGGACTTCTCAAGAACGCTCATCCGCTTACAGCAGTTGCCTCGCCCAGCGCGCGGAAGCATACGCCATCGAATGGGACGTGATCGACGGTTCAAACCTCTACGAAGTCCGCGCCAAAACCCACATTGCGATGGAGCGGGCCCGCAAGGAGCATAAGCCCACCGTGCTGGAAATCGATACGTATCGCTACTACGGCCATAGTGTCGCGGACTCCAAACATAAGGGCGGCTACCGTACCCCGGAGGAAATTGAAAACTACAAGCAGAACCACGACCCGATTTCTGTTTTTAAGCGCATCCTCGTCGCAGAAGGTGTTCTGACCGAGGCGATTTCCGAACAAATCAAAGTTGACGCCAAAAACGAGGCCGCAGCGGCTGCTAAATTCGCCGACGAATCCCCCGCCCCGACTATCGCGGACATCAGCACCGATGTTTACTGGGAATCCGATAACAACACGCCCGCTTCAAAAATCGGTCGCCATTTCTTCAACGATTGAGTCGTTCCGCAATCCGCAATCCCTATTCAAAAAAATTTCAATGTCTCGCATTCTGACCTACCGTGAAGCCCTTCGTGAAGGCCTCGATGAGGAACTCGCCCGCGATCCGAACGTCGTCCTATTGGGCGAAGAAGTCGCCCAATACAACGGCGCCTACAAAGTTACCGAAGGTCTCTGGAAAAAATGGGGCGACAAGCGCGTCGTCGATACTCCAATTTCCGAGGCCGGATTCATTGGCATGGGTATCGGTGCCTCGATGCTTGGTGTGCGCCCGGTCATGGAGCTGATGTTTTGGTCGTTCCACTCGGTCGCCTTCGACCAGCTCGTCAGCAACGCGGCCTGCGTCCGCTACATGTCCGGGGGGTTATGCAACTGCCCGATCGTCGTCCGCGGCCCGGCCAACGGTGGCACCGGTGTCGGGGCGACTCACTCGCATATCCCGGAAGGGTTGTTCGCCGCATTTCCTGGCTTGAAAGTCTGTGCCCCGGCCACCCCATCCGATGTGAAAGGCCTGATCAAGGCGGCCATCCGCGACAACGATCCGGTCTATGTGATGGAAAATACCCTGCTCTACGGCAACACCGGCGAAGTTCCTGATCCCGCCGATGGCGACCACATTGTCCCGCTCGGCGTCGCCGATATCAAGCGCGAGGGCGCCGATGTTTCCCTCATCGCTCACGGCCGTTCCGTAATTCACGCATTGGCCGCTGCCGAAATTCTCCAAAGCGAGCATGGCATCAGTGCCGAAGTCCTCGACCTCCGCTCGATCCGCCCGCTTGACCAGGAAGCGATTCTTAAAACGGTCATGAAAACCAACCGCGTTGTCCTCGTCGATGAATCCAAGCCCTTTGGCGGAGTTTCCGCGATGGTGGCCATGCTGATCCAAGATCACGCGTTCGACTATCTCGACGCTCCGATCAAGCGTGTATGCTCGATCGACGCGCCTTCGATTTATTCACCACACATTGAGCACGAACAACTTCCGAATCCTCGCCGGATCGTGGAAAAAGTTCTTTCCATCGCCTGATACTTTGAACCAACCCACAACTTTCTCAAAGCGAGTTGTGCGGTCTTTTTGGTTGCCAAGCCTCAGATCCTTCCTAGTCTCTCCAATATGTTCCTGCGTCTAACTACCATTATCGCTGCTGCTGCTTTTGCTTTTAGTCTGTCTTCTTGCTGCTGCATGTAAAAAATCCGATTTCCCAGCTTCCTACCTCACCATCCACTCCCCATGAAAAACCTATTTTTCCTCGCCTCCCTCATCGCCGTTTCCCTCGGCTTTTCCTCGTGCTGCTCGATGTTCGGCTATTCCGATCAATACGCTGGCTACCGCACGGTGACCCGCCAAGTCAAAACCTGCTACTACGACGTCGTCACCAAGGAAGTCATGGTCCCCGGCGATTCGAAAAGCGGCAAAGGCGGCATGGTTCAAACCGTAGAGGAAAGAGTCCCTCGGTATAAGACTGTCACAAGCCGGGTACCAATTCCCCGCACTCCTTGTGTCCGTCACTATTGCGCGAAAAAAGATGCCTGCGGCACCACTTCCCACGAAACCATCGTCATGGCAAGTGCGCAGGGTTCCGTCGGCAGTCCTAACATCGGCTTGATCCCGACGATGAAACCCATCGCTCCTTGAGCCGGTTTCACTAACATTTTCCCAAGCGCGGAGGAGACTTGAGCTCCCCGCGCTTTGTTGTTTCCACACCCATCGCTAAAAAGGCTGGAAATACGCGGATATTTTCCCATGCTCCACCCGACTCCACTTCCTAACAATACCATGTCCGTGAACATCGAAATGCCTAAACTCTCGGATACCATGACCGAGGGAACTCTCGTTAAATGGCACAAGCAAGTCGGCGATAGCGTCGAGATCGGTGATATCCTCGCCGAGATTGAAACCGACAAGGCCACGATGGAAATGGAAGCCTTCGATGATGGTGTCATCACCGAAATTTTGATCAAAGAAGGTGGAAGTGCACCGATCGGCGGGATTCTCGCAGTTCTCGACGGGGATTCCGGCCCTGCTCTAGCCCCGAATCCACAAGCCGACGCAACACCTGCCGCTGCGCCAAGTGCGGTTGCCGCACCCGTCCCAGCGGCTCCTGCGGCAGCGGAATCCGCTCCAGATGAACGTTTTAAGGCGTCACCGTTGGCACGGAAAGTCGCTGCCGATCTCGGAGTGAACCTTGCCGGCATCTCTGGCACGGGTCCTGCGGGCCGCATTATTAAAAATGACGTCCAAGCTGCGGCCAGCTCTCCCGCCAAACCCGTTCAAGCGCCCTCATCCGAGGCTTCTGCAGCCGCTGGTCTAGCAGCATCTATCAAATCGAAAGCCACCGCTCCGGCCCCGCCCCCTGTGGTAGCACCTGCCGCCCAACCCATCGTGGCCGTGGCTAAAGAAGGGGACGAGAGGATCGAATTGAGTTCAATGCGGAAAATCATCGCCTCCCGACTGCTCACTTCCAAGACCACCATCCCGCACTTTTATCTTCATCTGGAAGTTGACGCGGCGCCGCTCATGGCACTCCGTCAGCAGGTAAACGACCAGGCCGAAAAAACCCACGGTAACAAGTATTCCGTCAATGATTTCATTCTCAAGGCTGTCATCAATGCAGCCCAGGCCGTCCCTGCCGTTAATGCCTCCTTCGCCGGAGACCACATTCTCAAATTCCAGCATGTCGGCCTATCAGTAGCCATCGCAGTGGAAGACGGACTCGTCACTCCGGTCATCAAACAAGCGGAATCCAAGTCCCTCCTCGCCATTTCACGGGCGGTCAAAGATTTCGCGGTTCGAGCCAAGGACAAGAAACTCAAACCCGATGAATTCGATGGCGGCACGATCACCGTGTCCAACCTCGGAGCATGGGGAATCGAATCCTTCGATGCCATCGTCAACCCACCCCAGGCCGCAATTCTATCCGTCGGAGCCGCCATCGAGAAACCGGTGGTGAAAAACGGCCAGATCGTTCCTGGTCTGCGCATGAACCTGGGCCTCTCCTGCGACCACCGTGTCGTCGATGGTGCGGTCGGTGCGGCCTTCCTTGCCGAGATCAAGAAACTCCTTGAACAACCGGCTCTCATGCTCCTCTGAACGTCTTTTGGCAGCTATCTTCTTGGATAGGTCCTATCGGTCGAATGAGACTGATGGGACCTATCTCTTTACTACCGAGCTGACTCTTCTCTTGATGATTTCTTACTTTTTGAACCTATAAGATATTCTTCTTCATAGTGGGCATAAGTCGGGAAATGGGCTGTTCCCCAGCTTCAGCACAAGCGTTCCACGGGAAGAATAGGATGGGGAAGAGACTGCATGATCTCTGAACGAATCGTCATTTTGCAGACCTAAGCGACGTTTTACCCGACCGTTCCGAGCTTATTCCCAGCCTTTTCCCAAGTTCTTGGAAAAGGGCGTGCTTGCGGGATTTGAACGGATCAGCGCAGCATTCCCCAGCGTGAATCATTTGGTCATCACAGGAGGCACAGGCGGATTGGCACAGACGATCCTGCAAGCCTTCGGGTCGGACGAGTGGAGTTTAGCCGCACCGTCTCATGAGGAACTCGACGTCTCGGATTCACGCGCCGTCCGCGACTACTTCAGATCCCGCCGAGTCGATCTTTTAGTCTGTGCCGCAGGAATTACCCGCGATGCTCCCTTGTCCCGGTTGGATGAAAAGGCGTGGGACGAAGTTTTTGCGGTGAATTATCAGGGTGCGGCGGAGAGCGCGGCGATGGCCCTGCCGCAAATGATCGGGCAGGGCCACGGACACATCGTTTTCATTTCCAGTCATTCGGCGCTTCATCCGCCGATGGGACAGGTCGCTTACGCTGCTGCCAAAGCCGCCTTGCTAGGTCTCACCAAATCCCTTGCCCGGCAGCACGGAAAACACGGCATCCGCGTCAATGCCATCCTTCCCGGCTTTCTTGAAACGCGGATGACCACAGCCGTTTCGCCGCAGCGCAAAGATCGAATCCTAGCAGATCATCAACTCGGTCGCTTTAACACGCCTGTCGCAGTCGGAAAATTCATTCGCCATCTCCACGATGAGCTGCCCCACACATCCGGCCAAGTTTTTCAGTTGGACAGCCGGATTCCGTAGCTCAATCAAGGTTGCACAAACCCAAGCCCGAGCTTTAACTGCCGCCCCACTGATTCGTAATACCCTTTTGATCCATTTCCTGCGGGAGCGAACTTAGTCACCATTAAACCAAAACCATTACCTCGAAAATACCGATGAAAATCACCAAAAATAACTTTGCCAATGAAGAAGTCGTCCTCGATTTCCATGAATACGAAGCCTGCCAATTCACTAACTGCCGCTTCGTCGTCCTCGGCTACGGCCCGTTCGCGCTGAATCAATGCGAGGTCGTCAATTGCGAGTTCACCTTCGCCGGGCCTGCTGCCAGCACGATCCAAACGATGTCCACCATTTATCATAATATTGGCGAGCAAGGTAAGCAGCTCATCGAAGGCACCTTCGATCAAATCCGTAACGCCAGCGCTAACAAGCCAGTCTGAATAACAGCCAGTATGTGATTTTCCGGGACCGCAAACCGCGCCATAACAGGCCAAGTTTCCGGTCCCGGAACTTTTTGAAGAGGTTGTCATGCTTATGCCAAATGACCCACAAGCCTTCGTTCATTTTTCACATCCTCAACAAACCGGACCTTGGAGCCCGTAGCCCGCTAGAAGCGTAAACAAAACCGGAGGGCTGGGAAGGTCTTGCGCCTCCCCGCCTGACCCGCCTCCAGCGCCCTGCCCGCGTGCTAACTTTCAGGTGACGGACCTTGCCTGGTGCCCTCCGCCACCAGACCGGCGCGTGACTTCGATTTCCCTGTTCCGATTCCTTTTTTCCGCGCAAAATTCGTCTTGCTGCGGTTTGGTGATTTAGGCACTTTTTAGTCGTGTCACCTCAATCACGTCATTGCTATGCGACGATTCGTAAAACATCACGACGAGTCATCGAATAACATGTTAGGCGTTTCCTCCCGCTAGCTGTGAAACAGACCGAACAATCCTCAAACCAATCGGTCGCCCACGCAAGCGGCAGTGAATCGCCTCACCTTTGGCAGTGCTGCTTTTGCGGAGCTGCGATTTCCGGCACGGACATTTCTATTTCTATCACCATCCAGCACCCGGATGGTAGCTCCCAAGGTCTTCTTACTCACGGCGCGTGTTTTACTCAGCGCCTTCATCCATCCGTCCCAGTTTGGATTCCCGATTGAGCGTCTTCTACTCGATTGCAACCACGAGTCCATCAAACCACACCAATGCGACCGGAAACGCCTAACCATGCGCTGCAGCGAACGGCTCCGCGTGTCACGGTAGCTGCTGACTGTGGCTCGAACCCGTCTCGTCCGAGCGTGGCTTGTCCTACGTTCGTTCGCTTCCTCCTCGCTCCACCCCGCAGCTACCGCGCCACGCTCCGCCGTCGCTGAGCTTGGGGTCGTTAGGCGACTAGCGCACACCGAATCATGCCAAGCAATGCAGCAATTTATATCGCTGATCCATCCATGATGGGATCGCGGATGTTCGATAAGATAGGCGGAATCCGGTCTTATGACGGCTTGAATGAAAGCAGTTTGGCGAGCGGCGTTTGTTTCACACTCGATGCAGGCAAGGTCGTCATGAACTTCATGCCAGAGCAGGAGGTTGCTCAGCATTTGCGGGGCTTTTCCAGTTTTGCCGAACACAGCATTGAAGACAAAGACCGATTGATTTACACGTTAGCGCGTATCCACCACGTTCGGCTTGTTTGCGGCTGCATCATCACTCCAGATTTCGATGATGCTGGCACGATTCGGGACTTTTTGTTGGGATTCACGAGAGCAGCCAATGGTTTACTCTTTATCTCCAACACCATCTTTGATTATGACGGACAGGCTCTATCTTGATTCGATGCGGCCTAACCAAGCTCAGCGAACGCTCCGGGCTCGTCACGAGCTGTGCTATCGCACATCTCCCGCCGTTCCCTACGCGTCGCTGAGCTTGGGGTCGTTAGGTCGCTTTGCCTTCTCCTTCGAACAAAACAGCGGAGTCACATCAATTTAGAGATGTGGTATAACAGACGCGACCGGAACCCGCATCACCAAAATCTGCGATACAGGAGCTTGAAAAATTCCTGAACCTGTATCAACTCTCAGATTATGCACATTGCCAGAACCCGTCACCGCTTTGCCGCTTTCCCCGCTGCTTGCCACCTGCGCGGTTTTCCTAACAGGCGCGCCATCTGGCCATGGTGCTGACCAACTTCTGACGGGAGACAAAAACAACAACCTCCACCAACATGATTCCAACATCTTGGATCTCTCGGCGGATGGTGACTTGGTATTGTTTGCGAGTGGTCCGCCTGTAACCGGATCCACTCCCGGCATCACCAAAGGCGGCTTCTACATCCGCAGCCGTTCCGCCAACACGCTAAAATTCGTGAGTGATCCCGCAATCCCTGCCTCGGGTGACGCTTCATTCAGTGATAACGGCCGCTATCACACGTGGCGGGGGATCGACGACTTTATTTACTGGCGAGATTCGGATTCAAACATCACCCGCTTGATCACCCCTGCGGCCGATGGAGCTTCCAGACGCCCGGTTATGAGCGCAGACGGTCGATATGTCGCCTACGCCAGCATCGCCCGCAACATCGTTTCCAACAAGGCGGGTTTGCAGGCAGACAGCCGCGCCGGCGTTTATTTATATGACAGCGTGACCAAAACCACCCGCGTGGTGTCGCTCACCAGCTCGGGCAAGGCACTGGATACAGGCGTCGGCTCGGTAAGTAGCGGGGCTTCCATTGGCACGGAGTTCGATTTCAGTGCGGACGGGAAATACGTTGTGTTCAGTTCGGATGCCACCAACGTCCATCCCGACCGGCCAGCGGATTATCCTTCGGGATTTTTGTGTGTTTACCGGCGCAACCTTGCTACAGGTGTTGTGAATTTGCTCAACATGGACAAGGATGGCAATCTGTCCCGCGCCAATTTCAGCGGCCCGCGCGTTAGTGCCAATGGCAGCCGCGTCGCCTTCTTGGGCGGTTTTCTCGGCCTCTTCGCAGCCGGGCAGATGATTGAAGGAATGAAAAATGGCTTCGGTACGGATATCTATGTCAAAGAGATGCCATCCGCCAAGGTGTGGCTCGCAAGCAAAACAACCGATTCATCGAACTCGGATGGTGTCTATGCCCCAACCATCGCGATTAGCGGAAACGGCGCGACCGTGATATTCGGGTCTTCCAGCACGAAGTTTGTGACGGAGGATACCGACCCCACCCCAGGCAACGACGGGGTCATGGATATTTTCCGGGCGGATTTAAACCAGAGTGCCAGCGCAAAGCTCACCCTTGTGACCAAGTCCCCGAATGCCAGCGGCAACGTCATTCCTTTCGGCGATGGACTGATTCCCGGCAACGGCGAATATGTGGCATTCTGCACCAGCCAAGTCGAGGCGATGACAGGAACCGGCAGCGGGGATAATTTTTATTATCATGGCTTCAGCGTCAGCGGGCCGAAAGCTCTTGGGCCTGAAATTGTTGTCGAGCAGCCGAAAGGCAGCAGCCTCACTGATGGCACCACTAAAAAAAGTTTTGGAACCGTGGAAAAAGGCGCAAGCTCTACGGCAAAAACATTTGTCATCAAAAATATCGGGTCCGCGAAATTGACCGGCATGGCGATTTCCAAGTCAGGAAGCGATAAGGACGAATTCGTGGTGACCGCACTTGAGAAAGACTCGCTGGCGCCGGGAAGTTCCACCAAATTTAAAATAACCTTCAAGCCTTCCGCTGTTGGCACCCGCAAAGCCACCGTCAAAATCTCCAGCAACGATAGCAACGAAAACCCGTTCGACTATAGCCTCACTGGCTTGGGCGTGGCACCGTGATGGACGAAAACCGCTGCTGGGCGGGATGGCGTCACACCGCCCACCGCCGCCTCAGGGGAAATCGGGAAAGCCCTTGGACTCCCGTGGATTTTCCGGGCCTCTCCTGAAAGCGTGATGGGTATTTGCGAAAAAATTAATGAACTTGCCCGGAGGTGCGGCATCGCTAGGTTTCCGCTGTTCTTTCCTTACCCATGACTTCTCTTTCCTCCGTCCTTCAGGTGGTTCTACTCATCATCGCTGTCGTGATGAGCTTCAACATCATCATTTTCGTCCACGAGTTGGGTCATTTTCTCGCTGCTAAATGGCGGGGATTGCGGATCGACCGATTCCAAATCTGGTTTGGTAATCCAATTTGGAAAAAGGAAATCAACGGGGTCCAATACGGACTTGGCTGGATCCCCGCCGGCGGCTTCGTGGCGCTACCGCAAATGGCGCCGATGGAAGCTCTCGAAGGTGGAACGAAGGATGAAAAACCGCTCCCGCCCATTTCTCCGCTGGATAAAATCATCGTCGCCTTCGCCGGGCCGCTGTTCTCGATGTTGCTTGCCCTGCTCTCCGCCGTCGTGGTGTGGGGCGTCGGAAAGCCGATGGATTTCATTCCCAGCCAAATCGTCGGCGAGGTGATGGAAGGAAGTCCCGCCGCCAAGGCTGGGATTCTTTCGGGTGACAAGATCATCGCGATCAATGGAAAGTCAGTGGATGGTTTCGCTGGTTCGCTTGATAGCATTACCGAGGGAATCATACTCAGCAAAGGCAAGCAGATCGAGTTTACCGTGGAGCGCCCCGGAGCACCCGCGCCGCTCAAGCTCGTTTCAGAATTCAAGACCCCCAAGACCAAATGGTTCCAGCGCGGCGGCTTGAGGCAGGTTGGCATCGGGCCGGAGTTCGATCACATCGAGCTGGGGTCCATCGTCAAAGGCAGCCCTGCTGAAAAGGCCGGATTTAAGGAAGGCGATACGCTCATTTCCATGAACGGGCAAAAATTTACCGATGATCTAGCAGCAGTCACCTTCGTTAAGCAAACCGGGGCGAAGCCCATCGAAGTGGAAATTTCTCGCGGTGAAAAAATCCTCAAACTCACCGCCACCCCCGTGATCCCCGTTTCCCCGGAGGGCAAGGGTCCGATGCTCGGCCTTGGATTCTACGGCGCGCCCTATCAGAACCAAGGGATTGTCCATCCCATGCCCGTGAAACAAGTGACCGACAGCCTGCGGATGATGTGGACCACCATCACCAGCGTGATCGCCCCGGACTCCAGCATCGGCGTGCAACACCTCAGCGGCCCGGTCGGAATCGCTACTCTTCAATACAAACTCCTCCAAACCGATGGCGGCTGGCGGCGCATCCTCGCCTTCATGGTGCTTTTCAATGTAAACCTCGCCGTGCTTAACATGATGCCTTTCCCGGTCTTGGATGGCGGCCACATCACCCTCGCCATTTTGGAAAAAATCTTCCGGCGGCCCGTCAAGGCCAAGCCCTTGGAAATCCTCCAGACCGTTTGCGCTCTGGCCCTCATTTCCCTCATGCTCTTCGTCACCAGCAAGGACATTGGGGATAATATCGGCCATGGCCCTGCGGCAGGAACGGAAGTGGTTTTTCCCTGAAAAAAGGCAGCGCGGTTTGGTAACTTTTGAGGAGGGGTGGTTGATTTCCCTCACGGGGAGCACACGCGCCTCGCGTGTTGTCTGTGGTGCCCTCATCAAAGACTTGCGTTGGACCTGAAGAGCAAAGTGAACCACGGATGAACACAGATAGACACTGATTGTAAGAGGCTTGTAAAGAGTTTAACTCTGACCCAATGGGTGAGATGCCGAGTATTGATAACTCTTTGTTTATCCGCGTGAATCTGCGTCCATCTGCGGTTCTATTTCTCTTTCTAGGTTGGAAGGACAAGCGACGTTGTTTTCGGCGAGGGCGCAAGTGCTCCCCATGATTTCCAAATCAGCATGGCCATTCCAACCTTGCGAGCTTTTCCAAGAATCGGAGCTTGTCGGCATCGCGCAGTCAGGGCATCCCCGTGGCATGGCGTTTGCGGCGGTGTTATTTGATTTCGATGGTGTGTTGGTGGATACCGAATGGGCGATCTATCAGGCCTGGCGGCGGACATTTCAGGACCATGGGCACGACTTGCCCTTGGAGCTTTACACCCGCTGCATCGGCTCGGATTTCCAGACCTGGTCGCCCAAAACGCACTTGGAAGAGCTTACGGGACTCGCCTTCGACTGGCATGACCTGGATGCCCGGCGGCAGGAGGAAATCCTGCGAGATTTGACTCCTGAAGGACCGATGGGCGGGGTGATCGACCTCCTTGATATGCTCACCCGCGAAGGAATCCGGCGGGCCGTGGTTTCCAGTTCGTCCCATCACTGGGTGGATGGCTGGTTAGAGAAGCTCGAGTTCGCGGGCCGCTTCGAGACGATCGTGTGTCGGGACGATGCGCCTCGAATCAAGCCTGCCCCGGATCTGTATCTCGAAGCGGCGCGGCGACTCGGGCTGGAGCCTGACGATTGCCTCGTCATCGAGGACTCCCTCAACGGCGTGAAAGCCGCAACGGCTGCGGGAATGAGCGTGTGGGTCGTGCCCAACCGGGTAACCGCAGGACTGGATTTCTCCGCTGCAGAACGGATTTTCCCATCGCTCACCGAGCTAGCGACCGCGTTCCCGTTGGTTCCTTGTCCCGATTCTTGGCGAAAACGAAGCTAACAGGGAGAGTTGCGAGCTTTTGCGTTGCGTCCGCGCTTTCCGGTGCAAACTCCTCCGCGAATTATTACTCGAGAGGCGGAGCAGAACCGGCCCGATAGCGCTGCCTCAGCTCTTTTACTACGGTGCCAGCGAGGCGGAATTGGGTTTGTGCCAAGCGAAAGAAAACTTCCTCGAAATCCACCAAGCCTGCGTGGGCGGCATCGGTCAGAACACCCGCTGCGCCGGTGATTCTCAGTCCCAGCGCTGCAGATACGCTGCGGCCCCTTTTTTCATCAATGATAAGGAGGCTGGACGCCCGGTATTGCCAAGCGAGTGTGATAGCGGAAGCTTCGCCCGCATCAAGGGCCTTCGTTTCCTCAAGAAAAGGAGTGATGTCCGGCAGGATGAGGAGCCACGATTGCGGAGTGATAATAAATTACCTTAACGCCGCCGGGGCGCTCGGATGGCAGGCTTCCCTCTCCCCCAATTCGGCGAAGCAGGACAGAGTTGAATTGTCGCTGACGATGATCACGGAAAGGCCGCGCGAAATTTGGAGGAGCTTGCAGCATCCTTCAGGATCTCTTCAGCAGACTGGCCGGGCCACACTCCATGGCGGGAAAGGAATTCCTGTGCTTCCCAGCGGGACTCCATTTCCAGCAGCCTACGAACTTGTTCCAGCGAGAGAACGTCCTTATCATAG
The DNA here is from genome assembly GCA_025362955.1 of Akkermansiaceae bacterium. Lineage (GTDB taxonomy): Bacteria > Verrucomicrobiota > Verrucomicrobiia > Verrucomicrobiales > Akkermansiaceae > Luteolibacter. The sequence goes on from JANYFB010000078.1 coordinate 22,509, forward strand.
GCCTCTGCCGCCAAGGCTTCGAGAGCGGCGCGACCAAGATTTTGAAATCCCGCGTTCAATTCTGACGAGAGATCGTCGGGGATGTTCATGGTCAGAATCATGAGGCAAGAGATTACTCCTTCTCATCGGACATGCAATTTCAATGTGGAGCAGAAGATGGGATCGGGAGGAAGGGAGATCACAGATTTTCAAATCTTATTCTAATAACCGGACGGGTGGCGCACGAACATTCCTTTGGATTGTCGCGTTTGGGGTTTCCAGCGGGGACCGGAACCTCCGCCGGAGCCACCGGTATCGAGGCGGAGACCAGCGACCGTCATGAAAACATGCCCGTCGCGGATGTAGAGGGTGATCCATCGACCTTCGCCCTTTTTGCCGTAGTTGAAATAGTCTTTGGAGGGGATGCAGCCGTCCATGAGGCCGGCTTCCCGCAGGACGTAGGAAACCGAGCCGGAGCAATCGTAGCCGGAATCGTTCAGGTTGCCATGGCCGCCGCCCCATTTGTAGGGCATGGATTGCAGACGGTTCCCGGCGGCAATCGCAAGCTTCACGGCAGTGGGAGCACCTCTCGGAGCATAGGCGATTCCGTCCTTCAGCATCGCGGTGCGGCCGCTCTCAAAGTGATAGGAAACCGGACGTTTCGCTTTGACTTGGTGCGAGCACGAAACAAGACCGCCGAAGAGAGGGATGAAAGTGGCTAGGAGAAGGGAGAAGAATTTCATGCCAAGCAGTTTTTCAAAAATATCAACAAATGTAAATTATTTTATACAATTTTTTCGAGGTAGAAAATTACTTGCTGTAAGGCTCGCGAACGGTGGCTGAGCGTGTTTTTGACCGCATTCCCCAATTCCGCGAACGTCTGATCATATCCGGTGGGGATAAATAGCGGATCGTAACCAAATCCTCCCGCGCCATGAAGCGATTCCACGAGCTGACCCTCGACGGTTCCACTGAAATTCGCCTGCTCCGCGCCGCCTTGGGCAAGAACCATCGTGCAGCGGAATCGGGCGGTCCGATCCGCTTTTCCGGCCATTTCAGCGAGCAGGCGGGTGTTGTTTTTCGCGTGGTTCCCCTCCTCCCCGCCGTAGCTGGAGGACCAGACACCGGGCGCGCCTCCAAGCGCATCGACTTCCAAGCCAGAGTCATCGGACAAGACCCAGCCTTCCACGCGGCGGCTGATTCCCTCGGCCTTCAAGCGGGCATTTTCTAAAAAAGTGGTCCCGGTTTCCTCGATTTCGGGTAATTCTGGAAACGCGGTGACGTCCATGACCTCAAATCGCTCTCCGATCATCGCGCGGATTTCCGCAGTCTTGTGGACGTTACGGGTGGCCAGGATCAAGCGTTGGGGCGTGTGCACGGCCACTGGCTAAACTGAATGGTAAAATCGGGCAAAATTTTTTTGGAATAATCCGTCTTTCGGTGGCACTTATAGTCATGATGAAAGCAATCACTTGGCTCGCCTCTGTCCGTCGGCGTCGCCGCCCTCACCGCCTCCGCATTCGCAAGCACCCCAGAAGGTTGGTCCACTGATCTCGACAAGGCATTTGCCAAAGCGAAGGTGGAAAAGAAATCCGTGCTGGTTGAGTTTACCGGCTCAGACTGGTGCCCGCCATGCATTGCGATGCGGAAGAATGTATTTTCCAAAAAAGAGTTCGTCGATGGAGCCTCGAAAAAATATATCTTGGTCGAGTTGGATTTCCCGAATGGCGATCCTGAGGTGAAGAAGAAAAACACCCCGCTTGCTGAGAAGTATAAGATCGAGGGCTTTCCCACGGTGATTCTTTTCAATGCGGATGGCAAAGAATTCACCCGCTTTTTCGCCTCGGAATTTCCGACTACCGATGACTTTTTGAAACACATCGATAAGGCACTGGAGAAGAAAAACCTCGATTGAGCCCCTCTCCATGGCCGGGCATCAGCCTTGCATGGCGCTGCGGGACTGGTTACAGAAAGCGGTCAGTGGCCAGCGAGTTTTCTGAAAATCATCCCAAGCTCTGGAAATGGCGGCTTGAATGGCTTGCCCAGACGGGAATCGAGAAAATCGCAGGCCTGCTGCCGGGAGCGCTGGTTTTCAAGATTGGAGAGACTCTCGGCGGGCTTGCTTGGCATTTCTTGGCGGAGCGGCGTCAGGTTGTTTTGCGGAATTTACGCATCGCCCTCCATAACGAGTATGACCTCCCGGCCTTGCGTATCATGGCGCGTCAATCATTCCGCCGCACGGGCGCGAATCTTCTATCAGCTCTCCACACCGCTGCCCTAGGTGCCGATCAGATCGACAAAATCGTCACCGTCGAGAACCCTGAACTTGTCGAAGAAGCGCTCCGTCATAGCCCCGGCGTCGTTCTGCTGCCTTGCCACATGGGAAATTGGGAAATCCTCACTCGTATCCACCGCACATTTCCGCCCGGCCATGCGAATGGTGCGCTCTATCGACCGTTGAACAACCCACTGCTCGATGCTAGGGTGCTGACACAACGGGAAAAAGATGGAACCCGCTTGTTTTCCAAACGCGATAGTTTCCACGCGATCACCGGCTTTCTTCGCGAAGGGGGCATTTTGGGAATTCTCGCCGATCAACGGGTCGGCCAGCAGGGCGAGCGGGTAAGGTTTTTCGGGCGCCTCACTCGGGCTAGCCCACTTCCTAGTTTGATCGCCCGCCGCAGTAAATCCGAGGTTCTCGGAATGTCGCTCATCACCGAAGCTCCTGGAAAATGGCGCATCCGCTATCATCCACTGATGGGTCCGGCAACCACGGCGAACTGCATGGAGGCCATCGAACGATCCATGAAAGCTAGCCCACTCGATGTTTTCTGGCTGCAGGAACGTTGGAAAATGTATCTTCGCCCCACCCGCAGCGTGAGCGAATGGCTAGGCACGGATTCGCTTGGCAGCGGGAAACCCCACCGCGCCTTGCTCTGGCTACCGGGGACTCCCGCCGGTTGGCAACTCCCACAAGAATGGACCCACCCGGATGTGATTTACGAAGTGGTTCCCCTAGGTGGCTGCAGCGTCTCGCTCCAGCAACTCGAAAAAATCGACGCATCTAACACTCTCCCCATCGACTACATCCTGACCTGCAATGCCTCCAAGGCGCTGGCAACAGCCGCTTACCGCCTGTCGATCCCGCTCATTTCCCTACCATGAAAATCGTCCAAATCCTCCCGGAACTCAATGCTGGCGGCGTCGAGCGCGGAACGCTGGAAATCGCCGCCCGCTTGGCGCGCGAGGGCCATCAGGCGATTGTTATTTCTAACGGCGGACGGCTTGTTGAAGAGCTGGA
>JANYFB010000127.1 GCA_025362955.1 Akkermansiaceae bacterium
CAACACCGCCGGTTCACCGAACATCTGTAACGCCAGAATGCCGCCAGCCTTCACCACTTCCGGCGTGCTGAAAATGTGCGGGGTTTCCAGTGCCTCGGTGCCGGCTTTGGCGAACTGGCTGGCGAGGGCTTTCACGGTGGCGGCGGTGGGTGGAGGCATGGAGTCGAGCCAGATTTTGTGTTTGTAGGTGAAGGCGTAGGCGCGGTTGGAGCGGGTTTGGCGCACGAGGCCGTAACCCACCTCGCCCAGCACGTCGTAAAGATCGCACTCGGAGGCTTCTTCCGCCATTTGCAGCGCCCGCGGCGAGAAGCCGCCACGCACGATGCTGTCGATGAGACTGCGGCGCTCAGCCGGCTGCACCCACAGATGGCGGAAGTCGGCAAGGTTCCCCGCCTGGGCGATGAGTCTTTCCGCCACCCGTTCGCGATATTGTTCCAGCGTCACACGGGCATGGCGGCCATCGACCGTGGCGGTGAGATAGCGTCCGGTGGACTCGATGCGGATGGTCACGCCCTCGACAATGGCGGGCGGCTCGGCAGGCGGCGGAGTGGGTCCGGATTTCGATTTGCTGCCCTTGAACTTTGTAAAAAAGTCCTCCCCCAGCAGCCGGGTGGCCTCGGTGTAGTCGAAGACCCGGAACATGAGCTTGCCACTATCAGGATCCAGCCGCGTACCGCGTCCCAGCATCTGCGCGAAGACGATGGGACTGCTGATGTATTGCATGAAGGCGATGTTCTGTAAACAGGGCACATCCACACCGGTGCTGAGAAGATCCACCGTGCAGGCAATGAAATGCGAGGAGGCGGAGCCGCGCAAGTCCGCCACATGATCCGCGCCGCCAGACTTGGCCGTGCACTTGAAGGCGAAGTAGGCTTTCGAGTCCAGCCCGTGGGCGAGGCACCAGTCTTGATAGAGATTGCCGAGCTGTTCGCTCATGGCTTCGGCATGACGGTCGCTGGCACAGAAGAGAATCGTCTTCTGCTCGGGCGTCCCGCCGTGGGCGGTGAGTTGTTCTAGTAGATGCTTGGAGAGTTCCAAAACGCGCTCCGGCAGGATCAGGCGTTCATCCAATTCACTGGGACTGTATTCCTCCTTGAGATTCGCGGAGGTGAGAGCAGCACCCGTAGTGGCGCTTTTGAGCTTCTTGTTTGCAAGTTCTCCTCGGGTCACGCGGCGCTCGCGCTCAGCCTGATTGTGGTTCTCGTGGAAAAGATCAAAGGTGAAAATCTCCGGCGGCGCGAGATAACCATCCTCGATGCCTTGCGAAAGCGAGTATTCATACACCGCATCGCCGAAGTGTTTCACGTTGTCCCGCCATTTCGCCTCATCCTGGCTGGCGAGGCTGGCTTTCTCCCCGATGATCAACTGACGTGGCGTGGCGGTGAGACCGATCTGCACTGCGTCCGGATTGTTTTCCAGGATGAATTTCCATTCGCCCCACGCGGAGCGGTGACACTCGTCGATGACGATGTGGGAGAAATGGTTTTTCTCGAGGTAGTGCTTGAAGAAGAAGTTCCGCGCTTCCTTGCCTTGGTCGCCATCCAGTGTCTGATAGGTGGCGATGTGGATGCGGGCGTTGCGGGCGTGATTCTTGCCGTCCCCGGCTTGATAGACCTCCGCCACCTCGGAACCGAAAAGGTTCTTGAACGCGGCAAGCGCCTGACTGCGCAATTCATCCCGATCGCAAACGAAAAGCGCTTTCCGCAGCAGTCCGGCATCGGAAATGCGCTTCAGGAGATTTACCGCGATGAAAGTCTTCCCCGCACCCGTGGCGAGTGAAAGCAGGGCGCGGAGGTTTCCTTTGGCCAGGGTTTCGAACACCGCCCGGATCGCCGCATCCTGATAATAGCGCCGTACCGCTTCGCCACCCGCATAGGGAACTAGCAGAGGTTTCGCCGCTTCCGAATCGAGCGAGAATCCCTTGCCGATTTCGTAGCGCTGCCGCAGCGCCTTGGGCGTCGGAAATTCAGCCATCGGCTTCACCGCAGAAACCTGGCCAGTGAAATGGTCATACTCGACAAAGGAATGGCCATTCGTGGCGAACACGAAAGGAACGTTAAAACGCTTGGAAGCTGACGAATAATCGATGCCTTGTTGGAGACCTTCCGACGGGTCTTTCAACTCCGATTTTGCCTCGATGTAGGCAAGCGCCACCGCCTGTGTGCTGGCACTGACCTTGATCCGCAGGGTGTAGTCCACACGGCCCTTCGACTGCCGCCGCGCCTCGCCGTCGATGACTTCGATCCCACCCGCAGTCTCTTCTCGCCGAATGTGCTCCTCCGTCCACTGAGCGGAATAAAGGCTTGGATCGATCAACTTCGCCCGGGTATCCGCCTCCCCGTATGGCTGGCGGCCTTCGAGTGTCCAAGGGGCGTGAGGTTGGGCGGGCATGCTTGATTTATCTAACGGCAACTCAATCAAATCCAGAATTAGATACAATGGCAAAATATTCAGCCGTCAAGCGTATGGAAAAACCAGGATCAATAAGGCCCGGAAACTTGGGGGGCCGAGGCGATAATTTCCGGGACCTTGTATGGGTGGACATCGGATAGGGCTCGCTGGAATGCGGGAAATGTCACAGCGGCAGTTTTGAAAATCGCCAAGACTTCTGCGGCGGTTTCCACATTTCCCTGCCAACGATAGATGGACTCCACGGCGGGCAGAAGATTGATACAAGCGGCGAGTTGCCTTTCCACGAGGAGTGTGCCAATTTGGCGCGCCGAAGCTACATCGGAAAGGTGCAGAACACCAACAGAAACTTGTCCATGCCTTTCCTGAACACTGAAAACTCCCCATTGGCAAACCTTCATCCGTGAAATCCGGCTTCTTGGAAAAACTTGTGACGCGCCTGGACCGCGTGGTTCCTGGCGATGTCCAACAGATCGTCACCCGCCTCATTCGGGAGAAGGGGTTTCTGGAAAAAGTCTTTGAGGCGCTGCACGAGGGCGTCATTATCCTCGATCCGCAAGGGGTGATCGGTTTTCTCAATCATGCGGCCTGCCAGTTTTTCGGACTCGATCCGGAGCGGGCACCCGGCGAGTTTATTTCCTCGCAAATCCGTGGCCTGGACTGGGCGACGCTGGGTAAACCGGGCCGGACGATCAGCCGGGATCTGGAGGTCTTCTATCCAGAAAACCGCTATTTGAATTTCTATCTGGCACCCATCGACGATGCGGAAAATGCCACCGCACCGCTCGGCTATGTGATGCTTGTCCGCGATCTAACGACCACCCGCGCGGAGGCGGAAGAAACGCTGGAGTCAGAGCGGCTCAACGCGCTCACCCTGCTGGCGGCGGGGGTGGCTCATGAAATCGGGAATCCGCTCAACTCGCTGGACATCCACCTCCAGCTACTTTCCCGCAAACTCCGCAAATTACCGTCTGGCGAGCGTGCGCCGCTGGAGGAAAACCTCGCAACCGCCCGCGGCGAGATCCAACGGTTAGATATGATTCTTAAGCAATTTCTCCATGCCGTTCGACCCACGACACCGCACCGCGAGCGGCAGGACCTCCATGTGCTTTTGCATGAAACTATCAGATTGTTAGAGCCGGAACTGGCTTCCCGGAAAATCGCCGTGGAGCTTGATCTCGCGGAGACGCTGCCGCCTGCCATGGTCGATCCGGGGCAGTTCCAACAGGTATTCTACAATTTGATCCGCAATGCCTATCAGGGAACCTCCTCCGATCAGGGCCGAGTGACGATTCGCACACGGGTTACGGATTACGAGTTCATCATTTCCATCGAGGACAACGGCACCGGCATTTCCCCCGAGCACATGGGGGCGATTTTCGAACCCTACCGCACTACGAAATCCTCCGGCTCCGGCCTCGGCCTGCTCATCGTCCGCCGCATCATCCGCGAGCACGGAGGACAAATCGCCATCGAGAGCGAGGAAAACCACGGGACGCGCGTACTCATCCATCTCCCGCATTTGGAAAGGCCCGTGAGATTGTTAGGACCACCCGAGCCGGTCATTGATCTCTAACTCTTCCGTTTAAGATTTCGAATTAAAGATTTAGAATTTCGACCCATGCTACCGACCCTGCTCATCGTAGAAGACGAACGCGCGACTCGCGAAGGGCTCCGCAGTGCTTTGGAAGAGGAGTTCGACGTTTACTCTGCGGCGGGCACCAGCGAAGCGCTGGCGATTTTGAAATCCGAGCCGATCAAGCTGCTCCTCACCGATTTACGACTGGGCGGTGACTCGGGAATGGATCTGCTAGACGCGGCGCTGGCCCTGCCCGAGCCGCCGGTGGCGATCATGATGACAGCCTACGGTTCGGTCGATACGGCGGTGGAGGCGATGCGCCGGGGTGCTTGGCATTTCGTAACCAAGCCGCTGAATCTGGACGAAGTGGAAATGCAGCTCAAGCGCGCACTCCGCAGCCGGACGCTGGAAACCGAGAACGTGCAGCTCGCCGCGCAGGTGAAAAAAATTCACAAACTGGACCGCCTGATCGGGAAATCCCCTGCGATTCAACGGGTTTCCGAACTCGTCCAGCAAGTCGCGCCGACTCGAGCCACCGTCCTTATCGAGGGTGAATCGGGCACCGGCAAGGAGGTGGTCGCGCATACGCTGCACCATCTATCAGGCAGACCGGCCGCGAAGATGGTGATCGTTCATTGCGCGGCGCTGTCGCCACAGTTGCTAGAGAGCGAGCTGTTCGGCCATGAAAAAGGGGCCTTCACCGGTGCCTCGCAACGCAGGATCGGACGCTTCGAGCAAGCGGACGGGGGCACGCTTTTTCTGGATGAAATCGGCGAGATTGATCCGGCCACGCAGGTCAAGCTCCTCCGCGTGCTCTCCGAGCGCACCTTGGAACGGGTCGGCTCGAACTCACCGATCAAGGTGGACGTGCGGGTCATCGCCGCGACGAACAAAAATCTTAAGGACTTGGTGGGGAAGGGGACTTTCCGCGATGATCTCTATTTCCGCCTCAATGTCGTGAAAGTCGAGATGCCCCCTCTGCGTGTCCGGCGGGAGGATATCGTGCTGTTGGCGAATAGTTTTCTCCAGGAATTCGCGAAAGAAAACGACCGCCCGGTGAAGCCGTTGAGTGACGCTGCGATGGAACTTCTCCTCTCTTATTCCTGGCCAGGAAACGTCCGCGAGCTGCGGACTGTCATTGAGCATGGTGTGGTGATGTGTAACGATTCCGTCATAGAAGCCCGTCATCTGCCGCAATTCCTGCATATTCCTACGGATCACACGGAGTATCTACCCATGAATTCCCCGTCATCGACCAAAATGGCCCTTGATGCTCCGGCGGAATTCAACTTGCATGCGCTCGAAACCAACACGATCCGCGCCGCGCTCTCCCTCGCAGGAGGAAACCGCACTCATGCGGCGGATCTTCTTGGTGTCAGCCGCAGAACCCTCCAGCGAAAACTGAAGGAACTCGGACTTTGAAATTCACCGTTTGGCCATATCCCTATTTTTCATGAGACTCATTTCCTCGCAGTTTGATACCGGCATTATCGTCCGCCGCAGTTTGTTTCTTCTTATTTTGCTAATTCTGACCTTGGGCAACCTCTTCGTGCTGTTCCGGGGACTGAATTCTCCGCAGGCGATGGACCAAGCGCAAATTTCCCGAGAAATTGCGCGGGGTAATGGTTTCACCACTAAAATGATCCGCCCGGTCGCCTACTATCAGGCGCAGAAAGCGCGAAATCGCACTGTTTCTCTAACTGGCTTCCAAGATACCTACCATTCGCCGCTCAATCCGCTGCTCAACGCGGCAGTACTCAAGCTCATTGGCGCGGATGACTCGAATGCGTGGCAGATGAATGAGAGCGAAATGGTTTTCCCGCTCGACCGGGTGATTGCGACGGTTTCCACCCTGTTTTTCCTGATGGCCATCGGGGTAAACTATCTTCTAATCTCACGGATTTTCGACGCTAAAATTGCCGGGGTATGTGCGATTCTGATGCTGTTTTGTGAGACGTTCTGGAATTTTTCCCTCAGCGGGCTGCCGCAGATGTTGATGCTGCTGTTGTTTTCCTGCGGAATTTACTTCGTTTACAGAGCCGTCGAGGCCGCGACGGAAGGGCGAATCGCGATGACTCCAGCGATCATTGCCGGGGTGTTCTTCACCCTGCTGGCGCTCACCCATTGGATGACCGTCTGGATCGCGCTGGGCTACATCATTTTCGCAGCCGTTGCCTTTCGCCCGCGCGGCATTGTCGGTATTTCCATCCTCGCCCTCATCATGGTTGCGGGGATCGGTCCTGTTTTGCGAAATCAAAGCATCACAGATTCTCCCTTCGGCACGGCATTTCTAACGCTTTACAACGGCTTGGGCAACGGCACGGAAGCCGCCGTGATGCGCACCACCGATCTTGAAGCCGAGCCTCTCGTCCTGGATGGTCTGATCTCGAAAATCATGCGCACCACCTTGCTCCAAGCCACCGATATCATTCCATTGCTCGGCGGAATCGTAATTGCGCCCTTGTTTTTCATTGCCTTGCTTCATCCGTTCAAACGGGCTTCGATCGCCAGTTTCCGGTGGGCGATCCTGCTCATGTGGGGGAGCGCGGCCTTCGGGCTGGCGTTTTTCGGAATTTCTAAAGACGAACTCGATCCGAACCAACTCCACATCCTGTTCGCTCCAATTATGACGGCCTATGGCCTGGCCTTCATTTCGATCCTCTGGAGCCGGCTCGAATTTGTCGCCAGTACGCCGATTCTCCAAAACGTCCACCACTTCGTCATCGTTGGAATTTGCGCCCTGCCTCTCGTTCTGGCCCTTCCGATGAAAGTCCGTGTGGGAATGCAGCTCCGCGACCGCGGCGGTGTCCCACATTGGCCACCGTATTATGCACCGGCCATGAATAGCAAAAAGGCCGGACTCAAGGGCTGGACCACGGAAAAACAAGTCGTTTTCTCCGACCAACCGTGGGCGGTTGCATGGTATGCGGACCGGGTGAGCGTCTGGCTGCCACCGACCCACGAGGGATTTGAAAAAATAGAAACTATCGCCACTGATCTTCAGACGCCAGTTGCAGGAATCCTGATTTCCCCCAGCTCCCACGGCTCGGGACCGCTTTCTGAAGTGGCTGCCCAATACAAGGATTTCACCTACTTGGTGCTCGATGGACGGAGCTTTTTCACGAATTATCCGTCGGGGGTCTCGCTGTTCGACAGAGAGCCGAAAACCCAAGCAATTGCCAAGCGTTACCCTTACCGCCAGCCGCTCGTAGGCATGGACATGGTTTACTACAGCGATCGCCCGATTCGTGGCGCCAACGGGGATACCGAGAAATAATCATGCCCAGTCGCAAACTCAGCTCGGACGCGGACACCAGCCCGGCACCCTCATTTGAAGAGGCGCTTGCTGGCTTGGAAGCCATCGTCGAGTCGATGGAAAACGAGCACCTCGCGCTCGAGGACTTGGTGACGCAGTATGAAAAAGGCTCGGTTCTGCTCACCCGTTGCGAGGCAATTCTTCAATCCGCCCGCGGACGGATCGAGTTGATCACGCTCCGCAACCAGAACGAGATTGCGCTGGATGCCGATGCAAAATCCGCTGAGGATCGCGAATCACTCACTCCGTCCGATCTTCCGGACGATTCTGACGACGACGAACATGACATCCGCCTCTTCTGAGCCACACGCCCTCGGCCCGCTGCTTTCGACCATTCATTCACCTAGCGATGTCAAAAAACTCGCTGACGAGGACTTGCCGAAGCTCGCGGCGGAAATCCGGCACACGTTGATCGACTGCCTCTCGAAAACTGGCGGCCACCTCGGGCCGAATCTCGGAGTCGTCGAGCTGACTGTTGCGATGCACCGGGTTTTTTCCACGCCGGAGGACAAATTTGTCTTCGACGTTTCCCATCAGGGCTACGTCCACAAAATGCTGACTGGCAGAGCAGACCAAATCCACACTATCCGCACCTACAAGGGCCTCAATGGGTTTCTTTTACGCAGCGAGTCGAAGCATGATTCCTACGGCGCGGGCCACGCTGGCACCGCACTATCAGCCGCACTGGGCATGGCCGCCGCCCGCGATCTAGCAGGCGATGACAACCATGTCGTCGCCGTCGCCGGAGATGCTGCTTTCACCTGCGGGCCTACTTTGGAAGCACTCAACAACATCGCGGAAACGACGAGAAAATTCATCGTCGTTCTCAACGACAACGAATGGTCGATCGACAAAAACGTCGGTGCCATCGCCCGCTATTTCAACGCGCTCCAGACCCACTCGACCTATGCCGCTGTGCGTCGCCAAGCTGCGGATTTTGTAGAAAAAATCGCGGGCAAAGCCGTCCGCACCTTGGCTCACAAGGTCGAAGAAGGCGCGAAAAATCTGCTTTTCCAAAACGTTCTTTTCGAGAAATTCGGAATGCGTTATTTCGGCCCCATCGATGGCCATGATCTCCCTCTGTTAGTGCGGACCTTCGAGCATCTCAAGACGCTTCACGAGCCGGTCGTCCTCCACATCATCACCGAAAAAGGCCGGGGCTATCAGCCCGCGCTCGACAATCCGGGGAAATTCCACGGCCTCGGCACCTACAAGATCGAGGATGGCTCTACCGATTCCACCGCCACGCCGACCTGCTCCGACCTCTTCGGGCGGGCCGTCACGGACTTTGCGAAAAAGGATCCCAAAATCGTCGCCATCACCGCAGCAATGCCCGGCGGGACGAAGTTGGAAATTTTCAAAAAGGAACTGCCCGATCGTTATTTCGATGTCGGCATCGCCGAGGAACACGCCGCGCTTTTCGCCTGTGGCCTCGCGACCGAGGGCTTCCGGCCCTTTCTCGCGATTTACTCCACCTTCATGCAGCGAGCCTACGACATGATCATTCACGACATGGCGTTGCAGGGCTTGCCGGTTAGATTGTGCATGGACCGCGGCGGTCTATCAGGCGATGACGGGCCGACGCATCATGGGCTGTTCGACATCGGCTACCTGCGCCACATCCCCGGCATCATCCACATGCAGCCGAAGGATGAGGACGAATTCGTAGACATGCTTTTCACCATGTCCAAGTACGATGCCGGCCCGACCGCCATCCGCTATCCGCGAGGAGTGATCAAGGGCACTCCGGTCAAGGCCAGCCCGCAGTTGATAGAAATCGGCAAGGCGGAAGTGATCGCGGACGGCACCGACGTGGCCCTCATCGGTCTCGGCACGATGTTTGAAATGGCCGAACGCACCAAGATGTTGCTAGAAGCGAAAGGTCTATCAGTCGCGCTCATCAATCCACGTTTCATCAAGCCACTCGATGCCAGCGTCCTCCAGACCTACGCGGAAAAATGCAAGGTTGTCTGCACCTTTGAGGATCACGTCCTTTTCAACGGTTTTGGTGCTTCGGTGATCGAGAATCTCCACACCGCCGGCATTTACACCCCGGTCGAGCGCATCGGTTGGCCGGATCAATTCATTGAGCACGGCAAGCCGGAAACCCTCCGCGAGTTCCACGGTCTCACTGCGGAAAAAGCCGTCGAGAAAGTGCTGAAGCATTTTTCCTGATAGGCCCGCTCCAGCCCCGTTTCAGTTCCACTCAAGAATCATGAAACGAATCCCGCTGATCCTCGGTTTTCTAATGGCATGTCCATTGTCTGCCGACGAGGAATTGCAATTGAAGCAGAATTACTCCGCCACACAACACGCGCCAGCACAGGTGAAGGCCACCGTCCGGCTACCTGCGTCCGTGATGATTGGTGAGGAAATCCCTGCGGCGCTTGTGATAGAAAATACGGGAACCACCGCATTTCAAATCGGCACCGGCGGTGATTATGCGGGCACGGGTTACCCTCTCCGCATAGAGGTCAAGGTCACCGACGCGGCAGGTCAAGTGCTTCCCGAAAGACCGGCCGAAGTTTTTGGAAATGGAGGCGGATTCGGCGGAAATTCAACACTCGAGCCAGGCAAGAGCGAGTCGATCGAATTTCCTTTGGAATGTTATGTCGGCTTCAAGAAAGCGGGCACATACTCCGTGACTGTCGGCCATGATCTCGGCTGGATCGTGGACAAGGAGCATCCTCATCCGCTCGCCCATACGACCCTAACCGTCACCGAACCGACCGAGACGCAGGCCGCCGCTCTGGTGGGAAAAATTTTCGCACGACAGCCTACCGATACCCCGAAAGATTCATCCGACATGCTGGAACGCGAATGGGATCTAGAGAAATCCCTCTGCGTATTGCGCCACCCAGCCTATCTGTCGTCATTGTTAGTCCGTGCCAAAGGTGGCTCCAAAGCCGCTGTCATGGGCATCGGCCATATCGCCAATACCGATGCGACGGCCATGTTGATTTCTCTCTTCGATCATTCGTCGCCGGAGATTGTCAGGGCGAGTGCCGAGCAGATTCTCCGCCGCCTGCCCTCGCGGGAAGAGCCATGGCAGCGTCCAGTCCCCTACTACTTCAGCCGCCTCTATCAGATCATTCCGTTGCTGCCGTCGGCATGGGATGCGAAGTTTGAAAAGCCACTGATGGATGCAACGGTGAAGCTCTGGGCATATCCAGATCCAGATGTCATCGAGGTCGCGGGATACCTGATGCAGTGCCGGGGCGGAGCGGAACACGCGCCAGCCATCCTCGCCGCTTTGCAAAAATCGCTCGACGTCTATCAAGCACCGCGTTCCGGTCTTCATGCGAACACACTGGACCCGCCAAAGCCTCAGCGGGCTCTCATCGAGGCCTTGGATGTCTTGCGCAACCATGGTTGGCGGACTGGCACCGCAGGTGGCACCGCGTTGATGGTCGCTCACTTCCGCGAGCTAGCAGATAACAACATACCCAAGCCCTCGGATGATTCTTGGAAATTCAGTATGCTGACGTGGATCGAAAATGGTCCGCCTTTGCTGAAAACGAGTGCGCTGGAAGCAATCCCACAGCCGATGCCAAACGAATTCGAAAAGCCTTTGTTGAACGTGCTGAACGATCCTGATTGGGGAGTCCTGCGTGTCGCTTGCGAAGTCGCGGGTGCGTCGAAGCGACCCGTTTTCATTCGCCCTTTGGTGCAAATCGTCGAAACGGTGCATGAAACATTCGTCCAAAATGCAGCGTCCAATTCCGCCATCGCTTGTGGAGCCACATTGGAACTATGGCACGCTTGGGCCAGCGTCATTACCGATCAAGAGCGGATGTATGACGCGATCAGCGCCTTGATTCATGGGACCATTGACTCGCCTCCATCTGAAGGCGGCAGCGGTAACAGCGGCTTCACTCGCGACCAGCGATTTACAATGCGGGTCGCTTGGCTCGATTTCCTGCATGAGCATCAGGAGCAACTCATACTCGGCAAACGCGTAACATTGTTAGACCCGGAAATCATCGCGGCTCTCACTGGTCTGAATTTCCAGCCCGATCAGCCTGCCGTGAAAATCCATTTCAAAAACGGTTCCGATTGGCCGCCTCGACCGAAAAAATAAAACGCCAGCTCGGCTCAAAGCCAAAGAAGGAGTGAAATGACCGACCTGCCATCGGGAAGGTTTTGAGGCACTTCCCCGATGGCTTGGAATCGCGCACCTTCCCTTAGCGTGAAGCCGCGTGCTCGATATGATCGCCTGTTTTTTCGACGTCCTGCCCAAAGCCTCTTGCAGTGCCGCAGGAGGAGGTGGCTCCTGCCACCAACAGCAACGAGGCTCCGGCTGCGATGAGATAGAATCGAGTAGTCGAGTGCTTGGAACTCTTGCAATTCGTTTTTGAAATGATGATTGGATTCATGGTGAGAGTCCTTTCGCAAGGGATGCGCCAGTTTGTACAAAACCTTGCAAGCTGCTTATTTTGAAGATGTCTTGTCATTTTTATGACGTTGAGTGGCCACTTATCTTAAATGCGGATTGCACGAAAACCGACTATCCCGCAGCATTATGCACGAATCGCTTCGGGGATGTCCCAGGTTCACGGTTCTTAAATGTCTCGTATTAAAACACTTAGCGATTCCATTTGGGACGGCACGGAGAATGGTAAGTAGTTGCAAATCCCTCATCAAGACACGCGCATGGATATTCTCATCGTTGACGACGAAAAGTCGATCCGCCTCACGACCTCAATCGCTCTGGAAGCGGAGGGGCATTATGTGGAAACCGCAGAGGACGGACCCCTTGCCCTGCGGCGAATCAAAGAGGAAAACTTCGATCTCGTGTTCCTCGATCTCCGGCTCGGTGACGAAGATGGATTAGAAATTTTACAAAAAATCCTCACGCTGAAGCCGCAGCAACTGGTGACGATTTTCACCGCGCACGCGTCCATTTCCACCGCCGTGAAAGCGACCCAACTTGGTGCCTTCGACTACTTGGAGAAGCCTTTCACGCCCGATCAACTCCGGGCGATTTTGATCAAGGCGAAGAAAGCCCTGCAAACCCAAGGCGAAGTGGTGCGCTTGAAGGCGACTGTCCAAGAATTGAAAAGCGAGGTCAGCCAGTCGTCGCCACCCCATCGATTCTCTTCGGAAGATGCGAAAACCCGCGACGAATTTGACGTTCTGTTCCGCGCTGCCGCGACTTCCGCCTCTATCCTAATCCTCGGGGAAAGCGGCACGGGAAAAAGCGTAATCGCCCGGGAAATTCACGACCGGAGCCATCTACGGGACAAGCCCTTTGTGACAGTGAGTTGCCCGAGTTTATCCAAAGAGTTGCTAGAAAGCGTGCTATTCGGCCACATGAAAGGTTCTTTCACGGGGGCCATCAAAGACACTTGGGGAAAAGTTCACGCGGCGGATGGCGGCACCTTGTTTCTCGATGAAATCGGCGAGCTGCCAATGGAAATCCAGCCGAAGCTCCTTCGGCTCTTGCAGGAACGCGAATACGAACGCCTCGGAGAAAACAAGGTGCGGGAGGTGAATGTGCGCGTCATCGCCGCCACAAACCGCGATCTCAAGGCCAGCATCCGCTCTGGAGATTTCCGGGAAGATCTCTACTATCGGCTGAATGTCATTAGTGTGACCGTTCCGCCGCTCCGGGACCGTCTCGGTGACCTCACTCGCTTCGCAAAGGATTACCTGGAGTTTTTCTCAGGCCAACTGGGGCGCAAGATGGAGGGCTTCAGCGAAAGCGGGCGCTCCACCTTGATGCGCCATGGTTGGCCGGGAAATTTACGCGAGCTTCGCAATGCCATTGAACGTGCCACCATTCTCGCCCGCGGAACCTTCATTGAGGCTGAGGATCTCCCACGACCCACTGCGGAATCCAGCGCGGACCCGCAGACTCTTGGCATCGGCGGCGAACACAGCCTTGAGGAAATCGAACATGCCCACCTCACCAAAGTGCTCGATTGGGCACCTTCACTGCATGACGCCGCCGCAGTGTTGGGCATCGATAAAGCCACCCTCTACCGCAAGCGCAAACGCTACAGCATGGAGTAAATCCATTTTCTAACCCATGCTCAGACTCCGGCTATTTTATGGTCTTCTCACCATTATCCTACTTCTCTGGAGCGTGGGGGCCGTTGCCTTGCTGCTGATGCACGATTCTGTTAGCCGATTCGACACTCGCTTGAGGACGGACTACAAGGCGATCGATGCTTCTCAAACCATCCGCACCTTGCTGATCACGAATAACACTCATTACCTACCAGCTTTGGCAGGCCCTCCACCTATCCCGGCGATGGATCGGCGGCTTCACGATAAGCTGATAAAACAAATCCACGAGAATTACGAGGTCATCCATTCAGTCGAGAATAGTGACGAGCATTGGCAGGGTGTGGTGAGCAGGCTGGATCAAGCGTTAGAAACCTATGGCGAAGGCTACGAAACCTATTTCAGCGAAGTGGCGGTGGAGCAGCCCGACCGGGAGAGGCTCCTCCAATTTATTGCAATGCAGACCCAGCGAAACATTGATCTAACTGAAAACGTGATGACCATCGGCGAGGAAAAGCTTTTTTCCGGCGCATCACGCCTGGGTGACGATTCTGGAAAAAACACTTGGTTTGTAGGTACTCTCGTGTTGTTAGGAACGGCCATTGCAGCGCTGGTTTATTTCCAACTAGTGCGTCATTTGGTTGATCCGGTCGCGTCATTGCAGCAATCCATTGAGGAGATACGCAAGGGAAACTTCGAGCTGACGATGGCGCAACCGGGGCAAAGAACGGAGTTTTCCAAGGTCATCGCTGCCTTCAATGACATGGCGGCAGAATTAAAACTCAGGCGCGGCGTGAATGTTGAAAACCTGAAGCGGGCTAACATGGTCAATCGTGCGATTCTTGAAGCGATTCCATCGCCCGTGTTTGTGATTGGCGACGACACCGGCATCCTCCAAATCAATCCGGCCGCTGAAAAATTGTCAGAACAGCTAGGTATCATCGGTCGCCTGCCACTGAAAATCCAACGTGTATTTGACGAGTGCCGTGCCACTCGCACGCATTTCCTACCGGAAGATCCACGCGAGGCGTTGTTATTCCGGATCGAGGAGGAAGAGTTCTACTATCTGCCTCGTATCTTCCACTTTGACTCCGAGGACTCCTCCCAGTCCGGGTGGGCGGTTCTGCTTCACAACGTGAGCCGCATCCGCTGGCTGGACGACATGAAGACCAATCTGCTCTCAACCGTTAGCCACGAGATCAAGACGCCTCTAACTGGTATCCGAATGGTCCTGCATTTACTGCTAGAAGAGCGGTCCAGCGCTCTCGACGAGATGCAAAAACTCATGGTCACATCCGCCAATGATGATTGTGAACGCCTTCTCACCACCCTGAACATCTTGCTCGATTTATCACGCGCCGAAAGCGGAGCCACCCACCTCGCCCGTGTGCCGATGACCTTGCAAAGCAGCGTGGCCAGGGCAGCAAGCCTTTATGCAAGCGCCGCGGCCGCCAAAGAAATCAAGCTCAACGTCGAACGAGGAGCCGATGATTTCCCGGAAATCCTCGCCGATCCGATCCGTCTGGATGAAGTCATTAACAACCTCGTCTCGAACGCGATCAAACATAGTCCAGAGGCAGGCAGCATCGTCCTCCGCCTTTCAAAACCGGATGCCGAGCATCTGCGGGTATCGGTAATTGATCAGGGCCCCGGCGTGCCGGAAGCCAGCCAGAGTCGCATTTTCGAGCGATTTTACCGCGCGCCCGGCCAAAAGCAGGATGGGGTCGGCCTCGGACTTTTCATTTCCCGAGAAATCATGAGAGCCCATGAAGGGCGCATTGGATTGCGCGAACGCTCCGACGAACTAACTGAATTTTACATCGATGTTCCAATCGCCTAATCACAGAGACTCTGCTCAGAACGACACACTGAAAGTGCTCGTCGTGGATGACGAGCCGACGCTGCGTCTAGGCTTCGCGTATGCTCTCGCCAACCGATCCATGACTGTGGAAACCGCCGCTACCGGTCGCCATGCCTTGGAAAGAATCGCTGTAGTAAATTTCGATATCATGATTCTGGATTTGAGGATGCCTGAGTTGGATGGCAGCGGCGTCATCGAAACCTTGCGCGGAAAAGGGAATCACCTTCCCATCGTCCTTTGCAGCGCGGCATTTTCACCGAACGCGGCGCTGCGAGCCATCCGTCATGGAGTTGTCGATTTCCTCCTCAAGCCGGTGCGCCCCGTGGATCTGCGGCAGGTCATCGACTTCGTCATGTCTCCCGAGTGCCGCCCTTTGCCGCTGGCCATGAGATCGGCTCGTGCCGGGGATTTCGCTGTGGCCATTCAGATCCTTGAAACGCAAATGAACCCCAGCCAGCAAGCAATCCACTGGTTGGAAATTTTTAGGTCGGTGCGGGATCTGGGCGCAGACTTGGATTCGACCCAATTGGAGGAAAAGGTCCGCACCAGTCTGTCCGTCCTCGCTTTCAACTCGCCTACAAATTAACGCACTCCCGGGAAAAACCCGTTGCGGGTCGCCCGCTCTCAGGTAAACTCAGTTGTGTCATTCAACCCACTCGATGCCATGGACTACACCTCTGAAAATTCACCTGCACTCGCGGCTAAAATCCAGGAAGCAGACATTAAACTTGAGAAACTGGAAAAAGAGATCGAGGAGATCGGCCTGCCTGCCGGGCAGGAACTTCGGCGACGCCTCGAAGTATTAAAAATTGA
>JANYFB010000134.1 GCA_025362955.1 Akkermansiaceae bacterium
TCCAACGTCCTCGCCATCGCCCCCACCGCCACCATCTCGAACATCATGGGCACCACCCCCTGCATCGAGCCGAACTACAAGAACCTCTACGTCAAATCCAACCTCTCCGGCGACTTCATCGTCCTCAACAGCGAGCTCGTCAAAGACCTCAAGAAGGCCAACCTCTGGAACCAGGAAATGCTCGACCAGCTCAAGTATTTCGACGGCGAGCTCGACGCCATCGACGACATTCCGGAAGCCCTCAAGCACAAGCACAAGACCGTCTTCGGCATCGACTACGAATACATCATCGACGCCGCCGCCCGCCGCCAGAAGTGGATCGACCAAAGCCAGAGCGTCAACCTCTTCCTCGCCACCCCGGACATGAAGACCTTGTCGCACATGTATCGCCGCGCCTGGGACAAGGGTCTCAAAACCACCTACTACCTCCGCACCCTCCAAGCCTCCAACATCGAGAAATCCACCATCGACGTCAAAAAGGAACAACGCGGCGTCATGGCCACCCAAACCGCCGCCACCGCCGCCGGAGCAAAAACCTTCACCGCCGAGGAAAAGAACGCCTGCTCCATCGACGCCATGCTCAACGGCGGCACCTGTGAGGCTTGCCAGTAAGCGGCTAAAAATCAGGGGGGTGACATTCTTGTCGCCCCCCTTTGTTTTTTACAATCAAGTTCCTCGCCTACAATCTTTTGCACGCTCTCCCCTTATTCAGGTCCAATTAAAGCTGGCGCTCTTCCACCGCAAAGTTCCATTCGTGAACTTGGATTTCGAAAATCTTGTAAACTTTTAAGTTGACGTGCGCGTAGAGCTTCACGAGATTCCCGGCCTAGACGATGCGTGCCAAACGGTCTGGAAAGTCCGCTCTCTCGCGATTGAGGGGAAGGATTCTGTCCAAGCCGCATTGGTGGAATGGCAAAAGCGATACCCCAATGAACTCAAAGCCATCGTCAAAGTCATGAAATTGGCGACACAGCAGCAACGCGTTCAGAATCCAAAACATGTCAAAAAATCGAGCAATCCGAAACACGTCGATGCTTATGAGATGATTGCTCGCACGGGTGTTTGCCGCCTGATGTTCTTCTACGATGAGCAGAACGCATCCATCATCATCTGCACGAATCCGTTCGAAAAGGGCGGCGACCAAGATGCGGCTTTTGCGCGCTGCGCCGCGCTCCGCGATCTTTATTTTCAACACAAACCATGAAACTTAGATGATCCCCGAAATCAACACTACCGAGGACATACTTGCCTACCTAGACAGTATTCCGACTGTCTCCACCGAGGACCTTCATGAGCTGGAAAAGACCATACGGTCTTTCGACGACAACCCGGCTTTTCAAGCGGATTATTATAAGGGGCTCTTTGTAAACAGTGTCCTAGACGGCATGGCTAAGCATTCCCTCAGCCAAAGCGAAGTCTCACGCCGCTGGGGAAAAACTCGCCAGTATCTGCACCGCATTCTCGACGAGAGCGCAAAGGTCAATTTCACCATCGAAACCATGGTGGAACTGGCCATGGTCGTAGGGAAGCGGTTCAAACTGGAATTAACCGACGCCCTACCAACTGCTGTATTTGTTAAAATGAGTACGCCGCGCCGCTTGGCTGTTCCTTTGGCCTCCGCACACTCCTCGGTATCATCCATAGTCGGTTATCTTTCAAACGACGATCAGTGCCTCATCCAAGGCGTTCTCCCTACCCCTGAGGTCGCTGCCTCATGTTCGGCAGCAGACTCAAATGTTCTCGCACTCGCCGCTTGAAAGCCGTCGAACATAACCTTTCGACCATGACTCCTGTCATCCATCTTGCGGATTTTCACGTCTCCAGCCTCCATTTAACTTATGTGGAGCCTTCATCCGGCACTGACGGACATATTGTAGGCACCAAATCTGGCTTTGATTACGACATTGCCAAAAAGCACGATAGTAACGTTTCCTACCGCCTAAAACTGATCCATAATTTCCAAGAGTTTGACGCCGAGGATAAACCCCTCGGATGCAAACTGAAGGTGACCATCACCGGCTTCTTTGAATTTCCCGAAGATTCTGAAGACGAAAGCCGGGATGCATTGATACGCTTAAACGGAGTAAGCATCCTTTACGGAATACTACGCGGCGTTGTGGCCACCGTGTCTGGTTTGCAACCGGGAGGAAAAATCACACTTCCGGCGATCATGCCTCAGGAAATTGTTCGAATGGTTGAGGACGGCAAAAAAGAGCGGGCTGCCGCCGAGACGCAATCTAAAGAGTGAACCGATGCGAATGCACGGCCTATGCATCAGTCCTTGGATTTAGGGGCTTCGGAGCTTGCGAAATCCAATGCCACGCCCGCGGTAAGTTTCCCTATCTCTGCGGTCGCAAAATTCTGGCAATCACGGTAGAGCACCTCGATCTTCTGGCGAATTGAGTCCCGGGCATTCGCAGACCAATGGACGAAGCGGTCATAAGGTTCCTGGAAACGGCGAACGCGTTCCCTAGCCACTCCGAGCGAAGTCCGGCGCGTTTCCTTATCAGGCAAGATGCTGACCCAGTAGACGCAGGTCTTACAGGAAGGAACACAGCGAATTCCGTCGTGGGAAAGAAACGACTCCCAGCCGTTTTCCGCGAGGTAGAGATTGGGATTCTGGTCGTCGCGGCGTTTCTCGTTATTGCAGCGCTTGCAAGCCATCGCCACATTACCGGGAACGTGCAGGCCCACGCGGAACCGGTTCATACCGTCGAGGTGCTCGACCGTTGCCCGATCACTCTCCAGTTCTTTACCGCAATAGAAACACTGTTGGCCGAAGGCATTCACGACGGATTCCGCGTAACGGGGATCAGACACCGTCATTCCGCCCGCCACGCAAGCCTTCCGGCTCACCTCGTGCAGGAACATGCTCACCAGCTTGTTCGCCACGTCGGATTTCGCACGTCCGGTGGACTTCCTGAAAGCCACCGCTACATCGAAGCTCATTCCGCCCTCCTTCCAATTGTGGCTGGTCCGCCGGTTGTTTCAATTCCGAGCAACCACTTCACATCAACTTTCAGGGCGCGCGCCAACGCTGCCAGCTCAAAGTCGTACACATGCCGCAGCCCAAGTTCGATCTTAGCGATCCCAGCCCGATCAATTGAGACCTCTAGAGCTGCGAGTCGTCCAGATAACTGGTCCTGAGTGAGTCCTCCGGGTAACGCCTTGCGGGCCACACGAATCTGCGGCCCAACCAAGTTCTTAACCATGT
Organism: Akkermansiaceae bacterium; assembly: GCA_025362955.1. Lineage (GTDB taxonomy): Bacteria > Verrucomicrobiota > Verrucomicrobiia > Verrucomicrobiales > Akkermansiaceae > Luteolibacter. The sequence continues at coordinate 3,215 of JANYFB010000134.1, forward strand.
TCTCCAGCTTTTTAGGCGCTTTGCCATTTGGCATGGATCGAGGCTAGCAAGGGATCGCACCACAAATGTTCCAAAATAGAACATTACGCTTGATTTACACGGAGCGGCTGGGATCTATGGAGCCATGGCAGCAACGAATCTCACAAAATACATCGTGAGTGGGCGGATCCCCGGAGATGATGACGACACCGTCGCAGAAGTCTCGGTCGAGGGTGCCGAATCTCCGATCGATGTGTTCATCGAAAGAATTCTCTACGATGGCGACATCCCTGACGATTGGAAATCGCGGCCACCTAACATATTAGAGAACCGTTACGGGGAGTGGGCATACATTCAAAGTGTCACAGAGTCATCTCAGGATTCAGATGAAGAAAGCTGGCTGACAGAAAGTCTGTCCAAGTTCGCCAGTCTTCCATGACAGAGGGACAGGCCTTTAGTCTGAGTCTCTTCTTGCCATTTCTCCCCCGCCTCGGTAATTCTTCCCTATGAGAAAGGCGCGATGGCTGGCGGATTGGCGGAAATCCGCTGGGAAACCGGTGTTTTACCACGTCATCAGTCGCGTCGTGGACAGGCGGTTTGCGTTCGGGGCGGAGGAGAAAGAGAAGTTCCGGGCGTTGATGCGATTGCAGGAGAAATTCACCGGCTGCCGGGTGGTTTCTTACTGCCTGATGTGCAACCACTTCCATCTGTTGCTTGAAGTTCCGCCGATCGCGGATTCCGGGTTGTCGGACCAAGAGCTTTTGAAGCGCTTGTCGGCGATTTATAGGGAGGCATTCGTCGCAGGAGTGGCAAAGGAATTGGCGGATGCCAAGACGGCGGTTTATGTCCAAGAATCCGGACTGGAGGATGCACTATCGGGGATTCACAAGCGCTTCACTTATCGGATGCAGGATCTGGGAGAATTCATGAAGGGGCTGCTGCAACGGTTCACCCAATGGTTCAACCGGGCACATTCCAGGACAGGACGGCTGTGGGAAGATCGGTTCAAGAGCGTGATCGTGGAGGACGGGGTGGCGGCGAAGACGATTTCCGCCTACATCGACCTGAATCCGGTGCGTGCCGGGATGGTGAAGGATCCGGCGGATTATCGG
>JANYFB010000148.1 GCA_025362955.1 Akkermansiaceae bacterium
TTGGCGCGATACATGCAGATTGATACGCTGCAGGTGCACGGAATTTTGCGACAGACATGCGGAATCCGCGCACTATTTCTAACATGTTTTCCGCCACCATGCTGCGGAAGCAGGAGTTTCCGAATAAATCAGGAAGCCCTATTTAAAAACCGTGACTCAGCCCTTGAAAGACCGCACGCATTGGCCTCAAGCGAAATTCACTTGTTTTGAAGAATCTCGCAAATACCGCATCAATCAATGGCAGGAAGCGGGATGCGAAGCCCGCCTTACCGCCGCATGGGAACTGGTCACCGATTACTTATGCCGCAGTCTGATATTTTTCCCGCCGCCGCAAGCAGGATGGCGGGTCCGGCGCGAATGGTTTGTGCCGCTCTCGTGAAATTCCGGAGAATCCGCACTTTTCTCTAGCAAACCATCCGGGCTTCATCTAATCGCTAGATCTGTTAATTTACTAACTGACTATCAGATGGAATTGCAGCGCACCGCTTCCCGCTCTCATGGGTTTTTTCGCACTGTCGGGGCTTGTGGCCTGCCTTGCGGGCGGAAAATGAACCGATCCGGCGTGTCCCGCCGCCTCCGCGTCCCGCCGTGCGGGTCATCCGGGATGGTCGGATGGGATGTCCGCCCGCGGTGCGGGTCATCCGGGATGCCCGGACCACCCGCACGTCCGCCGTGGAGGTTATTCGGGATGCCCGGCCTTCCGGCACGTCCGCCGTGAAGGTCATCCGGGCTGGCCGGACGGGATGGCCGTCGGCCGTGCAAGTCATCCGGGATGCATGGCCTACCCGTACGTCCGCCGTGCAGGTCAGCGGGGCTGGTCCGACGGGTTTCCCGCCGCCCGCGCGACCCGGCGGAGCATCCCGGTTCTCCCGGAATCCCGCCTTTTCACCGCTTTCCCACGGCAGACCGCCCGCAATGTCGCTCCGCCGTCTCCATCCAGCCCTGCGGGAGGGAAACCCGCCGCGCAATCCACAAAAAATAAACACACATCATGGCCAGTAATGAAATCCCTATCACCTACATCGAGCTCGTCGCCCTCGCAGAGGACGCTGCCGATGGAGCGTAGAACCACGGAGCCGCCATCGGCTTAAAGCAGAATACAGAGGTCGCCATCCGCGCGGACCTTACCGCCCTCATCACCGCCGACAACGCCGTCGCCCAGAAACGTGCCGCCAAAGCCACCGCCAGCAGTCTCCACAAGACGGCGGATTCAAACGGCAAGTCCTTCATCGCCCGTTTCATCCAGCTTGAAAAGCCCCGGCTGGGTGGCGGTTGGGGGCCGCTGTGGCAGGAAGCCTGGTTCACTATTGGCTCCATCAGCAATCCGGGAACTCTGGATGATCGGTTCGTCCTGCTCAACAAGCTGGGGAATTTCCTCCAGAGTCACGCCGCCTATAACGTCACGGATGCAGCCCGCCCGGATCTGGATCTCACCGGAGCCAGCGCCCAAGCCGTTTACGCCGCTGTTTCCGCCGCGCGGGCCGGCATCAATGATGCCAGCGTGGCCAATGGTAATGCCCTCGCCATCCGCGATACCCAGCTCTCCGCCCTCCGCGCCCGCTTGATCGGCCTGCGGGGCGAGCTCACCCAGATCCCGTTGTCCGATGATAGCCCGCTCTGGTACGCCTTCGGTTTCAACCGCCCGGCAGATCCCGCCACCCCCGGTGTGCCGGACCAGCTCATCCTCACCGCCGGTGCTGCCGGAAGCGGGACGCTCATTGTGGATTGGTCGGCCTCGCGCCGGGCCACCGGCTACCGGGTGAAAATCCTCGTCGCGGGGGAGGCGCAACCCCGCCTCTTCGGATTATTTAACGAAGATCAAGCTGTGGTCACGCCGTTGCCCTTGGGGAAATTGCTCACCGTTACCATCATCGCCCACAACAATGCCGGTGACAGCCCGGAAAGCGCGACTAGCACGATCACGCTGGCATAAAAAGTGAGACAGGCACTCTTGCCTGTGCTTCACCCAGCGAAAACGGGGGCGGCGCTGCCCCCGTTTTTTTCGTTGGTTAGGCAAGGCCCAGTTCGCCTCACATTCCGCAAACGCATTCTTAGGGGAGCACACGCGCCTCGCGTGTTGTCATCGGCGCCCCCGCCCAATACTGTCATTTTAACTGATAAGAACAGAAAAATTCAACCACAGATGAACAGGATGAACGCAGATAAACAGAGCGGAAATTCAGTTTTTATCTGTGTTCTTAATCTGCGTCCATCTGAGTTCATCTGCGGTTAAACAATTCTTGAACTGACAAGGATTGGGCGCCCCCGCCGATGACATGGGTTGCACAGAATCGACGCTATTTTCGGCAAGGGCGCAGGTTCTCCCCAAAGAACCCGAATTCACCTCTCAATCGTCACCAAAATTGATCCTTGCCAATCTGCGGGAAATTGAACCTCATTCATATGTCTGCTCAAGGTGGATGGGGACTTAGAAATCTCGCTTACGGCGGTCGGCATCGACCGCAACGATGCCGCCAAACCGACCCAAAGGGCGGGGAGGCGGTGGCAATGTCCAGGCCACCTCTCCGGAGATGGCTAAAGGCCATCGCGGTCGTCTGTAAGCGACTTTCTAACTCCCCGTCCACCCGGAAGGACAACAGAATATCCTTCCCTATGGAAAAACACCTCCTCTCCATCATCCTTCTCATTATTGGCGGCATCACCACGGGTTTTGCCGATGAGGATCAGGCTCCTGACACCGAAGTCACCACCGCCCGCGTCATCGGCGAGGTCCAAGACGGCACTCCACCTGACCCCGAGCCACCGAAGCCCGCCTTCATCGTCCCCAAAGCAGACATTCTCGAAACCACCGTCCACGAGCAAGACGGGCGCAAGATCATCGTCCAAGAAATCAAACCCATCGCACTTCCCGCTGCGACCGTAGAGGCACCTGCCGCCGATTCTGCCCTCCAAGACCGCATCGCACAGGCAGGCGAGAATTCCGCCCGCACCGAGCTACTCCGCCTCGGCGTCACCATTTATCACGCCAAAGATTCCCCGCCCCGCACACTTGTTAGCTACGCGCAAAGTGGCGACGAACCCGCCGTCACCTTTTGGTCAACCGCCGATTTTTCCCTACTCACCGGCTTCACTTCCTTCATCGGCTCGGATGGCAAGACCCGCCGCCTCATGATGCTGTGGAGCGCAGTGGACATCGACCGGACAGCCGCGATGATGGCGAGAACCGCACGCCCCTACCAAGCTCCGACCATCCCGCAACTCCCAGAAGGCAATGCAACCTTCATCATCACCTCGGAAAATCCCCCCGACCAAGCCATCGCCTCCATCCAAGCGCTTCACGACCTCTACAACAACGAACACGACCGCCTCCAAGCCGCCTTCCAAAGCCGCCAACAAGCCAATCTTGAGCGCGAAGCCGAGCTAAAAGCCCACCCCCCCAAGCCCAAAAACATCGTCCTCGACCACTGGGACATCGGCGGAGCCACCCCGGCTGAAGGAGGTTCCAAGTGACATCCATCCTCAACCGAAGCATGAGCCTCCTGCTTCAGATCCTAGTTGCGGCGTCTCGCCGCGTCTTCATCTTCACCATCCTGCTAGCCACACAAGCCCCCGCCATCCTCGACACCAACAACAACGGCCTCAGCGATCCTTGGGAAAAACAATATAACCACGGCCAACTCTTTCCCCCCACCTTCGATCCCCAAGGCGATCCTGATGGTGACGGCTGGACTAACAAAATCGAGGCCGCCGCTGGCACCGATCCCCTTGATGCAAATCCACCTAATGGATTTCTCCGCCCGCAAATCCAATTCACGCCTGCCACCTACACCAACATTTCAGGTACCCCCACCTTACACACTCCCGAGGCTGTTACTCTCACCTGGCCAAGTCAGATAGGCAAGCAATACACCCTACTGTTTTCCCCCGCTCTCACGGCGGGAACCTGGACCCCGGTGGGTAATCCCCGCACCGCTAACGGACAGGAAATGGGCAAAGGCATCCCCATCACCCAGCCCGATGGCAGCACGCCCGCCGAAATGTTCTGGAAGGTAGCCGTAACTGACATCGACACGGATGGAGACACGCTGACCAACTACGAGGAACACATCCTCGGAACCTCGCCCACCAGCGCCGACTCCGACGGCGATGGGATGCGCGACGATTGGGAAGTAAAATGGGGTCTGAATCCTAGCAATCCGGCCGACGCCACGGTCGACACGGACAGCGACAGCGTTTCCAATTTAAGGGAATTCCAGATCGGCACCAATCCCACCGGCACCTACCGCGTCGAAGTTCTAACATTAGCAGCAAATCAATATTTCCATTCCGCCGCAGATGACGGTTCAGTTGTCATCCAACCAACCGCTGTGTGGGATCCAACCACCACACTCCATCTCATTTCCGCACCGGATGCCAACGGCAACTGGACGATTACCCCTGCACCACCTCATGACTGGAACCCACTGGCCACCATCGCTGCCGACCTCGTGGCAAACAGCATCCTCAACCCAGGCGATCCGCTAGTCTCCACTGGAATACATTCCAGCGATGGCTTCTATCGAATTTATTAATCCGATGACAACTATATCATTCTTGGAGAACCGGGAGATTATAGCACCTCGCTAGAATCAGCGGTATCCTGGCAAGCAGTGAGCAATCAAGGCGAGGCCGCGGCAGTTGCCAACCGGTTCGTTCCTGCAGCCGATGGAGTACCCGATCACAACGAACAGGACGTGGTCATCTGGAATGGCTACTATGACGAAACCATCCCCATGCCCACGGAATGGTTCCCAGCATCATCCCCGCCAGCAATCCTCTCTCTATCCGACGATGGAAATGCACTCGTCCTCCGGCCGGTGACAAACCCTGACGCAAGCATCCGAAATGAATACTATCTTCTTAATACCTATAACGGCAGCTTCACGCTCGTCAAGCAACCCGGCCTCGAAAACGAAACCATCGTTTCAGTTTCAACACACAAGGGACGAACGCTTGGCAACGGCCCCAAACCCTTCCAAACCACGCCGGATAACATCTGCCTCCAACTCGGCGAACTTGCCATCCGCAGCAATTCAACGCTCCCTGCGGTTACTCTATCCAGTCTGTATCCTAACACCTTCGTTCCGCAACACATTACCTCAGACGGGCGGATTACACTCACCACCACGGATGGAAACAATCAAAGCATCATCATCCAGATCATTCCCCACAACGATGTCGATACCGACGGAATGGCCGACGATTGGGAGAAATCGTTTGCAGAAAACCTTCTAGATCTCGGCAAGACTCCCGCAGATTGGGGCACGTATTATGCCGAATTGGTTTCGGGAAATCTCGATTCCATCACAGATTACACCGGAGACGGCATTACCGCAGGCGACATCGCCAAACTTGCCAGTGATCCCGCTGGGACTCAAGCAACCGGCGGAATCACCGAGGAATTTCAAGACAAGCGAAACATTCTTGCATGGGGCTTCATGTTCCCACAAAAGGCGATATTCCTGAGCGATACGATGGCACATACCTAACCAGCAACAACGGCTACTTCGGAGCGGGATTCACTATCACCACAAGCGACCCGCTCCAACCTGACTATCTGGCGAACCATGTCGTCAGTAACGATTGGCAAAAAACAACCGTCATCACTGGCTTAAGTCGCTTCGAAACAATATATAAAAGTGATCATACCGCATATGACGGACTGGTTACCTGTGTGAGGAGACGCTTGGTAGCCACCACCCCAAGCAAAATCGCGCGAAAACAAAATTTTCTGAAGATAATAAGCCGCGAACCCTACTATTGGGTCTATCCTAGCGTAAAGGAATATGTCACGGTTGAAGCGAAGGAATTAACAATTCCCGCTGGTAGGCTTGTTTCAGAGTGGATCGAGCTAATTCCACCTGTTGTTGACGGATATGAATATATAGTGTCTCTAATACCCATGAACATTGAGGACAATCAAGTTGCGACTGGTGTCGATAACGTTTCCATTACTGCGGATCCTGCTGACATTGGAGCCCAAACCAGATCTTGGATCATGGCTCCTTGCGGGGGAACGGACTACTCGAATGACATGCGATTTAAGATCCCGATAATTTTTGCGGCTCCCTTGGCGATGACTTGTACCAACGCCACTGCCGCTCCGTCCACCACCACGTTGAGCCTCGCCTATCCGGGACCAATTGTCACTTGGACAGGGACAGGCGCTGAAACCAGCGACAATACTCCTATCTTTAAATTTGGTCCGGCAGAGCAAATTATCGATCTTCCGGTCGGTGTGAAAACGATGAAAAAGCGAACCGTAAATGTGAAGTGCTACATGGTAAGAACGCCCGACTCCACCAATAGCATCACAACTTGCGGAAAGGCTTCGCTTGAGGAAACCCTGAACAGGATCTATGGTCCCCAAATCAACGCCTACTTTAACGTCGAGATTAAACAACCCGCTGTTGTCACCGTAGTTGACTATGATCTCAACGGCAATGGTTGGGTCGATCCTGAGGATGCAGCGGGGAATACCAGCACAGAGGGCGCGAAGATCATTAACGGAACTCTCCGAGACGCGAATGGTGACATCCATATTTACTACACCAACTACCACGTCGGTATCTCGACGACACCGCCACGCGAGCCGGGAGAAGAGGTCGGATCGGGTATTCTTGCGGCCACGCCGAAAGACGGCAACTATATTTTCGTGTCTCCGCGTATCTGGCCTTACGAAGAGTTGGAAGTCACC
>JANYFB010000164.1 GCA_025362955.1 Akkermansiaceae bacterium
CCACACGGTCCCAGGCCCGCTGGCAAGCGGTGATCAATTTCCTCATTCTTCACGATGGGAATTTGAAAATTTCTGCGTAACCTTTCTTCATGCCGAGCAAGAAGGAACTCCTTGACCTCCAATTTATCGATGCGCGTCACATGCTCATCAACCTCGCCGCGTTTCTGGACCGGATCGACCGCCACAAGGGGGATGAGGATTACCGCTACACCGCTTTGAAAAATGCGCTGCCGATCCTTCTCGAAGATCATCACGGGCGGGCGAAAGCCGTGATGGAATCCTTTTCCGACCACAGCCCAGAGATTCCTATCAGCGCCCCGTTCCAAGGTGCTTTTGGAGCAGCACTGCCGGGAAAAGGGTCTATAGTTGGGAGTTGATGGTTGATAGGCAGAAAATAAATGAACGCCTCTGCTCCTCAACTCTTTCCCTTTCCATCAACTCTCAACCATCAACTTCTTCCCTGAATGAAATACATCGAGCCACACGGCCACATGGTCAGCCGGACCACCGACGATTACGAAAAACTCGCGCTGTCCGGCTGTGAGGCGATTTGCGAGCCGGCGTTCTGGGCCGGGTTTGACCGCTCGTCTGCGGATGGATTTTACGATTATTTCCGCCAGCTAACAGAATATGAACCCAAGCGCGCGGCGAAATACGGGATCAAGCATTACTGCTGGCTTTGCATCAATCCGAAGGAAGCGGATGACCCGGGATTCGCACGGGAGGTGATGAGCCTCATTCCACAATTCCTTGACTGCCAGACCGTGTTAGGCATCGGTGAGATTGGGCTGAACAAGAACACGCGCAATGAGTTGGAAATTTTTGAAGCCCACGTCCAGCTTGCGCTTGATCGAGATTTGGCGATCCTCATTCACACGCCCCATTTGGAAGACAAGCTTAAGGGTACCCGCCTGATCCTCGATTCGTTGGCTTCGTTCTCGAAGTTAGATCGCGGGAAAGTGATTATCGACCACGTTGAGGAACACACGATTTCCCATGTGCTGGACGCCGGATACTGGGCGGGCATGACGCTCTATCCAGAAAGCAAGTGCACGCCTAACCGAGCCATCGACATGCTGGAAATTTACGGCACGGAACGACTCTGGATGAATTCCGCCTGCGACTGGGGCCACTCCGATCCGCTTGCTGTTCCCAAATGCGCGTTGGAAATGAAGCGCCGGAAACATGGCGCGGAGGAGATTGAGCGGATTATTTATGAAAATCCGCGCAGGTTTCTCAGCCAGTCCCCTAAGTTTTTGCTTTAAATCGGATCTCCGATTCCCAGTTCACTCTCGAAGTCTCCCAAGCAAAACGGGATCGGGCAGCGAGCAGGATTCAGACTTACCCATGAAGCGATAGCGGTTGTTAGCAATCCATCCATATACCACGTCTCGCAGAGGTTTCGGGATGACCCGGGTGATTGTTAGAATCCGCCACCCGCCCCCGAGTGCGCGGGCTAGCTCGATCAGGGCGTCGCTGCGGGTGAAGACTGTGCCATCCGATTCGCGAAGCAGGACCATCGTGCCATTTTCTTCGGCGGCAAAGTTGGTAAACCCCTTCTCCGCAGCCAGTTTTCCTTGCAAGGGAGCGAAGGCGACTCGTCCATGTTTGTCAAATCTCACAACCTGCCGGACGGATTTCGAACAAAATGCGCAGTCACCATCGAAAAACAGCACCCAACTCATGGGCGGATTGTAAAAGGCGGCGGCGGCTTTATCCAGCGGGAATCAATCAAGCGTTTGCCTTAAGCCGTTCGAGCACTTCCTGATAGGCTTCCATGAAATTGCCAAGATCCCGGCGGAAGCGGTCTTTGTCCATTTTCTCACCAGTTTTAAGATCCCACAGGCGGCAACCGTCGGGGCTGATTTCGTCGGCGAGGACAATGACGGAGGGGTTGGAAACGAGGCGGCCGAACTCGATCTTGAAATCCACCAGTCTGAGGCCGGATTTGGCGAAAAAGTCGGTGAGAATGCGGTTGATCGTGAGCGCGGATTTCCGCAGATGAGCGACATCCTCCGGGGTGGCTAGCCCCATTTCGCGAATGTAGTCGTCATTGATGAGCGGGTCGCCGAGTTCGTCGGATTTGTAAGAAAACTCGATGACGGGTTGAGAGAAAACACGGCCTTCCTCAATGCCGGTGCGCTTGCAATAGCTTCCGGCGGACAGATTGCGCACGATCACCTCGACCATGAGAATGGTGACTTTTTTCACCTCCACGTTCGTTTCATCAATCTTGCGGACGAAGTGGGTGGAGACACCGGCATTTTCTAACATCCCGTAGATCAACGTGCTGATTTCGTTATTGAGGCGGCCTTTATTTTCGAAACTGGCCTTCTTTTCACCGTTGAAGGCAGTGGCGTCGTTCTTGAATTCCATGCGGACGGTTTCCGGGTTTTCAGTGGACCAGAGGCGCTTGGCCTTTCCTTCGTAAAGCAATGTCATTCGCAATTCGTAAAACTCCGCCCTGCCGGGGTCAAGAGCGTGGCACATGGAGATGAAAAGGACCTTTATTGAACTATTCCAGACGGGCGAGAATTCAGGACTTGCAAAACATTCTGGTTTTCCAGAAGATTCCCTGCGAAATGAATCACGGGACAGTCAATACCGCCAAAGGAATGCCGCCGGGCAAGTCCAAGGCGATACGCTCACGATCGCTCCCCTCCAGCAGACCGTACACCATCGCGGTTTTTTTCTCGGTGCTGCATTATTTCGGGCTGATCGCAACGGTTACTGCGTTTGTCTTATTTTTCATGGAGCCCAGCCAGCTTGCGTCGAAGGTGATTATATTTGGAATTGGATTTAGCGCGGTATCGTGGTTGATCGCCTTTTTTAAACGCCGTGCAGCGCATTGTCCGTTATGCAAAGGCACTCCGCTGGTTAATTCCGGTGCGCTTGCCCATTCGAAAGCAACGCGGATTGTCCCTTTCAACTATGGAGTAAGCGCCACGTTGTCCATCATCGCCACGCAACGATTTTGCTGCATGTATTGCGGCTCGGATTTCGACCTGCTCAAAACGCCTTCGCATTTGCGGGCGCAGACGGATGAGGATTACGAAGAGTGAGTCAGTTAGGGCAGACGGAGCTGGGCGTGGCGTTCGGCCATGGTCCACGCGACCTCTGGAACTAACTGACGCCAGCTTGGGTCGTTCGAATTGATCATTCGGCAGACATCCCGGCCCGTGTAGGAAAGGATCCGGTCATCTTGGCAAGGAATGCTTTGGATGCGTCCGTTCGCGAGGAAATGCCGATAGAGATGCACGCTGTCTTCTGGAGCGAGAAAGGTACCGGCGGTAACGAGTTCGCCACTGCGGCGGTTTTTCCAGGGGAAGACAAACAAGGTGACCCCATCCTTGAACAGGCGGCCGAATGATTCCAACAACCCGCCAGCTAGATTTTCCGACCACTTCGGTTTGAAAAGTTCATTGAGCAAACCGATGCTAAGGATCACACCGACCGGCTTGCTGGTGTAGCGATGGAGGAATGCCGCGATCCTGTGGAACTCGGCAAGGCGTGAGAGCAATACGGTTTTCCCTAACGACTGGAGGGCGTCCGCACGATCCAGGAAATCCACGGGATCGATCGCACGACCGCGCAGCAGATTGTGCATGGAAATTTCACACAACTCAATGGCCGCGATGCGGTCCTCCTCGACTAACGAACTCACAAATCCTTCGCGGGCCTGCTCTAACATCTTGAGGTGCACGTTCATCACTGGATCGAAGCTGCCCCGCAACAAGAGGACTGGATGGCTGTGGAGAGCCTCGGCGGGTTGGACCACCTCGCCGTTCGGGAGGAACATCGTGGCATCCGTTAGTCCGCTCTCTACCAATTGCAAGGCACAGAGCCGGTTGTCAAAAAAACCGTAGCCGTGGCCCGTGAATTTCAGCAAATCCACTTCCACCCGACCCGCCACGAGATTGTCCACCAGCGACTCAACGAATTTCTGCAAATGCCCGCGATGCCGAAAAGCCGAGTGGATTAAATTCACGCCGATGGTTCCGAGCGCCTCCATCTGGTCAATCGTCCGGCTATCCAATAATCTAACATGCAATACGATGTCCGACGGTTCATCGCCCGGTTTCATCTGGAATCGGACGCCAAGCCAGCCGTGGCACTCGCCGCTGTCCTGCCAACCTCGGGCACGGACGGTGTTGCAAAACGAAAAAAACGTGGTGTCGTTGCCGCGCTTGGGGCCGAGGCGTTCTAGCAGGATCGAGTATTCATGATCGATCATCTGCGCGAGCCTGGTCGCGGAAACGTAGCGGTCCGCCCTGCCGTAAATGGCATCGCTCATCGTCATATCATACGCGGAAATTGTTTTCGCTACCAGGCCCGCTGTCCCCGACGCTCGGAAAAAGCAGTTCGCAGTTTCCTGGCCCGCGCCGATCTCGGCAAAAGTGCCGTAAACCAAGGGGTCGAGATTCAGCTCCTGAGCCTTTTCGTAGGTTGTCGGCATCATGGTGCTTCTGCTTCTTCCACCCAACCATCGGCGACGAATCCATCGATGAGAACTTGGCTATCATTGGTGGCTTTTTCAGGAAATTTCAGGGACAACATGACATTGACGCTGCCTCCTTCAGGAGCGGGATGAATCCGCCGATCCAACACGGATAATTTCTCTACATACCCATAAAGTGCATGATCGCTGTTAGGGAACTCCATTCGGTAGGACTGCCATTTTGAATCGTCGGAAAATCCGAAATTATAGTATTCTACTGGAGCCAGCGTGACGCGGAAGACGTGGCCCGTGATTGGCTTACTCGCGATGAATTTTTCCCAAGATAGATCCGACCAAGCCACCCAGCTCTCCCAGTCGATCTTCATTCCGTGCGACGTGTCAATGAAAGTGAGCGTTTTTTCCTGCTGGCTGCGCGTCCTGATCACAATCAAGAAGATCTTGCCGCGCATGGCATAAGTGCCCGCCGAATTGAATTGCGACATGCCAACTGCCTCGATTGTGCCGCCCGGATAGAATTCACGGATGCGGGCTTCTGAAATGTCAGGATGACGGACAAGCGGTAAGATTTCCTCGACTGTTTTCGCGTCGAGGAATTTCCGCGCCAGTGGTTCCATTTCCGCTAGATAGGACGCCTCGGCCCGACCGGTGAATTCTGGCACGGCATTTACATCCGGTCTCCCCACCGTAAGGGCTGGAGCAGCGGGGCTGTTTCCGGATTTGGTCACGGCCCTATCCCCTTGTTTCATCGAAACGAACACTCCTATCAGAATCAATGCGAGCACCAGCACCCCGCAGGCGGACAGCAGCAAAAGTTGGCGCCTATCAGTTTTTCCCGAAGGGGCAAGATTGGATCGCTGTTCCCACGTATGAGTTCCCGAACTACCGGATTTTCTGCCGCGCCGCCGCATTTTCGCTTTCCCGGATTCCGACTCCTCTAACGGATCTTGGGAAGCCGTTCTCCGCAATGGAACCAACAAAGGAGGAGTCACATCGGAGGAAGTCGGGATTTTCAACATTCGCCGACAACTTGGGCATACGAGGCCCTTGCCATCGTGATCCCTCGGCACTCGGAATACGAATCGGCAATCCGGGCATACATAACCGCTCCAGCGGCGGGCACTTTCCATCGTCTCGGGCACGCCCCACCCTGCCCTGCCCGACCTCCGGACTGCAAGCTTTGTCACCTTGGCGAAGGCATTCCTGCCTGCGCCCCCGGCTTCGGGACCAGGCGGGAATAGCTGGACCACTTCAAATCTCGTGAACCGGTAGCGTGGTCACTTCTTCCCGCACCTTCTCGGCGAGGGCGGTGGACAGATAGCGCTCCGTGGACGAGCAACCGACTGTTACGATGCGCTTACCCTTGAATTCCGGGCGCTTGGCGATTTGCATGGCGGCCCAAACGTTTGCTCCGGTGGAAATACCGGCTGGCAGGCCTTCCTCTTGGGCGAGGGCTTGGGCGGTAGCAATGGCGTCTTCGTTAGAGACTTGGATGACTTCGTCGATGATGGCGACGTTGAGGTTTTTTGGGATGAATCCGGCACCAATGCCTTGGATCATGTGCGGACCCGGAGCGCCGCCAGAAATGACCGGACTGTTAACCGGCTCCACAGCGATGATTCTGGCCGTGCCGCGTGATTTCAAGACTTCACCGACGCCGGTGATCGTTCCACCGGTGCCAACACCGGCAACGAATGCGTCGATCTGTCCGTCGGTGTCGCGCCAGATTTCCTCGGCGGTTGTTTCGCGATGGACCTGCGGATTCGCGGGATTATCGAACTGGCCGGGGCCGAATGAGCCGGGATTTTCCTCGATGAGTTTCTTGGCCATGGCGATGGCACCGTTCATGCCGCGGGCCCGGGGCGTTAGGACGATTTCCGCGCCTAACAAACGCAGCAGCACGCGGCGCTCGATCGACATACTTTCGGGCATCGTTAGAATGCAGCGGTAGCCCTTCGAGCGGGCAATGAAGGCAAGCGCGATGCCGGTATTTCCCGAAGTCGGCTCAATGATGAGGCCACCGGGCTTGAGCGAGCCGTCATTTTCAGCAGCTTCGATCATCGCCTTGCCAATGCGGTCCTTTACGCTGAAGAGAGGATTGAAAAACTCAGCCTTCACACAGATCTCGGCTTCGAGGCCTTTGGTTACGTGGTTGAGGCGGATGAGTGGGGTATTGCCAACGGTGGCAACCATGTTTGGTGCGATGTTCATAGTGATGGAATTTTGGATAAATAGGTCCGGGCTGTCTGAGCCGTATTTTTAGGCATTCGTCCGACTGAGACAGCCGGAGCGCTTTATCTCTCAAATCTGGAAATCTGCGGAGCCGGAGTCAAGGTGCAAGCCGCATTCGAATTTTTCGCCGTTGAAACGGGTGGCTTCGATGTCGCCGTTCTGGACGGGCTTGGTGCTATGCCAGTCGCCCATGGTGACGTAGCCTTTCTCGGCCAGAGGATGGCGCGGCAGACCGTTCTGATGGAAATAAAGATCGACCTGCGCGTCCGCCCAGTCGAGGATCGGATAGGCTTTCACGGTTTTCTTCTGCTGCTCAACGAACGGCCGGTCCACGCGCGTGCTCGATTGCGAACGGCGGAGGCCGCTAAGCCAGACGTCGCCCCCGGTTTCGCGGAGGGCGCGGTTCATGGGTTCGATTTTTGTGAGGAGGCCGTAGCGATCCGCGCCGTCCTTGCCGTTTTCCCAGAGATTTCCCCACAGCGCCTGCAGCCGCGCGGCGGAGACCGTTGGCTGATAGATGCGGAGGTCGAGGTCGAGCCTGGAAGTGAGTTCCTCGGCATATTGATAGGTCTCAGGAAACAGGAATCCGGTATCGATGAAGACGACGGGAATCTTCGGCGCGTGTTCATGGATCAGGTGCAGCATGATCGCCGCTTGGAGGCCGAAGCTGGTGGACGCGACGAGGCGGTCTCCTAACTGTTCGTAGAGAAAAGCAAGGCGCTGCCCGGCACGCAAGGGCGCGAGGGCGGCAGAGAGTTCCACTGAATCAATGTCCGTGGAAATCACGGTGGCTATTTCAAATTTGAGAGCTTCCATGGTGGAGCGGGATTGATTTTTTCAAGCGGTGGCGAGTGCTTCTGGCTTCAGATTCTTGTGGAAATCCGGACCTTGGATGGTGGCGGCGACGTATCCTTCGCGGATACAAAAATCGCCGAAGCGCTCGCCTTCACTCCTCTCCTTGGCATAGTGCGCGAAGATCGGGGCAAGCAACGGTTTGATTTCCACGGCAGCGACGTTTTCCCGATAGAGTTTCGACAGCCGCTGGCCCGCGAAACCACCGCCGAGATAGACGTTGTAGCTATCGGGACCACGACCGACGAAGCCGATTTCGGAGATGAACGGGCGGGCGCAGCCATTCGGGCAACCGGTCATGCGGATAGTGATGGCATCGTGGCGGAGGCCGTTTTGCTCCAGCGATTCTTCCAGCTCGGTGATGAGGTCAGGGAGGTATCGCTCGGCTTCTGCTAGAGCGAGCCCGCAAGTGGGCAGGGCGACGCAAGCGAGTGAATTGAGGCGGAGCGCGCTCTTCAAATGGCTGTCCTTGATGCCGTATTGTTCGAGGAGTTTCTCAATCTCCGGGCGCTTGGCCGGCGAGACGTTGGCAATGATGAGATTCTGGTTCGCAGTGAGGCGGAAATCGCCATCGTGGATCTTCGCGATCTCGCGGAGGCCGGTGCGCATCGGATAGGCCGGCATGTCGAGCACGCGACCACCCGCGATGAACAGGGTGAGGTGGGATTTTCCATTCGCATCCTCCACCCAGCCGTAGCGGTCGCCGTTGTCTTCGAACTTGAAATCACGGACGGGTCCGAGTTCATAGCCGAGATACTCGTTCAACTTGGCGAGAACCCAAGCCGGGCCGTGGTCGTCCACCGTGTATTTGAAACGCGAATGCTTGCGGTCGGTGCGGTCGCCGAAATCACGCTGCACGAGCACGACCTTTTCCGCGACATCGACGACTTGCTCCGGCGTGCAGAAGCCGATCACGTCCGCGATGCGGGGATAGGTGGCGTCGTTGCCGTGCGTCGAACCCATGCCGCCGCCGACGGCGACGTTGTAGCCGACGAGTTCACCGTCCTCGACGATGGCGATGAATGAGAGGCAATTGGCGTAAATATCGACATCATTCGACGGCGGTACCGCGATGGTGATTTTGAATTTCCGTGGTAGATAAGTTTTACCATAGATCGGCTCGAAATCCTCCTCCGTCGTCTTGATGATTTCACCATCTAACCAAAGTTCATGATAAGCACGGGTCTGTGGCGTAAGATGGGTGGAAATATCCTGCGCCGCCTTTAATGCGAGGGCGTGGATTTTCGATAGATAAGGATTCGGATTGCACATCACATTCCGGTTCACATCCCCGCAGGCGGCAATGGTGTCCATGGCGGCTTGGTTGATTTCCGCGATGGTGCGCTTGAGATTGGTTTTGATAATTCCGTGGAATTGGAACGCCTGGCGCGTGGTCAGTTTGATCGTGCCGTTCGCAAACTGGGTGGCGAGCCGGTCGGTTTCTAACCACTGCTGCGAAGTCGCGACACCACCCGGCACGCGGATGCGGATCATGAAGGAATAGGCCTTCTCCAGCTTGTGCTTGCGACGGTTCGCGCGGATGTCCCGATCATCCTGCTGATAGGTGCCGTGGAATTTGAGGAGCTGTTGGTCATCCTCGACCATCGAGCCAGTGGAAAGATCGGCCAGACCTTCGGCGATGGTGCCGCGCAGGTAGTTGCTGCGGGTCTTGATGTATTCGTTGGCGGAGAGTTTCTTGTCACTCATAATAGTGGGAATTTTAAAGATTTAGTAAACGTCGCGTTGATAGCGTTTGGTCTTCTTGAGATCCTCGACATAGGCCTCGGCGGCTTCGCGGGAAATGCCCGCTTGGAATTCCACGACGGAGATCAAGGCTTCGTGGACATCGTGTGCCATGCGGTTGGCATCACCGCAGACGTAGAAATGGGCACCATCCTCAAGCCATTGATAGAGTTCCTTCGCTTGCTGGATCATGCGGTCCTGCACATAGACTTTTTCCGGTTGGTCGCGGGAGAAAGCCACATCGAGACGGGTGAGCGCGCCTTCCTTGAGATAGTCCTGCCACTCAAGCTGATAGAGGAAGTCGTAGGTGTAGTGCTGATCGCCGAAGAACAACCAGTTCTTCCCCGGACTGCCGAGTGCCGCGCGGTGTTCCACGAAGGCGCGGAACGGCGCGACTCCGGTGCCGGGGCCGACCATGATGACCGGGGTGGAGCCATCGGCGGGAAGACGAAAATTTTTGTTAGGCTGGACGAAGACTTGGACGGAATCGCCCG
Source organism: Akkermansiaceae bacterium (assembly GCA_025362955.1). Lineage (GTDB taxonomy): Bacteria > Verrucomicrobiota > Verrucomicrobiia > Verrucomicrobiales > Akkermansiaceae > Luteolibacter. The sequence goes on from JANYFB010000164.1 coordinate 9,778, forward strand.
ATTTCACAAGGTCCGCCAGATAGGTCGAGCAGACACCCTTGCGCTTGCGTCCGTGGGTTTCATAGCGGACGGCGGCGACAGTTAGATGAACTTCATCAGTGTGGGCCAGCGGACTGGAGGCGATCGAGTAAAGCCGTGGCGGGAGCTTGCGGAAAATGCCGGCGAGAGCGGCGGCGGAAAGCCCGTTAGGGGCAAAATCAAGGATTGCGTCGATGATTTCGCGGCCATCATTGTATGCCTTTAGACGTTCCCTCGCATCCTCGCCGAGCAATTCGCGGAGCATGGCAGAGTCAGCGGCTTCCGCGAGTTTCGTAAGGACGGCGCGGGAGAGAGCCGTAATGTCATAGTCCTCGCGGAGGGCGTCGGCGAGCAGCTTGCTGCCGACGTTTTTCACTTCGACCTCCTCGTTGCCGGTCAGTTTGGCGGCCTGGATGATCGCCTTGACCACGTCCGGGGCATTCACCGGCAGCACGGCGAGCGCATCGCCGGGTTCATAGGAAAGTCCCGATGAGGCGAGCGAAAATTCCAAGTGCAGGGTCTCCTTGGAAGAGCGTTCGCCATTGAGCACGACGGAATCGATTGTCGCGGCCGGGAATGTATTCTTTTTCCCATACTCTACAGCAGGAGCCGCCGCGGGGGAGACGAATGACACGGCAGCGGCGGTTGCCGGAGCGAGCGCCGAGAGCGCGCTTTCGAGCCACGTCGCGTAGGATTCCTCGTAGTCCACATCGCAATCCTGACGGGCGGAAATACGGGCGGCACCGAGCGCCTCCAAGTGGGAATCGAAGTCCTTGCCGATCTGGCAAAACTTTTCGTAAGAAGTATCGCCAAGAGCGCAGACGGAAAAGCGGACGCCGGAAAGAACACCTTTAAAAGCCATAAATTCCTTATAAAAGGATACGGCAGTTTCGGGTGGCTCGCCATCGCCCCAAGTGGAGACGATCACGAGGAGATTCGCGGCCTTCGCGAGATCCGCGGGGGAAATCTCGGACATGTTTTTCATGACCGCCTGGAAACCCCGCTTTTTCGCCGCTTTCACTGTGCGATCCGCGAGAACCTCGGAATTTCCCGATTCCGTGCCATAAAGCACCGTCAATTTTGCTGCTGCAAAAGGCGCGGGCGCGACGGATGCGGTCGTCAATCCAGAGGCCGCAAGGAATCCGCTAAGCCAGCCACGTTGGATTGGATCGAGGCTGGAAAGAAGCGAATCCAACGCTTGACGCTGGTCTGAAGTGAATGGGGCGTGCTCTGGAAGCATAATCCTTAGTTAATTACCTTGTTTTGTGAGGTTTCAACCAAAAGGTGAATGTAACCGGGCAAATAGGCAACTATTTTTTCTAATGCCACTAACCGCTACTGAGGCCCGCCCCGCTCATCCGGGCGCACGGCTAAGAGACGGGCCAGGTGGAATTCGCGCCCGCGTCACCCTTCCTGCCAGAGCCAATTCATTACCACCTCAATGTCCGGGTGGATGCTATGGTGGACTGGGCAGCCGCGGGCGGCGCTTTCCAGCAGCTTGCGGTCCGGATGGGAGGCAGGGAGCGGGATTTGCAAGTCCAACTCCAGACGCGTGACTCGGCGTGGCTGGTCCTCCGACATGAATTTTCGAACCGTGACTGCCATGCCATCTACGGCGATCTCCTTGCGTTTGGCGAGGATGCCGATGACCGTGGCCATGCAGGAGCCAAGCGCGGTGGCTAACAAATCCGTAGGCGAAAATGCCTGACCGAGTCCGTTGTTATCGAGCGGCGCGTCGGTGACGAGGGTCTTTCCAGATGGAACGTGGATGGCACTGCAGTGCAGTTGGCCTTCATAGGTAAGTTTGATTTCAACCATAACGGGAAGTAGTTAGACGTTTATAGAAATTGATGTCACTCGGTTTTCGGAGGGACTTTGGCAAGCACCACGCGGAAGCCATAGATCGCATCTTGAAAGGTTGGAGGCACGGCATTTCTCGATCCGGTGAACAGATTTTCCGTTTGAAATGTGCTCCAACCACCGCCTCGGAGCACGCCGAGAAGGTTTTTTCCCAGCTTGGAATATTCGTCTTCCACCCATTCCTGGACATTCCCACTAAGGTCGAAAATACCGATGGAATTCGCCGGGAATGATCCAACGGGGGCGGTGCAGGCGAATCCATCGACGTATCCAGAAATCGTCCGATCAATTGAAACGCCGGGCGTGCGGGAGGCTGACACGTCCGCGAAATTTCCAACTTTTTGATCAGGTGGCCAAGTCGTGCCCCACGGGAAAATGGTTTTCTTACGCGCGTCCCGCCAGCCTGGACTGATCCCCTCCTCTTCTTGAAGTCCCGCCATCAGGCTCCACTCCAAGTCCGTCGGTAATCGGTAGCCATGGGTCTGCGCGATCCGCTCATCCTTCCGCTCCCGCTCGGTCAGCCACTCGCAAAAGGCCTGCGCGTCCTCACGCGAAACATTGACGACAGGATGATCTGGAGTCTGAGGAAAATCGGGGGGTCTGGCCGATGCGTGGCGCGATTCCTTGGCGAATCGTTGATAATCGCGAAGCCGGGTTTCCCAAATAGACACCATCAAATCTTGTCCCAAAGGCACGAATTTCATCCCGATTCCATTTTCCCAAGGTTTTCCGAAAATCACGCCGAGGCTTTTCTCCAGGGTGATGGTTTTCTCAAGTTTTTCCCCCTCATTCAGCTTGATGTCCAGCGTCTGCGGTTTGTAGCCCTCGCGGACCAGATAGAGTTGCCAGTTGCCGGGTTTCACGAGGGGAATCTGCAAGGAGTCATTGGTGGAGCCTACCG
>JANYFB010000208.1 GCA_025362955.1 Akkermansiaceae bacterium
GGTCGCCCCCCTACGCGGGGGGCGCGGATTGAAACGCCAGCGAGATCAAGAAGGTTATCGAGATGATCGTCGCCCCCCTACGCGGGGGGCGCGGATTGAAACACAAAGGGCTTCATGTTCCGCTTCATCCGTGAAGTCGCCCCCCTACGCGGGGGGCGCGGATTGAAACCGTTCCTGGGTATCGCGCCCCACTTTGTGGATCAGTCTTCCCTTCGCGCTCGTGGACCCGGCCAAGGATATCATTCCACTGAACACTCCGGCATCGGACACTGGAGCAGAATCTGAATCCGGCCAAAGCTAACAAAAAAACGGCAGGCCTCGCGGACTGCCGTTTTTAGATAGATTTCAGAAATCAGGAATCAGATGCCCTTTTTCACGACGTCGGTGAGGAGGTCGATGACGCGGTTGGAGTAGCCCCACTCGTTGTCATACCAACTGATGAGTTTGAAGAATGTGGAATTCAGCTCGATGGACGACCCGGCGTCGAAGATCGACGAGCTCTTGTCGTGGATGAAGTCGGTGGAAACCACTTCGTCTTCCGTGTAGGCGAGGATGCCTTTGAGGTAGGTTTCAGACGCGTTTTTGAGGGCGGCCTTGATTTCCTTGAGCGAGGTCGGCTTCACGGTCTTCACGGTGAGATCGACAGCGGAAACGGTCGGGGTCGGCACCCGGAACGCCATGCCAGTGAGCTTGCCAGCCACTTCAGGGCAGACGAGAGCAACGGCTTTCGCAGCACCAGTGGTCGATGGGATGATGTTAATCGCGGCGGAACGGCCGCCTTTCCAATCCTTCTTGGAAGGACCGTCCACGGTTTTCTGCGTGGCGGTGTAGGAGTGGATGGTGGTCATGAGGCCCTCGGCGATGCCGAATCCTTCCTTGAGGAGAACGTGCACGATCGGTGCAAGGCAGTTGGTGGTGCAGCTTGCGTTCGAGATGATGTGGTGCTTGGCGGGATCGTAGAGATCATCATTTACACCGACGACGAAAGTGGCGTCCTCACCCTTGGCAGGAGCGGAAATGATGACTTTCTTGGCCCCGGCGGTGATGTGGCCCTTGGCTTTTTCCGCCTCGGTGAAAAGCCCGGTGGACTCGATGACGACTTCCACGCCGAGTTCTTTCCATGGCAGACCTTCCGGGCTGCGGGCGCTGACGACCTTAATGTCATGGCCGTTGACGACGATGATGTCATCGTCCTCGAGCTCGGGAGACGATTTCTTCGAGGAAACCGTACCGGTGAAGCGGCCCTGCGTGGAATCATATTTCAAGAGGTAGGCAAGGTTATCGGCAGGAACGATGTCACCCACGGCGACGACGTTGAAGGTGGTTCCGAGGTGGCCTTGTTCGACTAGGGCACGGAAGACAAGGCGGCCGATGCGGCCGAATCCGTTGATGGCGATGGTGGTCATAGCAGTATTTTCAAAATGCCGATGCGGCTTTTCCGCCCGACGGCGGGATTGTGCACGCGGAATGCCAAGCGTCAATCTTCGGGGCGAAAAGCGAAGAAATTCGCGGAATTCACCGGATTTTATCCGCCCGGACTACCTAACAATAATCGCGCGCGGGGGTGGTCGGGAGAGTTCTTCATCCTGCTTTTTCGCGGGAGTGAAGGTCTCCACGACGAGTTTAGGTGTCACTTGGGGAGACGGTGATTGAACTGGCAATTTTTCCTCCACCTTCTTCGCCGCGCTGGGATTGATTTCCCCTGCGAAACGGGTTTCAAAAAACTCGTATCCCCTCATCGCAGCGTAAACCATGCCCACGGTAAACGCCAGAACACTCACGGCGGATAGCCAGCCGTTCGACGAGGCCCGCTCGGGTGCGGGTTCCTCCTTTTTTTGACTCGTCGCCTCCCAAACCGGCCGCACGATTTCACCTGCAATGAAAGGTGCCGGTTGCAGCGCATCCAGCCAGAGACCCGCATCCACGTTTAGGAATTCGCTGTATTGCGAGAGGAAACTCTTGGCGTAGGTCGGGCTGGAAAACACGGTGAAATCCCCTTCTTCTAACGCAACTATCACCGCCTTGGGAATATGCGTGCGGAACATGACATCGTCCACGCTCAAACCCGCTAGTTCGCGGGTCTTTTGCAATCGTTCGCCAATTTGATCCGACAGGTTCTCCACGTTTTCTCCGACGATGATACGCCACAGAGCCACCTGTGCAAGCGCGGGTCATTGCGATTTGACGAACCGGTTCCCGGTGATCATTGTCCGCCGCGATGTCCGATTTGAAAAACGTGCTGTTTGTATGCACCGGGAATACCTGCCGCAGCCCGATGGCCGAGGGGCTTTTCCGCAAGGCCGTCCAGGAGCGAAAGGACTACCAAGTGAGTTCCGCCGGAGTGGCTGCTTCCAAAGGGGCTCCCTGCAATCCAGAAACCGCAGCCCTCCTCAACAAGCGGGGTGCAATGTTAGAAAATTTTACCAGTCGATCCGTCACCGAGACAATGCTGACCGCAGCGACCCACGTCTTCGCAATGACGCATGGCCATTTACAAACGTTAGAAGCCCGTTTTCCGCAGCACGCGGATAAATTCTATCTGGTCTGCGAGTTCGTGGAAATACCTAACGAGGGAATCGGAACCGACGTGCCTGACCCCATCGGCCTCGGACGGGGGGCTTATGAGGAAGTCGGTGAAATGTTTGGTTTGGCGATACCTGCGATCATCGCGTATATCGATCAGACTTGGAAATGAGTCGGCTTCCGATTCTTCCTGAAAACTAGCAGGTTTCTCAGATCATTCCCAGCTTCATTTTCCCTTCTTCCGAGATCATTTCTTGGTTCCATGCAGGGTCCCAGACGAGTTCCACGCGAGCGTCGTCGATGCCGTCGATGGTCATAATTTTGGCTTGGGCATCGGCAGCGATCACCGGGCCCATCCCGCAACCGGGGGCGGTGAGGGTCATTTTCACGGCGACAGTTTTTTTGCCTTCCGATTCCTCGATCATGCAGTCGTAAACTAGGCCGAGATTGACGATGTCCACGGGGATTTCCGGGTCATAGACGCCTTTGAGCTGGCTCCAGACTTGTTCTTCTAACGGCGCGTCCTTGAGCCGGACGACTTCCGCCTGCTTCTTGAGTTCCTCTTCAGGATTGACACCGAGGGCATCCGCATCCTGGGAAGAGATCCGCGCAAGACCTTGGGACGTCGCGACTGTGTAGGTTCCGCCGAGACGCTGAGTGATAAATACCGCCGTCCCGACAGGCAGCGTGAGGGTGTCCCCGCTGGGGATCTGGATGGCGGCGACTTCGCGGGTGAGCTTGATTTCCTCGTGCATGGCCGGAGTTAAAATCAGCACCCCGCCCACGGCAAGGGATGAGTTTTTTTATGCGTTATTTAAATAGGGCGGGCCAAATCTGGAGAAATGTCGGATCATTATGGCAAAGTGATCTTCACATCGCTTGAATTTCATGATCCTCTCCGCCTCAATGATCGAATCCGGTCCGTCCACGATTCCGAGCTTTCCCACGGAACTGGGCGAGGACCGGACGGGGGAGGCTGTGGCATTGATTGAGAGAATGGCCAAAGAAGATGGATCCGCGCTTACGGAGTTGCATGGGATGTGGAGTCCCATCCTGCTCGGTGCCGCTTGCCGGATGTTAGGAGACAGGCGGGAGGCGGAGGAGGCGGTGCAGGATACCTTCGTCCGGATGTGGCACCGGGCGGCGGACTATGACCCCAAACAATCCCCACCGTTTGTCTGGGCGTTCGCCGTGATGCGGGGTTACTGCATTGATCGCCTGCGCTATCGGCACCGTGGGAAAAGGGATTCATCGCGGGTGGTACCCATTCATCTTCATGCGGTCCCTGAGCAGCTCGAGGACGCGCGGGTCATGGCGCTCGACGACTGGCGGCGAGTGCGAGCCGCATTGAATGTTTTAGAGAAGGACGAGCGCCGCTGCTTGGAACTTGCGGTCTTCCTTGAATATACCCATTCGGAAATATCCGAACATCTTGGAACCCCGTTAGGAACCGTCAAAAACCGATTGAGAAGAGCATTGGTAAAAGTGCGAAACCAACTATCACGCCATGAATTCTGACCCACACGAAAGTGCCGCATGGCGGACCTTTGGAATGCTGGATGCCGACGAGGCAGCCAGCTTCGACGAGGCCGTCCGCCACGATCCCGAATTGAAAAACGCCTATCGCGAAATGGATTGTCTCTCGGCAGCCGTCGCGATCACCGCGACGATTCCAATCCAGCCTCAAGCCGGACAGTTGGAGCGCCTGCATCTGCGGTTAGGCCTCAATGCACCGAAACATACGAACTGGATTGGCATCTCCGGCTGGGCTGCTGCGGCAGCGCTTACCATGATCCTAGTCATCGAACATCGGTCTAACCATGGGTCCGTCACGGCGGAAAATACACGGATTGAATCGACGATCCCTAATCCGAAAAACGTCTCTGCCATTCCGCATGAGAATCCTTCCACGGCAGAAGAGAACCGTAACAAAACGATCCCCCCGGACTTGGATAATTCCGTAAAAAGCGGCTTGGCGGTCACAGGCCAGGAGGGCGACGGAAAAACGGTGGCCAAGGTGGAAGCCAAGCGGCTCATCCAAGAAATCGAAGTGCTCCGTGGCAAATTGGAAAACTTCCAGAAGCGAGATCGACAACGCTTTGAACCCGTCCCCGGCATGGCGTGGCCCGTCGTCATGAAAATGGCTCCGCCCGGTATCACTCCTAACACGGGTGACGCATTGGCACTCGTGAAAGAAGATCCACCGATCACTGCGATGCTAGGCGACGCACTTACCGCTGCAAATGGCACCTCGCTGAGCATGAGTACCATGCTCCCTAACGGGACTACGGCCGGCACTCTCACCCTCACCAACAGGTCCAGCATAGGATCGAGCGGTCTTCTCATTCCTGTCGCGACTGCGGACCCATCGGCCATTCCCATCTATGATGCCGCCCGAGATTCCGGCACCCTCGTTGTTAGCAATCTACCACCCACCGGCGCGACTGAAGCCTATAACTTGTGGGTCAAAACCGATGCTGGAGCCAGTCCAATCTACGTTGGCCAACTTCCAAAATCCAGTGACCAATCCGCCGAGTCGTTCGACTTCAGTCTTGGCTCCACTTCCATCGTGCCCTCGGCCTTCATCCTCACGAAGGACCCCCAAGGTGGGACGACCGCGCCCTCCAAGACCAATACAGTTCTTCAAGGACCTCGGTGAAGTTTTCACCAATTCGTGCTCACTGAAAAGTAGAGCATCGGATTTCCTTCCAAGTTGCCCGGAGAGTCGATGGGGATTCCGAGGTCGCACCTGGCAGCCAGTCTTTCCTCGTAGCGCCAGCGAAATCCGACTCCGACTGAAGCAAGTTCTCCGGGGTCACCCGCTTGGTCACGACTGAGAACGGCACCGTCGATGAACGCAATCCCTTGAAAGTCGCCAAGGTGAGGAGTCGGAAAATTGGGCGACTGTAGTTCGATGGTGCCGACCGCCCCTTTTGACGCATAGCCCACTGCTTCATCAAATCCACGGACACGGTCACTACCGCCGGCTGAAATTTGATCGGATGAAAGCAAGGTGGAGTCCGTCCACTGGGCTTGCACGCGGCCTACGAGAAAGCCGAAATCTGCTAGTTTGAAAGTGCGGTCCAGTGAGAGTCTCGCGATCAACGAATCGGCCCCGTCGGCACCCAGCGCGACGAAGTCCTCATCTGCCGATCCGAGAATCCCCTGCCCTGGGCTGTAAACTAGAGAGGTATCAAGTCGAGTCACACCGAATGCGTCGGGAAGTTGCCCTTTCCAGCCAGACTCGATTTGGAACATTTTCACGTTCTGGGATGATCCACCTGTTAGCTGATAGTCATTGTTGCGGAACTCCAAACCCAACCGGCATTCCTGGCTGATCGACCGCCAGCGCGGCAGCGGGACCCGGTAACCGAGGGCGACCCGCGAGAACCGACCGCTTTGATCGAGAGGACCGCTAGAGTCCGATTCCGATTCGGTATAACCTAACGAAATGTCCAACAGATGCCGGATGGGAAGCGGGATTTCATAAATTCCGCTGAACCCTTGCAGTTTTTTGGCCTCAAGTGCCGAGGTGTATTGGGCCGTGATCCGGTGATCGAGCGAGAAGAGATCGCCGTATTGGAAGCCGAGGAAAATCCTTTCGTCTCCCAGGCTATCGCTAAGCTGATTGTCGATTCCCGCATAGGCCCGCCACGGCTGGGGAGCGTGCAGTCGCAATGTCAGATCGAGGATTTCGGGCGATGTCCCGTCGGTGTAGGAAATGGATGCGCGGCGGAGTGGATTGGCATTGATCCAATCCAAATCATCGAGAACCAGATCACCGGAAATTTCTTCTCCAGGCCGGGTTCTGAAGGCATCCGCAGCGAATTTCATCCCGAACGAGGGCTGGCCGGACATGAGCACTTGGCCTGCACGGGCAGGGCAGATCAGGATGGCTACAATGCCGGACGTGATTTCCTGTGGGGGAAAGGAAACCTGCATGAATGGATGCCCCATGGTGCGGAATGCATCCTCAATCCGGGAGTTCAGGCGATCCAGCGAACGCAGGGTCACAGGTTTCCCCAGCAGGGTGCTCGCGATTTTCCGAATCTCTGCGGATTCGCTTTCCGAAAAACCCTCAAGGACGATGCCTGACTCTGATTTCCGTTGGAGATTCAGGGCAATTTCGGTAGTGGGCGCAATGGCAAATCCCTTCAACGATGGAAGCAGCACCTGATCCTGCCCGGCCTTCACAGCCCCTGCCGTGGAGGGTTCTTCACGAGTCGTCCGGTCGGCGGAGCGGGCATCGGGGGGAGGTGTTGGACGGCTGGCATCATCCGCCCCAAATCCGAAAAGGGGGATTGGGATAAGGGCGCACAGGGAAGCGAGAGCGGTGGTGGATTTCATGAAGACAGGGCATGAAAAAGGCCGCCAGAATCATCCGGCGGCCTCTTAAAAAAATCTCATTGATTGGCTGTTAGCGCAGGAAAACATGACCCTGTTTGACCAAGGCGACGGCACCTTTTTTCTCGTGGCTGATTTGCGGCACTACGCAGTTTTCTTTGCCTTCGATAGCCGTGGCTTTTCCATCCGGTCCGATTTGTTTGGCAACGGGTGAGGTTTCGCCTTTGAACACGGGCAGAGGTCCACCCGCCATGTTGTAAAAAATCACGTCCGGATTATCACCAACGCCACGCTTGACCCAATCGAGGGGTACCGTGGTACCATCTCCAGTTGTATCTTCTGGCGTTCCTGGGTCGGTCACGGACACATCGGTTCCGTCGTCCTTGGGACCGGTGACTTCTCCGTCTGTTTTCCCGTCATCCGGCTTACCGGCATCAGTCCCATCGACAGGGTCCGTGGTGTCGGTGGTATTTCCATCCACGACGACTGGCTCACTGGTGGCTGGGTCCGTCACGTCGGCGGTCGGGGCTTCCAATGTCACTGCATGTCTCACGCCTTTGTGCGCGAGAGCCAGAGGACTGGTGGATAGAATCGCGAGGGAACCGAGGAAGGTGAGTTTGGCATGAATTTTCATAAGGTGATTTCTGCGGGGTTATGGTTTTGTTGAGCTACGTGATTGATCCGCCGAGGACGTACTTTCTGGATCAGTTTTTTTGAGAAAAAACCATAGGCCGGTTCAAATCAAGCCAATTTCTAAGATTGCCAGTCCTGGAGAACAGGGTGTATCTTCGCGGACAACAATCATCGGATGTGGAAATTTATTTATGATCACTGGCGGGATGGCATTGAAATCCTGATCCTCGCAACTTGTATCTATCAGATCTACCGCGCGTTTCGGGCCACTCGGGGGGCTCAAATCCTCGTCGGTTTGGGGACAATCCTGATTGTCCTGACACTGATTTCCACGTTTTTCCAATTCGTGGTGATCAGTTGGATCCTCAAAGGTGCTGCCACGGTCCTGACCCTTGCCCTGATTGTCATCTTCCAGCCAGAGCTCCGGAATGGACTTGCCCGGCTCGGTAGCAACAGGCTGTTTTCGTTTTCTAACAAACGCCAACTCGCCTTTCTCGAACGCTTCGCTGATGCGGTGATCAACCTGTCTAAAAAGCGGATAGGTGCCCTGTTCGCCATCCAGCGGGATGTCAGACTCAAGGATTACCTCGATAGTGGAGTCGTGCTCGACGCGCAGTTTTCACCAGAACTCGCGATGACCGTGTTTCACCCGAAGGCACCGCTGCATGACGGAGGCATGATCATCGCCGATGACCGGGTTGCCGGGGCGGCCTGTGTTTTCCCCGTGACGGAAAGGCAAATGAAAGACCGTTCGACGGGCCTGCGCCACCGCGCGGCGATTGGCCTAACCGAACGCACCGACGCCATCGCGGTTGCTGTTAGTGAGGAAACCGGCGGCATTTCAATCTGCGAAAACGGGGTGCTCCAGCGCAACCTGACTGAGAAACAATTCCGCGAAAAACTTTCCGAGATCTTTTTCTCCGGCAAACCATCCCATGAAACTGACCCTGCCCCACAATTGGATCGCAAAGATCCTGTCCCTCCTTCTAGCGACAGCGATCTGGTTTCTGATTAAGGAACACCTCGCCGCAGGCGCAGATTCATCCGCCAAGCCACCGCGTGCACGGATCGTCGAGGAACCGGAGAAATACATGCCCCCGACAAGCAAAAAGCACTGAAACCAGGACGTTCCAGTGCTTTCGTGAACTGCGGAGTTGCCGGGTTTACAGCAAGCCCAAGGCGGCGGAAATCAGGAGATCGTCATCTATCAGCCACTTGGCCGCTTCCGTGCCAGGGTTCGTGGTTTTCGCCGGTGACGTGGACTCGGAAATGTCGAGGGTAAGTCCTTCTCCACGGATGCGGCGAGAGACCCCACCGGCATCATAGACAGCCATAAATGCGGCTAACACCCGAACCGATGCCTCGCTTGCGGCGGCTTCGTCGTTCCTGCCTAACAAGGCATCCAATAGCACCGGAGTCGGGTCTGTGGAACTGGTGAGGCGGATCACAACACCGTTCACCGTGTTGGAAATGCCAGCGGCACCGGCGGATTCCAGCGCACTCGCAAGCGCGCCGATGCGTGATGACAGATCGCCTGCGGCAAGTGCTGCGGGAAGCGCCGCTTCCAGGCCCGAGACTAAGGAAACCTGGCGGGCGTGAAGCCGCGCCCAATCCGGCGAGCGCAGGGCAGAGTCGCCATCTGATCCGGTGCGGCGACCGGCCACTCCAGTCTGGACGAAGGACGCGATCGCCTCGGCAGCGCGATTCATCTTGATCCCTGCGCAAACCGGAGCAAGTGCGAAGGAGGCCAGACGGCTGGAAAGCAAAACATTGCCCATGGCCTGCATTTTCGCGCCGAGGAGGGCATCTCGCTCGCGTTTCACGGTGAAAAATTCCATCGCACGCCGCAGGGTGACTTCAAGCTGGGGAATGTCCCAAGGCTTGGTCATGTAGCGGAAAATCCCTCCATGGTTGACGGAGCCAATGGCGGCGTCGATGTCGGAATAGGCGGTGGAAAGGATTTTGATAATGTCCGGATATTGATCGGCGATTTTTGAGAGGAATCCCACACCGGTTTCGTTGGGCATCCGCTGGTCGGTCACAATGATGCCGATTTCATTGGCGTGCTGGCGGAATACCACGAGAGCTTCGACACCGTCTTCGGCCTCAAGGATTCGGAATTTTTCCCCGAACAACCGGCGGAAGTATTTGCGGGTGTTTGCCTCGTCATCCACGAACAGGATGGCGTAGCGTTGATAGTCATAGGCGTCGATCTCGTTACTCATGGTGGTCGATGGGAAAAAGGTTTGTTTGGTATTCTAATGGCGGGAGAATGATAGACTCAGGCGAGTTGGTCGAGAACGGATTCCGGTTCCGTTTCAAAGCTGGGAGCGGGAAAAGCAATGCGGAAACGAGTGAACTCGGCGGGGCGACTGTCCACCTCGACGATCGCCTTGTGCGCCTGCAAGATCTGGTGGGTGATGGACAAGCCAAGTCCCATGCCTTTCCCGACATCCTTGGAAGTGAAGAAGGGATCAAAAATTTTCTGCAAATCCTCGGGCGGGATGCCGATTCCGTTGTCACGGATGCTCACTTGCCAACCATCCCCCGCAGCCTCAATGGCGACATCAATGCGCCCGATTTCGCCACCGATGGAGGCAATGCGCTGGTGAATGGCGTCGATGCTGTTTTGGAAAAAGTTGATGAAGACTTGGACGAGCTGGTTCGGATTTCCACTGATCAGCGCGTTGCCAGGGGATTTCAGGTTAAACTCGATTTCCTTCCCAACTTGATGGCCGACCATGCGACGCGCGCGCCCGACGATTTCTGCGAGATCAGCATCGCCAGAAGTCGCCTTGTCGTCGCGGGTGAATTTGCGCAGATCAATGACGATTTGGGAAACCCGCTCAACCCCTTCTTTGATGTCGCCAAGGATGTCCGCGTAGTCGGGCTGGTCCTTGTCTGGCATCAGCTTGGTAAATGTCTCCAACGCGTGCAGCCCGGCGCTGGCGTAGTTCAGCGGGTTGTTAATTTCATGGATGATTCCGGCGCTCATCCGGCCGAGGGCAGAAAGTTTTTCGTTCCGGACCATCATCACTTCGTTTTCCTTGATCTGCTCAAGAGCGGAGTGGAGTTCGGTATTGAGGTCCACCATTTCGCGGCGGACGCGGGCCATGGCGATCTGGTTTTCTAACCGCAATGCAAGTTCCGCCGTGGAAAAGGGCTTGGTGAGGAAATCGTTGGCTCCGGCTTGGAGAGCTGCCAGCTTGGTGGACTCGTCGGCACGCGCCGTTAGAATAATGACCGCGATGCCCTTGGTGATGTGATTTTCCCGGATATTCCGGCAAACCTCGACACCGTCCATCTCAGGCATCATGTGGTCGAGCAACGCAAGTTGCGGACGGCGCAAGCGTGCGAGTTCAAGTGCCTCGGCACCGTCGGACGCCTCGATCACATCCACATCCTCAAGCTGCATTCTGAGGAAACGTCGGATATCCGGTTCGTCATCGGCGATGAGAACCAGAGGCCGAGCGCCCCTTGGACGAGTTCCGATCATCGGTGAGGAAACGGGACCATGCGGCTGGATTGGCAAGGCCGGACGCAACGCCATTTTCCCCGGAATCGACATGGCCGCGCGGCGATGAAGATTCGCGATGTTTCCACCATCTTTAAGCGGGCCCTCATCTTCGGTTTCGCTGGAAATTTCCGCCGCGGCTTCGGTCGGAAGGTCAACGGTAAATGTCGTCCCTTGACCGAGCTGACTGTCCACTTTCACCGCGCCGTCCATGGCTTCGGTCAGGCTGCGGACGAGAGCAAGACCGATGCCGGCACCTTGAAATTTGCGGGTGGAAGAGGTGTCCACCTGCCAGAAGCGCTCGAAAATTCTGGGCAATACTTCCGGCGGAATTCCTACGCCGGTGTCTTCAACGGTGAGGCGGAGACGGTTTTCCGCAACCAGCACCTTGACCTCAATGGTGCCGCTCGACGGAGTGAATTTGATCGCGTTGATCACAAGGTTGAGCAGGATTTTGTCAAACTTGTCTCGGTCGAGTTGGATGGCTTCGCTATCGGTTTTACAGTCCCACAGCAGGGCGACGCGATCCTGCTCCGCGAGGTGACGGAGCGAACGGAGAAGTCCTTCGATGTGGGGTCCGATGAGAGTGGGTTGACGGTTAATGTCTGCGTGTCCGGTATCGAAGCGGACAAGATCCAGCAGGTCGTCGATGAGTTTCAGCAGGCGAAGCCCATTTTGCTCTAACATCATCGTCATTTCTTGAATGACCGGCTCTCCAGTTTGACGGCTGAGGACGGTGCGCAAGCGCTCGGTAATGCCGAGCATGATCGTGAGTGGAGTCCTGAGTTCATGGCTGATGTTGGCGAAAAATCGGGTTTTCGCTTCATCGAGTTCACTAAGCTGGCGGTTCTGCGATTCGAGTAACCCGCGCGATTTTTCCACCTCCGCCCTGAGACAAAACTCACTGAAACGCAGACTTTCATAATAGTAACTCCCCGCGAGGACGAAAACCGAGGTGACAAAAATGAAATAGCAGTTGTTGAATAGAATCCGAAAATCCGGAGTGGAAGGGGAAATTGTGACGCTGACCGTGTAGCAGATGAAGGCCATCGCGATCATGAAAAGCGAGTTTTTGAATGTCCAGCGGAGCAGAAGTGAAAGGCCTACGAGCACCAAACTCAGGCCGGCGTAGTAAACGGAATTTCCTCCTTCCGTGAGCGAGATCATCACGCTGATGGAAATTAAAGGCAGCAGCGCAATTCCTTGCGCTACTAAATTGGCGCTTTGATGATTTCTAACAGTTCCGATAAAAAGGAAAATGCCCCCTAACACAATCGCCGCGAGTGCACGGATCAGGAGAAAACTCCATACCATTTCGGGATAGACCACCCAGTCGAGCGACCAGCCAGCAAGCATGAACACACCGGCCAAAACCGCCGCCCGCCGCGCATTGTCGTAGGCGATGCCACTTTCGTATTCACGGAACGACTGACGGATTTCCGCTTCGGTTTCCCGCAAGTTGACGCTGGCTTCAGCCATTAGGCGAGTTCGATTTCAAGGAACAGGTTCACTCCCGTGGAATCCGCTTTAATCGTGGTGCCCTTCAAGTTCAACCCGTCTGGAACCAGCTCCGCCATTTCCGCCTCGTTGCGGTAAATGAGGTTCCATTCCATCACGTATTCCATCCACGCCTTCCGCGGATTGCTGGCCGCGACGTTGGTAACGATCACGATGCCACCGGGCCGAATCATGGTGCAGAAGAGTTCGACTAGGCGTTTGCATACGCGCTGCGAGAGGTAATCGAATAATCCCGCGCAATAGACGACGTCGTAGTTAGAGAATTCGTCGTCGCCACCTTGGGTCGCGGCACGGAGAAGTTGGTGGACCGAGCGTTGGAAATAACGGACCTGCGTCTCACGGCCCCCGCTCATGCGCGCTTCCTGGATACGTTCACGGGTATATTCCAACGTTTCCGGGTTGAAATCCAGCAGGTCGATTTCCGCCAGATCGCTCTCCTCACATTCGCGGAGGAACCGTTGGACTTCCATCGCAGGTCCACAGGCCAGGTTGAAAACCCGGGTTTTGCCCTTGCTAACGCGGCGGGCGCACTCTGAGCGGAGTTTTTCCACGAGGAAATCAATCCGATTACGGTGGGCCACAACGGGTTCGGTATTGAGCAACGCAAAGTTAAGCAGCTTGGCAAACGCTGACGAACCTTCGTAAGGATTCCGCAGCATCATATTCACCATTTCATAGTCGCCGGCATATCCAAGTGGCTTGGTATAAGTCCGGTAAAGGAACGGTGAGCAAAGCACGATGGGATGCAATTCCCTACGAACATAAGCTTTGTGGACGGCCACCTCAGCCTCGCCAACCTCGAGCGAAACTTCCTCGAAGCGCTCCATCGACGGCAAAACCTCCTCGACCACCCGCGTTTCAATCCCGGAAAAAATTTCCTTCTCCAAGTCATCCCGCCGCCTCGTCACCGTGGTTCGGATGCCTACATCCACCCCCGTCAGCCAATGCTGAACGCCGGACAACATGCTGGCCAAATCCGCGACGACGAGCTTGAATGGATCCTGCACCTTGTTGGCGGATCGCCATTCGCCCATGAAATTGGCGAACTGGCCGCGGAGATCGCCACTACCCGCCGGAGCAGAGCCGCCCGCGACGCTGGAAAGGAAATCCACTTCCACCCAGCCTTCGTCGAGCATCGCTTCGCAAACGAGGACGATCCCCGTATTGAGCAAATTGCTCACCACCGCCTTCCCTTGATAGAGCAGGCGCCGCGAGGCCATGATGCGGAAATCCGATAGAACTTCGGATAACTGCAGGATGCTGTAGGGATTATAGACCTCGAAGACCACGGAATACCGCTTGATCCTGAGGAGGTTGGCCGTCAATTCCGTGCCTTGGCTGTTCCGGCACGTAATGACGCTTTGGGCTGATTCGCTTGTTAAATCCATTATCGACGGGTGAACGACGGGACAGGATGAACAGTTCACACACCCTTCCGCAAGCACCTAGAAATTTTTTTTCACATCGGTTGATTATCTGCTACCGAAGCAAAACAGAATCTGCCACGTCTGAAATTGTTAGATCGTGCGCCGCTGCCTAACCGCTTCCGCAAGCACTCCCAAGGTTTCGACCGTGTCATCCCAACCGATGCAGGCATCCGTCACCGACTGTCCCCGTCTCAAGGTGCTCAGATCTTTCGGCAGCTTCTGATTTCCCTCGACGAGGTTGGACTCGATCATCACCGACGTGATGACCTTGGAACCCGCTGCGATCTGACCGGCGATATCACGAGCGACCATCGGCTGGTTGCGGTAATCCTTCATCGAGTTCCCGTGCGAGCAATCGACCATCACGGATTCGATTAGATTTTGCTCGCGCAGCATTTCCGCTGCGGCATCGATCTCGGGCTTGCCGTAATTAGGCCCGGATTTCCCACCGCGTAGAATGAGATGGCAGGATTCATTTCCCGAGGTAGAGACAATCGCGGAAACCCCCTGCTTCGTAACGGATAGAAAATGGTGCGGCCGCGAGGACGACTGGATCGCATCCAGCGCAATCTGGATTGAGCCGCCAGTTCCATTTTTAAAACCCACCGGCATGGACAATCCCGAGGCAAGTTCGCGATGGATTTGCGACTCCGTAGTCCGCGCACCGATGGCACCCCAAGCGATCAGATCCGCGATGTATTGGGGGGAAATGGTATCCAAAAATTCCGTCCCCGCAGGCACTCCCATGTTTGCCAAATCCAACAAAAGTCCGCGCGCAATCCGCAGCCCGTGATTAATGTCAAACGAGTCGTCCAAATGCGGATCATTGATCAATCCCTTCCAGCCTACCGTCGTCCTAGGCTTTTCAAAATAGACGCGCATGATTACGAAAACATCCTTTCCGATTAACGCCGCTACCTCTTTCAACTTCACGGCATACTCCAGCGCCGCTTCCGGATCATGGATCGAACACGGTCCCACGATGGCTAACAGTCGGTCATCCTCCCCGCGCAGGATCGCATCCGCCTGGGCACGCGCGTTCGCGACCAGCTCGGAAGCCTGCTCGGTGAGTGGAAGATAATAGGCCAGCACCGCCGGTGAGATCAGCGGATTCAAGCCAGTAATTCTGAGGTCGTCGGTGCGGTGTCGCGTCACGCCGTCGATGCTTGACGGCGGACGGGCCGCTAGGCAAGGCACAAGTTCCGCCTTTATTTGACAAGACTCTCCTTGCGAGTCCCACCCATTCATGCTTGGGTGTCGTCCCCATGAAAAATCTATTGCTCTGCCTGTTTTTCACCCTTCCAGGGATCGCGAAGGAAATGCCATCCGCCGAGATGACCACCGCGGCTGCGGAAAAATTCCTGGCCACCCTCGATCCCGCTCAGAAGGCCAAAGCAACCTTCCCCATGACCTCCGACGAACGGGAAAATTTCCGTTTCACCCCCCAAGTCCGCGCCGGACTTGCGCTCAAGGAAATGACCGATGAACAACGCGCCGCTGCCATGAATCTGCTAGACTCCGCGATGAGCGAGAAAGGGAAACTCAAACTTACCCAAGTGATGACCTTGGAAGGCATCCTTGCGGAAATCGAAAAAAACCCCGTCATGCGCGATAACGGGAAATATTACATCTCCATCTTCGGCACCCCCGGCGACCCCAAGGGCTGGGGATGGCGCTACGAAGGCCACCATTGCGCGATCAACATCACCCTCGTCGATGGCAAAATCGTTTCTGACACTCCCAGCTTCTACGGCACCAATCCTGCCGAAGTCCGAGTCGGCACCCACAACCTTGGCCTGCGCGTCCTGGCTGCCGAGGAAGACCTTGCCCGCGCCCTCGCCACCACCCTACTCGCCTCCGAAAAACCTGCTGTGCTTTTTAGTGAAAAGCCTCCCGGCGAAATCCTCAGCATGGAAAACCGCACCGCCACCGCCACAGAACCCGTCGGCGTTCTCGCCTCCGACATGACCGAAACCCAACGCGCCGCACTGCTTTCCTTGATTTCCGAATACACCGGTCGCTACCGTTCAGACATCGCCGCCGCCGACATGGCGAAAATGGAAGCCGCAGGAATCGCCAAAATCCGCTTCGGTTGGGCCGGCAGCACCAAGCTCGGCGAGGGCTACTACTACCGCATCCAAGGCCCCACCTTCCTCATGGAAGTCGCCAACGTGAAGGACGGCGCCAACCACATCCACTGCACTTGGCGGGACTTCGCCGGTGACTTCGGCCGCGATCTGCTTGGTGAGCACTTCAAGACTGGTGCCAACTGAGGCATGAAAAAAGACCGCACCGACGCGCTGTTAGTCGCTCGCGGCCTCTGCGACTCCCGCGAACAAGCCAAGCGCCTCATCCTCGCCGGAGAGGTCCGCAGCGGCGACCGCATCATCGACAAGCCCGCCACCCAACTCGCCGCAGACGCTCCGTTAGAAATTAAGGAAAAACAACGCTACGTCGGGCGCGGCGGACTCAAGCTCGAAGGTGCGCTCGACGCGTTTCAAATCGATCCTAACGGCTGGGTCTGCATAGACGTGGGAGCCTCCACCGGCGGCTTCACCGATTGTCTTCTCCAGCGCGGAGCCATTAAAGTGCATGCTGTTGATGTGGGCACGAACCAGCTCGTCTGGAAACTCCGCAACGACCCCCGCGTCATTGTCAAAGAGCAGTTCAACGCCCGCTACATGGTCCCCGCCGACATCGGCGAAAAATGCCGCCTCGCCGTCACCGACCTCTCCTTCATCTCTCTCACCAAGGTCCTCCCCGCGATCTTCTCGGTGCTTGAAGCCGGTGGTTCCGTTGTGTGCCTCATCAAGCCCCAGTTCGAACTCCGGCGCGAGGATATCGCGAAAGGCGGCATCGTCCGCGATCCCGAGCTTCACCAACAAGCCATCGAGAAAATCAAAACCTTCGTCACCACTGAATACTCCTGCAAATGGCGAGGCCTGATCCCCTCACCCATCACTGGCATGGACGGCAACCAAGAATTTCTCGCTTGGATCACGATTCCAGAAACCGAACTCCCCGACGCTGTCCCGTCTTAAGATTTGCGTCCCATTCTTCATTTTGCGTCTTCTTGCTTCTCGTTGCGGCTAAAATCTTCCAGATTCCAGCCCCTATGGCCGATTCCGGGACCATCTGACCGAAAATGGGACTACAATTACCTTCCAAAACCTAAATTTTCACGTCATCTTACATCCAACGAAAGGCGACAGCACACCACGGTGAACTGAATACCTTTCCAACATATCCTGTCCCGCTAACTCTGCATCAGGCCACATCGAACTCCGGGGGGAAGACGATGCTACGCCAGCAAAGCCACCCGGGACCTTTGGGGGGAAAATGTGCAATCTCGGGCGCGGATCGGAAACTATCCGCGCCCGCTTTTTTTGTGAAGATT
>JANYFB010000244.1 GCA_025362955.1 Akkermansiaceae bacterium
AAATCGCCGGCACCCTGACCGAACCGTCAATGGTAGATGAGGAGATGCGCGCGCTCTTTTCTGCCCTGACCGAAGATTTTTCGTAACATAGGATCGCCGTTGTCGAAGGGATGCTTGCCATGAATGAACACTCCAACTGCCCGGAATGTGGCAAGCCGCTCCCTGAAGGAAGCACCCACAACGCATGTCCTGCTTGTTTGATGGGCCAGGTGATGGCCTCGCGCACTTTGGATACGGATACCGGAAATGAGCCTGTTGCTCCTCCGCCCACGCCGGAGGAAATCGCCGACAAGTTTCCGCAGTTTGAAGTGGTCGAGTGCCTCGGGCGCGGCGGCATGGGGGTGGTTTACAAGGCGCGGCAGAAGTCGCTCAAGCGGATGGTAGCGATCAAAGTACTGGCCCCCGAGCGTGTCGGTGACCCCAGGTTTGCAGAGCACTTTGCCCGGGAGGCGCAAACGCTGGCCAAGATGAGCCACCCGAACATCGTGACCGTCTTCGATCATGGCGAGACCGGTGGCTTGTTCTACATCGTGATGGAATATGTGGACGGCGTGAACCTTCGCGACTTGCTGCGCGAGGCCAAGCTGGAACCCGAGCAGGCGCTGGCCATTATCCCGCCGATCTGCGACGCGCTCGAATACGCGCACGACAAGGGCGTTGTCCACCGCGACATCAAACCGGAGAATATTCTGCTCGACCGCGAGGGCCGGGTGAAGATCGCCGATTTCGGCATTGCTTCGCTGGTGGGCGCATCGGGTGAAAAATCCGGCACGCCTCCATACATGGCACCCGAACAGGAAAAAGGCATCGTGGACCGCCGCGCAGACATCTACGCGCTGGGCGTGGTGCTTTATGAAATGCTAACAGGTGAACGTCCTAACAAGGAACTCGTCGCCCCATCTAAGAGAGTGCAGATCGACGTGCGCCTGGATGAGATTGTTCTGCGTGCGTTGGAGGGGACGCCGGAACTGCGCTACCAGACGGCCGGGGAATTTCGCACGCAGGTAGAGCTTTTTTCTAAAGCAGAAGGAATAACAACGGGTGGCAATCAAAGTGAACCGATCAATACGGAAGAATGGTTGGCGCTCATAGACGCCGGAAACTATGCGCAGAGCTGGGAAACGGCCACGCCCTATTTTCAAAGCAGCCTTGCGAAAAATGAATGGATTGGCAGGTTGCAAAAAATTCGTCATCCGCTAGGCAGGATACTTACCCGAACACGGGCCTCCGCCGCATTCAGCGAATCCGGCCATCGCTACGAAACGAAATATGATACTTCCTTCGCCTGTCTGCAATCAGCGGTTGAAACTGTAACATTTGATAAACAATCTAACGGCGAATGGCTGGCCGCAGGGTATCTCATTCGGCCCACAATTAACAAGAATTCCAGCTACTCCCGCACGGCCATCGTCGGTGCGTTGTGGGCTTTGTTGTTTTTAATGGCTGCGATTCCAATGTTTTGGGTCTCGGGAAAAGTCGCAGGAGCGCCGCCGCCCGGCCCAGCTTGGTGGAAATACCTCTTGATGTTCATCTTGCTGCCGCTCGGCCTCACCGCGCCTCTCGGCACGACGATTCTCGGCTGGATTTCCGTCACGCAAATCCGCCGCTCGGCGGGGAAACTTTACGGCCTCGGGCTGGCGGTTTTCGACGGGCTGTTGTTCCCGCTGCTTGCGCTTGTCGGGCTTGTGGCGCGGTTTTGGTGGTGGTTGTTCAAAGTTGAACTTTTTCCACAAAAGCAACTGGACTGGGCCCATGCTCACCCGGGGCCCGGCAATGGAATGGCGATCTCCGATTGGCAATGGTTCGTCTTCAAATACGGCACCGAACTCACGGTCTGCTGCACACTCATCACCGCAGGGATACTGTGCTTCCTGATCATCCGCGCTGTCTGGCGTGCGGTGAAACCATCGGCATCTGGCGATCCACCCGCTGCGCCGCGCCCTTTGAACCGCACCGCACTCGCCGTCGGGTTCGGGATCATGATGCTGTGCACTTTCGGCTCACGGCTACTCCTGGATCATCTGAAGACACGCGACCAAGCTATTGGTTACACCATCGGCGCACTTACGCAG
>JANYFB010000290.1 GCA_025362955.1 Akkermansiaceae bacterium
GTGAAATCGCCAATGGTTAGCTCGCCCCGCATTACCCCCTGACCGCCGAAAGCGAGGACCAGTACATAGCCTGTCATCCGCAGGAACGACATGCCCGGAGAGTAAAAAGCCCACCATTTCATCATCCGTAAGGAAGCGATTCGCAGCATATCTGAAAACTGATTGAACCGGGAATGCTCGTCGGGTTCTGCGGCGTAGGCCTTGATTTGGCGGACGCCGGAAATGTTATCATGTAGTAACGCATTCAAGTCGGAAGCCGCGTCGCGTTGGTTGCGATAGCGATCCCGCCCCTGGGTCGAGTAAACCCAGGCACCGAGCGCCAAGAAGGGCACCGGCAGCGTGGCCCACGCCGCCACGACTGGGTTGAGGTAGAAAAGAAATGCGCCGATTCCCAGAACTTGGAGCGCCGCGATCAAACCTTGCTCGATGCCGTCGATGAGCACCCGTTCCATATTAGTCACGTCCTCCACCACCCTCGTCATGATGTCCCCGGTCCGCCGCGTATCGAACCACTGGAGCGGCAAACGCTGGATTTTTTCATAAAGATCCGAGCGAATGTCGAAGATCACCTTCTGCTCGAAAATATTATTGATGAAAATCCGCAGGGAATTCAGCCCGTCTTTGAGGAAAAACCCCAGCAAGGCAGCGAAAATCCAAAAAGAAAATTCATGGTGCCGCTGGGGATTCGGAATGATCTTGTCGATGACATAACCCGTTGCATTTGGGAACACAAAGACTGCCAAAGTCATGCCCACCGCGCAAAAAAGCTGTGCAACAGCAAGGCCTGGGTAGTGCCGCAAGTAAGAAAAAACGCGTGAAATCGACTTCATAAGACACGGAAGCGATGCCCGCGTGTGGGTGCTTTGTAAAGCCAAGCCGGATGGAAGTGTGAAAGTCCGTGAAATTTGGGATTGCGGAGGTCAATCCAGACTACCTACTGTCTCTCCACACACGGAATTCAAAGCTCACTACAAAACCCCATGGCCAACGTTTTCGGAATCCTCACTGCAATTGTCCTCGCCCTCGCGGCCTTCGTTGCTTTTAAAAACAAAGATCACTACGATGCTGACATCAGCGCGACTCACGTCCAAAAAGATCTTCTCGTAAAAAGCCAAGCACGCCTCAAGGCGGCCCAAGCGGTGCTTAAGGCATTGCCCATCGAGCGCGCAGGCGTGGATGCGGAAGTGGACAAACTGACCTCTGCGGAAGCGGCCCAGAAAAAAGTCAACGATGACCTCAAGCAAGTCATCGATGCCAAGACCGCCAAAATCTCGGCGAACAAAGAAAAACTTGATGACATCCGGGTCAAGACCGAGAAATCTGGTAATATCAGTACCCTTGCCGCCAAGTTGCGTGCCACCAGTGCCGAACTGGAAGAACTCGCCCAATCCATCACCGGAGCCGAGGCGAAACTCGCGAATCTAACCGGACAGATCGCCTCCACGGACACCCAGATCGGCCAAACCAAAAGCAAGTTCGAGAGCTTTGCCAATGGCCAATCGCTCCCAACTCTGAAGACCCGCATCCGCTCCATCTATCCGAATTGGGGCTTCGTGACACTTGCCTCCGGTAACAATGCCGGCGTGGTCGCCAACTCCACATTGAATGTGGAGCGTGATGGCCAGACCATTGCGAAACTTTTAGTCACTGCGGTTGAAACCAGTTCCGCATCCGCCAGCATCGTGCCGGATTCGATGGTTGCGGACGTGACCCTGATGGTTGGGGATCATGTCGTCCCCGGCCAGAAAGCAGCCAAACCCACCGGGAACTGAGCCTCGGTCGCCTTTTTCAAACCCTCCTAAATTTTTTAAATGAAAGCCATTTTTTACGTAGTTGCCCTTCTTGCAGCATCCGGTGCGGCATACTTCTCATACGATCACTCGAAACGATTCGAAGCCTTGGAAAAAGACCGGGTCGAGACGATTGCCACGAACAAGCAGGTGACTGCGGATGCGGATGTGGCCGATACGAACATCAAGAAAGAGAAGGCACTTCTTGCCACATCCGTCGAAAAACAAGAACTCCTGACCCAAAGCGTATCTTCACTGAAGTCCGCAGGAACCGGGCTTGAGAGTGATTCCGCGAAATTGGATGAAGACTTGAAAGTCCAGGATGAGGAATTCGCGCAACTCAAAAAGGCCCTCGATGAGGTCAACAAAATCTTGGAAGGCCTCGGTGGCGGCGTAACTCTCGACACCCTGCCTGAGAAAATCCAACAGATCGAAGACGATAAAAAGGGCAAGCAGAAGAAGCTCGAAGATCTCGAAACCCTCGTAGGTGGTGCCGAGAAAAACCTAAGCACGAAAAAAGCGGAGTCTGATCGACTCACCACCCGGATGGTGGACCGCGGGTCTCGGATCGGTCGCAACTCGATGGAGGCTGTCGTCACCGCCGTGAATCAGGACTGGGGATTCCTTGTCATCGGCGCAGGTTCTAATTCTGGCTTCACCCCGCAGACGGCTTTGCTGGTAGAGCGTGACGGTCGCCAAATTGGACGTGTCCGTCCTTCTTCCATCGAGCCTACCCAGACCATTGCGGAGATCGACCTTGAAAGCCTCGCCTCAGGCGTGCGCCTCCAACCGGGCGACCGGGTGATCCTCGCCAAGCCGACGAGTAACTGACCGAAAGTTATTTTTTTCCAAAAGCTCCGCAGACTTGCATGTCGCGGAGCTTTTTCTATATTGAGCCATGAAGCGATATTTCCCCATGCTACTCGCCGTCGCTGTTGGCTTTGCGATCACCTCTTGCGCTGATGATACCGAGAAAAAGCCGGTGGGGCCGGTCTCGGAGACCAGCCAGATCCCTTGGAATTCCCCGATCGCCGGGCAGGGCCAAGGGCAGTTCGGCATGATGCCTCAGAATCAATACCGCCGCTGATTTTTCCAATCAATCTCGGTGATAGGGCGAGCCACTCTTCAAGGTGGCCACCCGGTAAAGTTGCTCTAACAAAACTAGTAACGCGAGTTCATGCTGAAGGGTGAACGGCGAAAGGGTGAGAACCAGATCGCACTGCTCGCGCAAGGCTTCATTATGGCCGTCCGCTGCGCCGATCAGGAACGCCACGGTCTTCACATCTCCCCTCATTTCCAAGGACTCAAGCCGGTCCGCGAATTCCCGCGTGGAAAGGCATTCACCCCGCTCATCCAGCGCAACCCGGAAGCAAGATTTGGAACGCTCCAGCAATTTTTCCGAAACCTCGTCGCGGCTCCCTGCCTTGATCACCACCAATTCATGTCCCCCCGTGCGGGACAGGCGTTTCAGGTATTCCTCCACACCCGCTTTGGCATAGGGAAGCGCGGGCTTTCCAGCGACGATGATACGAATTTGCATGGGACGCATCGGAGCTTGCCCGATCCCTGCCGCGCCGCCAACGTCAAACCACGGATGAATTCGCAATGAGCTCCATTTACGAGTCTAACAAAATTTTAGCGGAATATCTCCTATTCCACTACGGCACGGCGGAGGAAATTCTGCCTCCTGACCGCATTTGGCCACCGGGAATGCGCGAGGCACTGGATTTTCCTGTGAGGACCTCCGCCCATTTTTCACCGGGCATCGTGGAACGTGGCTTGGATCTGGGTTGCGCCGTCGGACGTTCGACTTTTGAAATGTCCCGCACTTGTCGCGAAGTCATCGGTATCGACTTTTCACATGCATTCATCCACGCGGCGGAGGCCTTGGGAAATGGGCAACCGCTGGCGTATGACCGGCGTGAGGAGGCATTCGTGGTCACCACCTTGGAGGCGCGGATGCCAAAAGAAATCGATGGGGCCAGGGCGCGGTTTCAGCAAGGAGACGCGATGAACTTAATGACCTCCTTCGGCGCGTTTGACCGGGTTCATGCGGCGAATCTTCTGTGTCGTTTGTCAGAGCCTGAGCGGTTACTCGAAAATTTGCCCAGCTTGGTAAAATCGGGCGGTGAGCTTGTTCTA
Source organism: Akkermansiaceae bacterium (assembly GCA_025362955.1). Lineage (GTDB taxonomy): Bacteria > Verrucomicrobiota > Verrucomicrobiia > Verrucomicrobiales > Akkermansiaceae > Luteolibacter. The sequence goes on from JANYFB010000290.1 coordinate 3,933, forward strand.
GCAACTCCCTGCACTTGGCTTGAGGAGTTCACCCCGTCGGTGAATTGGCCGATGAATAGTACGTTCGAATGGCTTTTATCGACTCTCACCCCCGCGTTCTCTCTGCTGCGCCGGGCGGACGAGCCTTTTCTCATCCGGGAAACCGCCCGTAAATTCCAGTGGACGACTTCGCTCGTTACAGTGTGGCGTCGTCACGACTGATCGGCGGTTCTAACCGGTAAATTTCCCCCTACTTTCCCATCATGTCGCTGCTCGCACAGTTTCTCGATCCTTCGCAGGTCTCACTGAAGATCTGTGGAGTGACCACGCGCGAGGACGCGGAAGAACTCGTCGCCAAGGGCGTGGATGCGCTGGGAGTGAACTTCTGGCCCAAGTCAAAACGTTATCTATCACCCAATGATGCGACTTGGTTAGACAGTCTTGCCGGAAAAATCCTGCGTGTGGGGGTGTTCGTGAACGAGCCATCAGCGCTGCCACTGCAACTGGTCCGGGATGGATACTTGGACGTGGTGCAACTCCATGGCGATGAAACGCCGGAGGAGGTAGCCCCATTTCGCGATGCGGGAATTCCCTTCATCAAGGCCATCGGTGTTAGGACCCTTGCGGACTTGGAACGCGTTACGAACTTCGGGGCGACTGCGGTTCTGCTGGATGCCCACGCGCCCGGTATCTATGGCGGAACTGGCGAGGTCTTTGATTGGGAAGTGGCGTCAAATTTTCGCAGGGCGCACCCGCAGTTGCCCGTCATCCTCGCAGGAGGGATTATGCCGGAAAATGCCGCTCTTGCTGCGATGAGCGTCCAGCCTGCTGCGCTGGACATTGCATCCGGCGCGGAAATTTCACCCGGCATCAAGGACTTTCAGAAAGTCGCCGCCTTTCTCGCCGCTCTCCACCGCAGCCCCTCGTGCTAACAGATTCACACTGCCACCTCGCCTCCCATCGGTTTTTGCTTGGGGAAATTCCAGATCTGCTAGAGCGTGCCCATATCGCCGAGGTGTCGCGGATCATCACGCTTGCCACCTGCCTTGAAGATATTACCGCGAATCTAACCCTCGCGGAGCATCCCGCCGTCCAAGCCTGCGTCGGCATACATCCCTGCGATGTCCACCACGCGCCGGACGATGCGGTTTCCCAACTAGCCGCATTCGTGAATGACCCGCGAGTATGTGCGATTGGAGAAACCGGACTCGATTACTATCACCCCGCGCCCGAGGACTGGGATGAGAAAAATTTCCGAGAACGCCAACGCCTATTTCTTCGCCAGCATTTTGAACTTGCTGCCGCTGCCAAGCTGAACCTCGTCATCCACACTCGGGATATTGAGGGCGATGCCTCGTTTGAAGACGCGCTCGCCATCTACGATGACTATCATACTTCGGTGCGTGCCGTGTTTCATTGTTTCATCGGGCCATGGAAAAATGCCAACCGTGTTCTCGATCTCGGTGGCCTCGTCTCATTCGGCGGGGTCGCCACTTTTAAGACCGCCCATCAAGTGCGAGAGACCGCCCTGCAATGCCCCCCGGGAAGCTTTATGATAGAAACTGACGCGCCTTATCTCGCACCAGAACCCCATCGGGGAAAGCGCAACGAACCTTCCTTCGTCCGCAACACGGCGGAACATCTTGCGGCCTTGCGGGGTGAATCTCTTGAAATCCTTGCACTCCATACCGGGAAAACGGCCAACTCGTTTTTTCGACCAAAAGTGTAGCCATGAGGGCAAGTATTCACTCACTCCGCGAGTTTTCTCCGCCGATAAGCCACCACCGCCGCGAACGCTGTCCCCAGTCCAATAAGCTGATACCCTGACAGCCCGAGAAACGGCTTGGGAGTCGCCCGCAGGAATTCATGGCCAAAGCGGAACAAACCGTAAGCTATTAGATATAGGTGAAAATGCTGGCCCGGCTGCCAATGCCGCCGCCGCATCCGCCACAGGCAAACCATTGCTAACACCTGAAATCCCATCTCTACCTCCACCGACGGCCACCGCCCGAACGCGCACTCGA
>JANYFB010000218.1 GCA_025362955.1 Akkermansiaceae bacterium
GTTAGAGAAGCTCGGGAAAATGCGCGCCACCCATGGCATCTTCGCGGTTATGGGAAATCACGACGGATGGGCCGGCCAACGCTCCGTCATCAAGCGGCAATTTGAAAAAATAGGCATCTCATTTCTGATCAATCAAAACTCAATCTTGTCTATCCGTGGAGAACCCCTGGCAGTCGCAGGTACGGATTACGTTTCGTTAGGAAGGCCCGATCCTATCCAGACCTTCAAGGGCATCGCGGCCTCTACCCCGGTGCTCGCTGTGGTCCACGAACCCGATTATTTTGATACATTGACCACCCAGCGCGAAATTTTGATGCAGCTTTCGGGCCACACCCACGGCGGCCAATGCCGGGTTCCATTTGCAGAGTATGCGCCCAAGACCCCTAAGTTCGGGTCGAAATACATTTACGGGACCTACTCCAACGGTGAGGCCCAACTCTTCGTCACCCGAGGCGTCGGCACTACTGGTCCACGAGTGCGCTTCACCTGCCCTCCCGAGCTGGCGCTCCTGACCTTGCGGGTGCCCAGTTGAACCTGCGTATCTCGCTTCCTACCCCACTTTCAACCGCGAGCAAATGCGGAGATAGAGTTGTAGGAATAGCACGTATGGTTTGACTCATTCCTCCGCGTGGGGCAATCCGCCTGTCCCGGCACCCACCAGACATTTTATGATTAAGCATATCTTTAAATATTTCACCGTGTGGATTGCGCTGGCCGCTTCTGTGCCCGGGCAATCCACACCTCCTCTCACATGGATTGATTCCGATACCGGGCATCGCGTCGTCCAGCTTTCGAGCGAACCGGGCAGCTTGAGCCTTTATTTCAACCTGAATCCATTTACTCCCGACGGAAGGAAAATGGTCATCACCACGCCGGATGGAATTTCATTGATTGATCTCCAGACCCACGCGCTTGAAAAAATCGTAACGGGCCATCCCCGCGTCATCATGGTCGGCCATAAGACCGGAGAAATCTATTACATCAGTAGCAAAAATGAAAATGACGCGACGAGCCGTTCGGTCTGTGCGATTGATCCTAACACCAAGGCCGTTCGCGAAATTATGAAGCTATCACGCGGCCAGAGCGTTTCCACGGTGAACGCCGACGAAACCCTGCTCGGCGGCACTGTCACCGAGCGTACGGATTGGGAAACGCCCGACCGTTTCGATGATGCATCCAGCAAGACGAATGACATCCAGAGCGCAAAGGTACAGCGCGGTAACAAAGGCCAGATGATGGAAGACCGCCTTGCCAAACATTATCCGATGTCGCTTTTTTTCTATCACATCGCCACTGGCGAAACCAAAATCGTCAATCGTTGCACCGACTGGTTAGGGCATCTGCAATTTTCCCCGACCGATCCTGACCTGTTAATGTTTTGCCACGAAGGCCCATGGCACAAAGTGGACCGAATCTGGACGATCCATACCGACGGCTCCGCTTTGAAGTTGATCCATCAGCGCACGATGGTCATGGAAATCGCCGGTCACGAGTTCTGGAGTGCCGATGGCAAGACGATCTGGTATGATCTGCAAACACCGCGTGGTGAGGATTTCTGGGTTGCTGGATGCGAGGTTTCCAGCGGCGCACGGACATGGTATCATTTGCAACGTGATGAATGGTCCGTGCATTTCAATGTCTCCCCTGACCACACGCTATTTTCCGGCGATGGTGGCGATGACAAAATGGTCGCCCATGCCGATAACGGAAAATGGCTCTACCTCTTCCGCCCGGAACTTCTTAACGACCAGTCTGCCGGTAACATCGAAACGAAAAATTTGATCCAAACCGGCGTGTTTCATGCCGAGAAACTCGTGAACATGGGCAAGCATGACTACGCCTTGGAACCGAATGCCATGTTCTCGCCCGACATGAAATGGCTCATCTTCCGCAGTAACATGAGCGGCGCGAACCATGCCTATGCCGTGGAATTGAAAAAGGCGGATGCTCCATAGGCACTCAGGTAGCGCCAATGTCTCGCCGACCTCCTCCCACGGAGCGCTCACATTCGCTCCGCTGCTAAGTGATCCCGCGTTCGGCCTTGCTGGTAGATCTGTTCGTGAATGCCGGGATTTCCCGCCCGGCAAATGAAGTGGCAAGTCACTTCGGCATGGAGTTGGCGTCGTAAATGAGCTTACATTTCGCAGCGTCCGCGAAATCCATCACGATGATGCCGGTGATGCTGCGGGTATTTGCGATGATGTAGTTTGTGATCCACGCGTTGATATCATCCGACACTGAATTGATGTTGGGAATGCCGAAGGTGCTGCTCACGCCGCTGGCGAAATTAATGCACAGAAATTCAGGAGAGTGATTTTTCGCATCATCGAGAAGCGCGGTAAAGGCTTTCCACTTTGCCTCGTGGTCCTGCACCTGATAGATGTCCTGCACCTTGATTTTTTCAAAAGTGAAGGTGGAGTTATCCGGCCAGCGGGAAGCATCGATTCCCAACGGGGAAGCAAGCGCCCGGAACCTCCTCAACAGCACGATTTTTCCTCTCACTTGATCCAGTGAAGGAATGCTATCATTCAACACCGATAACGCGGAATTCCCTGCGATATAAGAAGCAAATGTCGCTTCAAAACTCTGGCTTGTTCCGACAGCGGAACCTTCTTCCTGGATCGACATAACGACACATTCGGAGGGATGCGCCTTTGGGCAGAATTTCTTTGGCCTGCGGGTTGTTCCAGTTCGTGGGAGCGCCCGACCAGAGGCTGGCTTCGTTGAGCTGATAGTGCTCGGCTGCCATGTCGCCGAAGACCATCGCGCCGAGCCGACCATTTCCGACCGGCAGTGCTTCCGTCCAAACTTTCGCGGCTTGAGGATATTTCAACACCAAGGGTTCGCCCGCATGGGCAGCAGCGATGGCGATGGCGGGAACAAGAAAGCGATGGAGGCGCATGGGTTTGGGAAATGGAGAGCTGCGTGCCAACCGATTTTCAATGGCCCTTCTTGTCCAGATTGGCTTTCATTTCCTCGTCCGTGGGAGTAGGGGAAGGCACGCCGTTTGCGGGCACTTCGAGGCCGGCGATCCAAACGATGGAATTGAGAGCAAGGCGGCGCGGGTCATCCTGCTGCCAGTTTTTGTGATAGTGTCCGCCGCAGAACCCGAAGCCACGACCTCCGCCGAGGCTGGCGGGGCGCTGATAGACCCACATCACATGCTGAGGTTCCTTACGCTCTAACACGGCGGCACGGACCTCGGGGTTTCCTTCGTGGGGACCGTCCTTGCGAGTGAGGCTGGAGGCGGGCGGGAGGTCGGTTAGAATGGGGGTAACGCCTTCCATCCCCTCGCGGAAGCGCATATGGTAATACCACTCATCGGTGGTGCCGAAATCATGGATGCCTTGGGTGACTGCGTGTTTGGGCAGCTTGAAGCTCGCATCCCAGATGGGGTTGACGGACCAGTTGCTTTCGAAATAGCCCCCGATGGCGTCGAGGAAAAGGTTGCCCGGCTCGCCTTTGGGAATTTCCACAGCGTAGTGAATGCAACCGATTCCGACACCGGCGGAGGCTAATTTTTTCAGGTCATCGAGTTGTTTGATCGCGGGGTGGCCGTCCCCACCATCGGAGTAAATGACCACGGCGGAGGCTCCGGCGAAGATGGATTTGTCAGCAGGCCAACCGTTGGCGGTGACGACGGCTTCGACCGGGAGGCCGCTCTTATTTAACTGGTCGGCAAGAAGCATACAGCCAGCGCGGTGCTCGTGCTCACCGGGGCCGTGGCTGGGTTTTCCGGCGACGAAAACGATTTTCTTTTTCGCCGGGGCATCCGCTACCGGCTCCGCATGAGAAATCGTCATGAGGGCGGCGCTAAGAGTCACAAGGCAGGCGAGGGGACGGGGGATCGGGCGGTGGGTTTTTGATTTTTCAAACATAGCTGGAGGGGTTGAGATAAAACTACGGCTCGGATGGGAAAATATTGCAGGGGAGACGGCGATCAGGTGGAAGATCGTCGCAAGGGAGGATTTTTCAGAGCGATAGGAAAAACCTTAGTAACCGTTAGCCAAGCGTGAAACAAGTGCTTCTCCGGCGCGTTCGAGGGCTTCGGGCAGGGCATTGTTCCGGGCTGTCTGGAGATCGGAAGATGCGAAAAGCTGGCTGCTCCCGGTGGAACTTCCGGATGCGAGAACTTTCGTTAGATCTTTCGCGTCGTTCAGGGTCCAGACAATCGTGACGGTATTCGTGAGTTCCTCTGGCAACAGCGTGTCTAACCGAGTTCCGCGGATGGTCGCGTAGTTAATGCTGCGGAGTTCGCCTTGGAGGACAGCGTCGGCATTTTCGGACTTCGCCAGACGGTAAGTGCCGTCTTGCACAAAGGCATTTGCGACGGCGGAGGTGGCCAGAGCTTCGGCGCGGGGATGGAGAGTGGAATTGGAAAACATCGGCACGGCGATGGTTTTCACGCGGGCCAACGAAGCAGGCTTGGAAACGCCGAGCTGATAGCCGGCGCAGGAAACGACCAATAACAGGGGAGCGAACAGCGCGAAAAATTTCATGGGTCCGGGGGTGTCCTGCTCACTCGCCGAGCTCCTTCAACCGGGCGCGGGCCTTGTCATGCAATGGACCCGACTTTGCGCGGTTCACGATGTCGCGGTAATAAACTTTGGCGGACTCGGTCTTGCCTGTTTTCTGATAGAACTCGGCGATGTCGTAGGATTTTTGGAGATCGCGCCCACCTACATTGGCAAGGAACTGGCGGGCCTCAGCATTCCGGGAGTGGCCGGGATATTGAAGCAGATAGTCGTTAAATGCCTCACGGGCGAGATCGAGATTTGCTTGGTTCTGATTTCCGCGATCCGCCTCCGCAGTTAGAATCAAGCCTACGCGGAACAGGGCTTCTGGAGCCTCGGTGCTTCCGGGTTGGTCACGGACGAGCTGGCGATAGGCGGCGATGGATTCCTTGGATTTGTGTTTTCCTTCATACAGCCGACCGATGGTGAACTGCGCCTTGGCGGCGGCGGATTTAGGCGCGTTGTCCCGGACTTTGCCGAGCATTTCCACGGTTTTTTCAAGGGAAAGCCTCGTTTTCAGTCCAAGCATACTTTGCTTCACATCACCGTCGGCAGCGGACTGTGCCATGGCGGCTTGGCGATTGAAAGCCGTGGTGTAGAGTCCACTCCCTTGGTAACGGGAAAGGAATTTATCGTAAGCCTCGAAGGATTTGACGATTTCGCCCTGCTGTTCTAACAACTGCGCTTGGCGGTAGCGTGCCTGTCCGGCTGACGGGGCGAAGGGGTAGCGCGTGGCGGTCTCGTCATAGAGCTTGATCGCGTTTCCGGTTTTCCCGGCATCGTCCGCCTGCTTGGCTTTCTGATAGACTCCCTCGCCTTTTTGCGAAGCTGCTTGGGTATTTCCAGCCATGATTGGCATGTCTGGATCGGGACCACAGGAGACGAGGGAAAAGGCGGAGGCCGAAAACAGCGCGCAGGCAATTAACCGATAGGTCATGCGCCGGATCATAGAAGTCCCAAGGGACTGGGGAAGCCCAAAAATGAGTCACTTGCCAAGTTCCGTAGCGCGCAATGTGGCGGCTCCCACTGCTTCTATCAGCGCGGACCGCAGGCCATGGCGTTCGAGCACGGCCAAGCCGGCGATGGTGGTGCCGCCCGGGGAGGTGACCATGTCCTTGAGTACGCCGGGATGTTCGCCCGTTTCCAGCACCATCGCGGCCGCCCCAAATACCGTCTGGGCAGCAAGGCGCACGGCATCCGCACGGGGAATGCCGGCCCGCACTCCGCCGTCGGCCAACGCGTCGATGATTACGTAAATGTATGCCGGCCCGCTGCCAGACAGCCCGGTGACAGCATCCATCAGGCGTTCGGGAACTTCGATAGCCAGACCCACTGCGCCGAGTAGGGAGTGTGCGGTCTTGGCGTCCTCGGAAGTTGCACGGCTCCCGAGGCAAAATCCAGCAGCACCATGACCTACCAGCACCGGGGTATTCGGCATGGCGCGAATGAAGCGGAAATTTTCCGAAGCTACCGACTCCAATGCGGAAAGGGTGACACCCGCCGCAATGGAAATTACCAATCGCGCCTCGCCCGCAGCCATCTTCGCCGCCTCCGCCAAGGCCATGGAAATATCCTGCGGCTTGGTGCAAAGGAAAAGCACCTCACACGCTGAAACCACGTCGGCCACATCCGCAGTCACCTTGGCACCCGTCGCTTTCTGGAAGAGCTCTCGGGATTTCTCAAAGGGATCACAACCGGTTACATCCGCAGCCCCAACGACTCCGGCACGGATCGCGCCTTGAACCAGCGCCGTGCCCATTTTCCCGCATCCGATGACTCCGAGCTTCATGGCCGGAGACTAAGCGGACCCCGGCGGCGCAAGCCAGCGTCATTTTGCTGGAGCAGGAGGCAGCGCATCGGCACTGTCCGCGCATGAAAACACGTTTGATCGCGGCCTTGCTGGCCACTTGTGTCCTCGCGGCGGGCGAGAAGCCGAAAATCGCGGAGAAATCCCCGGTGCCCAAGGAAATCGCCGCGCCAAGGGAAGCGCCCGGTGTGGAAGCTGCCATCCCCGATTCGGTGAAAGCTCTCGCTGAACCCGCGATGATGGATTTCCCTAACGGAATCTGCATGGCAGTCACCGCCACTACCGAAAAAGCCCAAGCTCACGTCAACCAAGGCATGAACCACCTTCACGGCGGATGGGAATTCGAAGCCAGCCGTCATTTCGCCGCCGCCATGCGTGAGGACCCGGACTGCCTGCTCGCCCATTGGGGGATGCTGATGTCCCTGCTCTCCCCGTCGCCGGAAACCGATGCGGCCCGCATTGCAGTCACCGCCCGCCTGCTCGACCTCGTGGATCAGGGAAAAGGCAGCGAACTAGAGCGAGGCTACGCATACGGCCTGATCAAATACATCGAAGAAGGCCCAGCAGGCGCTTCCTCTGCTTTTCGCAAAGTCGCCGCGCAATTTCCTAACGATCTCCAAGCAGGCATCTTCGCCGCACTCTTCAGCCGAGGCGGATTCGATGAATTTGGCACCGCCACACCTGACCAGGAAGCTGCGGAAAAAAGCCTCCTCACCCTGATCGAAAACAACCCCCAAAATCCACTGCCTCTCAATGCCCTCCTCACGATTCGCGCGGAAGGCCCCGATCTCAATTCTTCGTTAGGTCTCGCCCATCAACTCTGTCAAATGGCTCCCGGCTACGGCCCTTATTTGCATCTGCTAGGCCACTACGAGTGGCGCTGCGGTCAGCACGGTAAGGCGGCCTCCGCATTCGGCCTTGCATCCTCTTTTTACGAAAGCTGGATGAAGGAAAACCAGGCCACCCTCGCCGATTGCCCTGAGTGGGTGAAGGCCGAGTGTTACCGCATCGTTGCGCTTGTGTCTAAAGGGGAGGCCGCTACCGGCTACGCTGCTGCCCGCCAAATCGCAGCTACCCCACTCCCTAAAAAGCGCGGCGCTTCCCCCGGCGCCCGCCTCCTCATGTGGGATGCGAAAACCCTTCCGGCACGGATCTTTCTTCAAGGTGCGTCGGAAGGAAATGCAGCCGATGCTCTCCTATCCCTCCCCAAGCCGGGCGACCTCGCAGATTTCCGTGAAAAATCTCTCGCCTTCTGGTGGATCGATGGCCTCCGCTTCGCTCTCGAAGCCCGCCGACTGCTCGACGAAGGTAAAATCACCGACGCACAGGATGTCGTCGCCGCTCTCACGCACCACGGAGAGGCGATGAGCCAGATGCAAGCAGCCGCGAATTCCACCGGTGAGCGCTCTGCTTGGACCCGATCCTTCCGTGCGCTGGAAGTCCTCGCCAGCGACCTCCGCGGTCGCCTCGCCCTCGCCGGTCCCAAGGATAGGATGGGTACAGCTTATAATTGGTTCGCCTCCGCTGCCGACCGTCAACACCCCGCACCCATGCTATTTCCACCCATGATCCTCACCCCCATGCCCATCCGCCTCGGCGAATACTTTCTTGCGATCAACAAGCCCACGGATGCCATCGAGTGTTACCAACGTGCGTTGACCTCATTTCCCAACGATATGAACTCCCTTATCGGCCTGAAAAACGCCTTTGCAAAAGCGAAACTCCCGCTCGATGCCAGCAAGATCGACGAGAAAATCCAAATGCTTCGCGCGGAATAGGGCAGTTGGAAATTGGGCGACTTCATCGGACGTGGGATTCTCCTCATTCCGATTAAAAAAAAGCCGCCGGGGAGTCCCTTCCCCGACGGCCTAAATCGTCATACCCACCCACACCCGTGGAATTGGCAGACAACTGTGCTGTTACACCCTTACATGAGAGAGCGATTGCTCGCTACTTTCATGGGGTTAAGACCTTCAACCTTTCCGAACGTTCAAACGTTTCTGAAATCTTCTGCACTTTTCTCATCCCGCTCACTTGGCGCTTGGAAAATACCCGGCAGTTCCCGACGCTTCCGCCCATGTCGCACAGCCACATCGATGTCCGCTACGTCGCCAATCTCGCCCGGCTCGAACTCTCGGATGACGAGGTGGCCACCTTCCAGCCCCAGCTCGAGGCCATTCTCGGCCATGTCGAGGCACTTTCCAAACTTGACGTCTCCGGCATCGACCCCAGCGCGCATTCCACCGCAGTTTTCGGAAAAATGCGCGAGGATCTGCCACACGAAAGCCTCTCGCCCGCCGCTGTCCTCCAAAACGCTCCCGACCAAGCCCAAGGCCAGATTCGTGTCCCCAAGGTCGTTGCCGACGCATGATTCTGTTCTGGATCCCAATTTTCCCATGACCATCACCACCCTGCGTCAGCAACTCCTCGCCGGGGAAACCACGCCCGCCGCCATTCTCCAAAAACTCGCAGGGGAAATCTCCGCCCGCGACGGACGGACCGGTGCTTACCTTTCCCACAGCCTCGAGTCCGCCCTTGCCGAGGCTTCGCAAGCCGACCTTTCGCTCCCACTTGGCGGCATCCCCATCGCCATCAAGGACAACATCAACGTCCTCGGCCAGCCCTGCACTTGCGGGTCGAAATTTCTCGAAAATTTCATCTCACCCTACGATGCCACCGTCATTCGCAAACTCCGCGCCGCTGGAGCCATCCCTTTCGGACGGATGAACCAAGACGAGTTCGCAATGGGTTCCTCGACTGAAAATTCCGCCCTGCAAACCACCCGGAATCCCCACGATCACAACCGCATTCCTGGCGGCTCTTCGGGTGGTTCCGCTGCAGCCGTGGCCGATCTCACCGCTGTCGCCGCGCTTGGTTCTGATACCGGCGGCTCGATCCGCCAACCGGCATCGCATTGCGGCGTGGTGGGCCTCAAACCTTCCTATGGCCGCGTTTCCCGTTACGGGCTCGTCGCCTTCGCTTCGTCGCTCGACCAGATCGGCCCGCTCACCCAGTCGGTGGAAGATGCCGCCCTCATCCTCCAAGCCATTGCCGGGGGTGATCCCCTCGATTCCACCTGCCTCGACGCCCCCGTCCCGGATTACATTTCCGGCCTCAACGACGGAGTCAAAGGTCTCAAACTCGGCATCCCCAGGGAATATTTCGGTGACGGCATCGACCCCGGCGTCCGAAAAAATGTCGAGACTGCCATCCAGTCCCTCGCCGCCCAAGGTGCGGAAATTGTCGAGATTTCCCTGCCCCACACCGAGCACGCCGTGGCCACCTACTACGTCATCGCCCCTGCCGAAGCCTCGTCCAATCTCTCCCGCTTCGATGGCATCCGCTACGGCCACCGCGCCACCAACCCCGCCGACATACTCGACCTTTATAAAAAATCCCGCGAGCAAGGCTTCGGCCCCGAGG
>JANYFB010000062.1 GCA_025362955.1 Akkermansiaceae bacterium
TTTTCAACCTGCAAGCCTTCCCTTTTAATCGGCATTGCGGTTGAAAACCGCCGCCACATTCAACCCCATGAACATCTCCGAACTGAAATCGCGTTACGCCTGTGGATTCACTCCATCACAACTCATCGAGGACCTCTATCAGAAAATCATCGACTGGAATGACCCGGCGATATTTATCCATCTGCCTGAAAAAAGCATTCTGTTGGAAATCGCAGGCACGGTGGAGGCCATGCCGATCAATCTGCCGTTGTGGGGAATTCCATTCGTGGTGAAGGACAATATCGACGTCGCGGGGTGGCCCACGACAGCGGCCTGCCCTGCATTTGCCTACACGCCGACGGAAGACGCCGAAGTTGTTAGGCTGCTTCGCGTAGCGGGAGCGTTTCCAATTGGGAAAGGAAATCTGGACCAATTCGCGACCGGCCTCGTCGGCACGCGGACGCCGTATGGCATCGCCCGGAATGCCATCGACGCGGAGTTTTTGCCCGGTGGCTCAAGTTCGGGAAGTGCAACCGCGGTGGCCGCGGGATTCTGTGCGTTTTCGTTAGGCACCGACACTGCAGGCTCTGGCCGGGTGCCTGCGGCGTTCCAGGAATTGATCGGCTGGAAGCCGACGCGGGGCTTGCTGAGTAACCGCGGCGTGGTCCCGGCTTGCCGCTCGCTAGACTGCATTTCGGTATTTGCGAACAAGGTGGCGGATGCTTTGTTAGTCTCTACGATTGTCGGTAAATACGATGTGGAGGATGCTTTTTCCCGCGAGGTGAATGCTACCGGTGAAATCGGCCATATTTTCCGTTTCGGCGTCCCCAAGATGCTCGATTTCGCCGGTGATCCGGACACTCCCGGACTCTACTCCGGAGCGGTGGAGCGCATGAAAGCACTGGGCGGCACGCCGGTGGAAATCGATCTAACACCCTTCACCGAAGCCGCGAAGCTGCTTTACGAAGGCCCGTGGGTCGCCGAGCGCTGGGCGGCGGTGGGGGATTTCGTGGAGAAAAATCCGGAGGCCATTTTCCCTGTCACCAAGAAAATACTGGAAAGCTCGAAAGGCTGGGATGCCGTCGCTACTTTCCAAGCCCAATATCGTTTGCGGGAATTCGCGCGGGAAGCCGAGGCGGTCTGGCAGCAAATCGACATGCTGCTGCTTCCCACGACTCCCTGTCTCTACACCGTCGCAGAAAATCTAGCAGACCCATACGCGACCAACGCCATTCTCGGGCGATACACGAATTTCATGAATCTGCTAGATCTTTCCGCTGTGGCGGTGCCTGCCGGCAGGGCGAGGTCGGGACGCGCGCCGTGGGGTGTTACGCTGGCAGCTCCGGCCGGATGGGACGCGTGCTTGTTAGGGCTGGCTGGAAAATTTTGTGGCGAGACGATGGTCCCAAGAGTTTCAAAAAAAATCCCGCTGCTTGTTTGCGGAGCGCATTTGAAAGGACTCGCGCTGCATTGGCAGCTCGCGGATCGTGGTGCGGTTTTTCGCGAGAAAACGCAAACTGCGCCGGTTTACCGGATGTATGCGATGCCTGCCGCTGGCTCGATTCCCCCGCGCCCGGCCTTGATCCGCGATGATATGGATGGGGCGGCGATGGAAGGGGAAGTGTGGGAGTTGGAACCTGCGGCATTCGGCGATTTCGTTTCAAAAATCCCGGGACCGCTGGGAATCGGCAAGGTCTTGTTGGAAAGCGGTGAGGAAGTTCCCGGATTCATCGCGGAACCTCGGGCGGTTGAGGGGGCGGAGGAAATCACCCGATACGGCGGGTGGCGGGCCTGGATGAGTGGGAAGTGTTGATCGGATATCCACTCCCTTATCTTTCTCGCCAGACGCGGGACGCTCTGCCACAACGCGCGCGTGCCCGAGACCCGAATTCTTCAAGTTGACGATGACGAAATGAAAGATGCCGTCACCGAGGCCAGTGCCTTGCTGCGTGAAGGTGAAGTCGTCGCCCTGCCGACCGAAACGGTCTATGGTCTGGCGGCGGATGCGTTTAATCCTGAGGCGGTTGCAAAGGTGTTTGCTGCGAAGGAGCGCCCGTCGTTCGATCCTCTCATCGTCCATATCGCCTGTCGGGGGGATTTGAAAAATGTAGCCATCGTGCCCGAAGACATCGCGGAAACGGTGAACAAATTAACCGCCGCGTTCTGGCCCGGGCCGCTGACATTGATTTTACCGAAGCATCCCGACGTCCCGGATCTCGTCACGAGCGGGCTGCCTACGGTCGCCGTCCGCCAGAGCGCCCATCCGGTTTTCCGGGCGGTGAACAAGGAGCTCGGCCACCCGATCGCGGCACCGAGCGCCAACCGTTTCGGCCGAATTTCCCCGACCTCCGCCTCCGCCGTGATGAAGGAACTCGGCGGCCGCATTCCGCTCATCGTCGATGCCGGGGCTTGTGCCGAGGGGGTGGAAAGCACGATCATTTCCATCGAGCCGCGCGAAGGGAAGAAGCCGGTTTTCCGTCTGCACCGCGCCGGACCGATCACCAAGGAGCAGCTTCAAGAGTTCGGCAGAGTGGAGAAATTCCGAGAAATGAAAGCCGACTCGCCACAAGCTCCCGGCCAGCTCGCCAACCATTACGCGCCGCTCACGCCATTGATTTTGCTGGAAAATCCCGCCGATTTCGTGCCCGAGGAAGGCAAAAAATACGGCCTCCTTAGCTACACTGGCGATGACGATAGCCCTTATGTCACGATGCACGACTGGGAAATCATCGAATCGCTGAGTCCCGGCAGCGGCAAGCTTGCGGAGGCGGCAATCCGCCTGTTTTTCGTTATGCGGCTGCTTGACGAAGCGGGACTTGACGCGATCATCGCCGAACCTGTTAGCGAGACCGGCCTCGGCGTGGCCATCATGGACCGCCTCCGCCGGG
>JANYFB010000093.1 GCA_025362955.1 Akkermansiaceae bacterium
GTCGCTTTGGCTTTAGTGGCGGCCATAATTCAGTGAGATATAGATTGGATTTGATCGGACGGATCAAGCGTGCGCATTGCGGGCGACGAGGCGGGTGCGGATGCCGAGTTTGTAGGAAGCAAGACGCATGGCCTCTTTCGCTGCGGACTCAGGAACACCACCGATTTCGAAAAGCATATTGCCTGGACGGATGACTGCCACCCAACCTTCGACAGCGCCTTTACCCTTACCCATCCGTGTTTCAGGAGGACGCGAGGTGATGGACTTGTGAGGGAAAATCCGGATCCAGACTTTTCCTTTCCGCTTCAGGGAGCGGTTGATCGCGATCCGGCAGGCTTCGATCTGGCGGTTGGTCATCCAGCCGCGGTCGAGGGTTTGCAGACCGAAGTCACCGAAGGCGACGGTGGTTCCGCGCTGGGCATTGCCAGCTCGGCTTCCGCGGTGGCTCTTGCGGAACTTGGTTCGTTTGGGCATCAAAGGCATAACTCGGTCTTTCCGGGAAAGGTGTTAATTGGAGAATTGAGAGATATAGAAATCAGTTGCGATTGTTCGGGCGACGGTCGCCTCCACGATCTCCGCCGCCGCCACCACGGCGATCTCCGCCACGGTCACCACGGTCGTTTCGACCTTGGGGTTGCTTGCCCGTGCCGTCGTCTTCCTTCTTGTTGACCCAGCACTTGATGCCGATGATGCCATACAAGGTGCGGGCTTCGGCGAAGCCGTAGTCGAGAGGAACGCGGAGAGTTTGCAATGGCACTTTGCCTTCGCGATAGCCTTCGGCACGGGCGATATCCGCACCCCCGAGGCGGCCAGCGCACCGGAGACGGATACCTTCGGCACCGAATTCCATGGCGGTTTGCAGCGCACGCTTCATGGCGCGGCGGAAGGAGATCCGGCGCTCAAGTTGCACGGCGATTTGCTCGGCGACCAACTGCGCATCGAGCTCCGGCTTGCGGATTTCGATGATGTCGATTTTGACTTGGGCACCTTTGCAAAGACCGGTGATGTCCTTGGTCATCACTTCGATTTCCTTACCTTGGCGACCGATGATCAGTCCAGGACGGGAGGTGTGAAGGGTGACGCGAACACTGTTCCATGCACGCTCGATCACCACGCGGGCGAGACCGGCATTGATCAGTTTGTTCTTGAGGTAGCCGCGGATTGCGAGATCTTCGTGCAGCTTGTTAGTATAGTCTTTGCCGCTGGCATACCACTTCGAGCGCCAGTCTTTGTTGACGGCGAGACGGAATGCGATCGGATTTACTTTTTGGCCCATGGTCGGTGAGGGATGAGATTAAATGAGATTGGTTCAGGCTTCTTCGGTAGCGGCGACTGGTTCGGCCGGAACGTCCTTGATTTGCTTCGGAGCTGGCTTGGCTGCGACCTTGCGGGCAACCTTCTTTTTCTTCTCGGGGGCGGAACCGACGAGAGTGATCGAGATATGGCTGGTGCGCTTGAGGATCGGGCCGGCGGAACCTTTGGCCCGTGGCTTGAAGCGGCGGAGCGTCGGGCCAGCGCCAATGACGGCTTCCTTGATGACGAGCGTCGCCGCGTCGAGTGAGAAATTGTTTTCCGCATCTGCGATAGCGGTCTTGAGCGTCTTGCCAATGAGCTGGGCGGCTTTCTTGGGAGTAAAGGTCAAAATATCAAGGGCGCTCGATACGGCGAGTCCTTGGATTTCGCGGGCGACGTCGCGCGCCTTCTTGGGCGAGAGTCGGACAAATTTGGTGGTGCTTTTGACTTCCATGGTCGGCGGACGTGAGTGGTTACTGCGCGGATGCTTGTGTTTCGAGAACGGCGAGATCGCCGGAGCGTGGGGATTCGGCGACGTTGTCGAGGTGTTCGACAAAGGCACCGCTGACGCCCTTGCGGACGTCTGCTAGAATGGCTTTTCCGTAGGGCTGCTGCCCGCGGGTGAGGCGGAAGGTCATGCCGATTTTCGCGCCCTGGTTTTCGCCAAGGTTGAATACCAACATGCCACTGGTTTGGTCGAGGCTCACGATCCGGGCTTGCTGAAGCGAGCCGGTGCGAACATCGGGGCGGGGCTTCTGGCGCAGTCCGAGGACAGCGTCAAGCTCTCTTAGTGAAGTTTCTACACGAAGTCTTGCATCCGGATCGGACACCACCGCTTGGCGGAGGTAGTCCATAACAGCGGCAGCAAGATGAGTGACGGAGCTTTCGAGCTGGGTGGTGCGCTCTTTGGCGATTTCCAAATCGGCGGCAGCCTGGACGAGACGATCATTTCCGCCATCGAGCAGGTTCTTGCCGAGTGCTTCGAGACGTTCGCGGACCTGAGCAAGTTGCTCGGACGCTTGCTTCTCTCCGCTGTTAGCCTCGGCGAGGCTGCGCTGGAGTGTCTTATTCTGCTCCTGCAGAGTCGTGATGATCTCCTGATATTCCTCGGCGGTTGGCGCTTGGGCCACGCACATCCCCGCGCTGGCCAACAACCCGAGGGCGGCGGCAAGTGCTTTGAGATGGATGGTGGAACGCATGGACTTGGAGGAAATGAGCGGGACTGATTATTTCTTACCGATACCGCCGTGCGTCTTGAACAGACGGGTCGGGGAAAATTCGCCGAGTTTATGGCCAACCATGTTTTCGGTCACGTAAACGGGAACGAAGGTCTTGCCATTGTGAACGGCGAAGTTATGGCTGACGAAATCCGGGGTGATCATTGACTTGCGGCTCCATGTCTTGATGGGCTTGCGGTCGGATCCGGCTTCGGCGACGGCGTCGATCTTCGCGAGAAGCTTTTGATCGACGTATGGGCCTTTTTTAAGTGAGCGTGGCATGGGAAATTTGAGATTTCGGATTTGAGATTTCAGATTAAAGAAGGGATTACTTCTTCTTCGCTTTGTGGCGGGACTCGACGATGAAGACGGATGTGGTCTTCTTCTTGTTGCGGGTCTTCTGGCCCTTCGCGTGGCCCCATGGGCTGAGAAGGTGCTGGCGGCCACCACCGGACTTCGACTTGCCTTCGCCACCACCGTTCGGGTGGTCAACAGGGTTCATCGTCATGCCGCGGACAGTTGGGCGAACGCCCTGCCAGCGGGTGCGGCCGGCTTTACCCGAGGTTTCGTTCATGTGGTCGCGGTTTCCGACTTGGCCGATGGTGCAGAAGCAACGGTCGTTGAAGCGGCGGATTTCACCGGAAGGCATTTTCACCAGCGCCCAGCCACCATCGCGGTTAGAGAGCACGGCAAGCTGGCCAGCGGCGCGGGCGACTTTGCCGCCATTGCCTGGGATAAGCTCGATATTGTGGATCGGCGTTCCGAGCGGCACTGCGCTGAGAGGCATTGCGTTACCCGTCTTCGGAGCAACGGCTGCACCGGAAACCACGGTCGTTCCGACTTCCAGGCCGAGTGGGGCGAGGATGTAGGACTTCTGGCCGTCTTCATACTGGATGAGGGCGATGCGGCAGGTCCGGTTAGGATCGTATTCAATGCCGACCACGGTTGCAGGTGCATCGTGCTTGCCTCGCTTGAAGTCGATCAGACGATAGTGGCGCTTGTGGCCACCACCGATGTGACGGGTGGTGATGCGACCGGTGTTGTTGCGACCACCGCTGCGCTTGAGCGGCGTTAGAAGGCTCTTCTCAGGCTTGCTTTTGGTAATCTCGTCGAAGGACGGGAGATTCTTGTAGCGCGCGGAAGGTGTGATTGGCTTGAAAGTTTTCAGGGGCATGACAATCGGAACGTTGAATGTTGCGTGGGAAAAGCGGTGACTCGATTAGACGAGGTCTAACGTTTCGCCTTCCTTAAGACGAACGATGGCTTTTTTCCAATGGTTGCTGCGTCCGGCATCGGCCCGGCGCTGGCGCTTGAGTTTGCCGTCGTAGTTGGCAGTGCGTACTGCTAGAACGGTTTTTCCGAAAAGTTGTTCAACAGCTTGTTTGATCTCAAGCTTGTTG
>JANYFB010000099.1 GCA_025362955.1 Akkermansiaceae bacterium
CGCGCCACCCAGTCCGCCGCCTTCACTGAGGGCGAATTCTACGGTCTCAATCATGCGAACAAAGAAAACCCGGATTTCGGCAGAGTAGGTGGGGAAACAGCCTCAGGCCACTGGCTCTACGCGTTCCTCCGTCACGATCCCAAAAGTGGTCAATCGTTCCTCGTCGTCGCGAATTTCCATGGCTCCGAAACCTTGCGAGGTGTGAAAATCAGCATCCCGGAAAATGCTTGGGAGTTCATGGGCCGCACCGCTCAGAAAGCCTGGAAATTCACTAACCGCCTTGATGGCGAATGGTCCGGTCTATCAGGTGATGCCGGTCTAACGCTTCCCGACCTCGCGCCATGCAGCGCGATGATTTTAGAGATTTCAAGATAGCCGATCAAAACGCCAAGCCGATGGCAAAATGCAGCGTCCCGATGGGTTCGCCGGGGTTTTGGGTGAGGTTGTAGCCATACTCCAAGCGCACGGGACCGATGGGCAAGTCAAGGCGCAGGCCCAGTCCAATGGCGAGTTCGATTTCACTTGAGGTAATTTCGTCGTAGTTCCGGGACAGGCTTCCCGCATCAAAAAAGGCGACGGCTTTGAGCGTGCCTCCCAAGTTGCGGATGAGTTCGGCATTGGCATTCCACATGGCCTCACCCCCCGTCGCATAGGTATCGACCGTGGGGCCGAGTTCGCGCTCTGGAAAACTCCGAACGCTGCGGGAGCCACCGTTGAAAAGGCGTAGATCAATCGGAAGGCTGCTGCCATCACCCGATGTAATAATCACACCCGCCTCACCCCCGAGGCCTAGCTGATAGTCTGCGTTGATCTTGTGATACCAGCCACCTGTTAGTCCGGTGCGGGCATAGGCGGTAGTTAGATCACCGATGGCTGTGCCGATTTCCAAGGGACTTTCCAAATGCCAACCGCTCGTAGGCAACACCGCGCTGTCCCGGAAGTCCAAGCCCTGGGTGACTCGAAAGCGGGGATGGGTATAGACGCTTTCCCCCAGTTCGGAAGAAGGGAGTCCTTCCGGGGTGACATTGACCACGGAGTATCCGGCGAGGACATCGAGCGTGTAGTGATCGCCGAATTTCCAGGTGGTCTTGGCTTCCAAACCGGTTTCCAAACTGCTGTAACCCTCTCGGGCATAGGAAAGCGCGTAGATGCGGGCGGTGGCAGAAACGTCCGAGCCGAAGAGCCATGGATCCGTCAGCTTGGTTTCCCCTAACACACCGCGCCCGCTGAACTCGAAGCCGGTGCTGAATCCGAGAAGCTCACCCATGAAATTCCGATCCGCGTAGGTGGTCCGCAGCAAGGGACCCTGATAGGAATCCGCGCCAGCCGCCGCAGTGAATTCGCGGGCTTTCGCTTCCTCGAGGTGCAGGGTAGCGTCGATGTGGCCCTCGGAAACCTCGGTTGTTTCGATTCTAGCAGACGAAAAGGCGCCGGTGGCCAGCAGGCCGCGAATCCGTTTGTTCATCGCGGCCTGGTCGTACCAATCGCCTTCCAGGCCCTTCATGCGCGCGGCGATACGGGCCGGGTGGGTGCGCTCGATCCCTTCGATATGCACTTGGTCGAGACGCACGCGTTTCCCGAGGTCGATGGTGAATTCGGGAATGAAATGCCCGGCCATCAAGCTTCGTCCCATGGTGATTTTGGCGTTAGGATATCCTGTGCTGTTGAAGATTTTTTCGACTGCGGCCCGCATGGTATTTAGATTTCCCGTGGTGGCGGGGCGCCCGATGAAAGGGTCCACCGCTTCTCTTGCGTCAGTTACCCCCCGGCCGTCTGGGCTGATAATTTTTGATGCGGCGATGAGGTGGAGAACTCCGGGACGGACTTCGATGGTTAGATTAACTTTTCCGTTAGTGGGATCAGTGGCACGGGCCGAGATGGTCGCATCGGCTGCCCAGTAGCCTTGGGCGTTGAGTTCTTGGCGGATGTAGGAAAGCCCCGTATTTAAATCCTCCTCGCGAAATGGCGGGGGACCGGAAGCAAGGGGGCGGTCTTTCTCGGCAGGCCGGGCGTAGAGTTTAGATAGCATTTTTCCCTCCGCTGGCGGCACTCCATTTACAGTGACTTCACCCAGCGAAAGGCGGCCACCCTCACGCACCATGAGGAGGATTTCGGTGGGGCTGACGATTTTCCATTCTATCTGGGCATCGGCATAGCCATCTTTCCGCAGCACTTGACGGAGGAGGAATGCGGCATCGTCCGCGCTTGGAGGTGAGGCCTGACCGGACTTCACATGCTCCAAACGCGCACCTAACAATCCGAGGAATTCACTCTCACTTCGATCCTTCATTCCGGTGATCCGCACTCGCGTTTCCCCGGCGGCAAGCATTGCCGTTACAAATAGAACTGCTGTAGTGCGGAGTAATCTCATCAATGGAAAGTTAGGCGCCAGACAGCAAGCAGGCGGGAATCGCCCGTCGCCCCGACCCCGGCTGATAGAAACCAGTGGTCGGTGATGGACAGGGTGGCTGTGGAAAAGGATTCGCTCGAATAAGGGTCTGCCTCAGCCAGGCTAAAATCGACGCGATCCAGCAAGGCCAAGACCGGTCGTAATTGTTTCCCATAGCGGAAACGCCCGCGTCGCAGTTCTTCCAGCAGAAGTTGGAGGGCGCGGGACGATGCTGCCTGCGGATCTTCCAGCCCGGAAGTCGTCGTGCCGGTGGCAAGCAGGGTCATGATTTCATTTTCCGGCAGCGGCGGGTTAGATGTTAGGACAAGCTGCGGATCGGAGGCACGGCCATAGGCATAGGCAGTGACCTGATAGGGACGGGGTTCGGCAGTTCCCCGGATTTCTAAAATCGGATCAAAGCCGGTAGCAGGCGTGAAGGTGGCGGTGCCAGCGCGGACTGACAGAGTGCTGAACGGCAGAGAAGCACGGACGTCTTTGATTTTCACGGTCCCATCCGGTGCCGGAGTTCCAAGCGTGCCACCGATGCGGATGCTGCCAGTGACCTCACCCGTGGCGAAGTTCCCCCGGATGAGGATCGGCTCCTCGGTGCGGGCGAGGACATTAAGTCCCCAGTTCCGGAAGGGCTCGGGAATGTTATTTCCTGGATTTTTCGGGGTGTCGATTTTCGGCAAGGCCGCTGCCGAAGGGCCGGTGAATGGCGTGCCGATGGGGAGCAGTTCGATGTCTCGATAGAAAATGCCATCCACCGCGCCCACTGTGCCGGAAAGCGCCGCCCGCTCCCATGGACCTTGCAGGCGTAAGTCAGCATTGGCGCGGAGGATCAGGAAATCGTTGCGAACTAACGGCAGGTGGCTGCCCCTGAAGCGGAAATCAATATCGCTTAACTTGCCGCTGGTGATCGCCAGCGATCCTTCGCCTAACAAGGTTCCGCCTGCGACGGTGCTTTTCAGGTTTTTCAAAACAATGCGATCAAGCGCGAGATCCACCGTGGCCGCGACACCGGTGACGGCGGGGAAGCGATCACCCTTGAAACGCAAACCGGCAGCAGTTAGATCGAGCGTGCCTTTCAGTTCCGGCTTCCCGATTTTTCCCGCGACCCTGATGTTTCCCGTGACGATTCCCGAAACCTGTTCGGCGGCCGGAACCAAGGAGCTGAATCGTGAGAGGTCGAGGCGCGGAAGATCGACCCGCGCTTCGAGGGGTTCCTCCTTTAGCAGTTCCGGCGTCTTTGCCCATTCCGCCGGGTGAAACGGCATGGCGGCCTTCAAGACTGCCGCTGGGAAATCCGGCGCTGTCGCACTGCCGTCCAAGACCACATGACCGTCTCGGGCGGAAACCGTGAACTTCAAATCCGCAGGCGGAAGTTGAGGCTGGCTCGGAGAGCGGAGGTCGCGGGCTTCTAGCTTCGCATCAATCGCCGGCACGGCGTAGGTGCCGGCAACATGGAGTTCGAGCTGCCCTGTGGACAGCGGATCGAGTTTCTCAAATGCGGGAACCCACGGTTTCAGCAGTCCTAACGAAAGCACCCGGGAATTGATAGAAACTGCTAACGGGCGGGTGTCGTTTGCCAGCGTATCCCGCCATTTTGAGAAATCCGAGGGCACCGGAAGGTTGGCGGTTCCCTCGGCGAGCTCCAGCGTGCCGTCGGTCCAGAGGAAATGTTGAAGCTCTAACATGCTATTGGCGAGCGCCGCATCGAGCACCAAGGTCTGGTCGTTCATTTTAAACCGCAGATCCTTCGTCTCGAAGCTCGCAGGCCAATCGTATTTCAGTGAGCCGATGGCGGTCAGGGGAGGGGACATTTCACGCGACCACTTGGCTTGGGCAAGGAATAGCTCCCCACGATGTTTTCCGGATTTCACCTCTCCGCTGCCGCTCCAAGAACCAGTTAGATCCGCCACTCCGCCGGGCTTTACTTTCAGGATCGCCAGCCATCGGTCGATCCGTGTGCTAGTGAATCCGTCGAGCGCAAGCGCCGCCTGATAGGTAGCCGCCATCGGCTGATAGCTGGCGGAGGCGGTTAGTCCGTCCAGCATCAGAGCGGCTGAAATGGGTTGGTCTGGTGCCCAGCGGGCTTTAAGCGTGACGGGAGAAGCGAGCTGGTCGTCCTGCGGTTTCAACAAAAGATCTGCATTCGCCGCACGAAGCTGGTTCGCTAGGAACGAGAGGGTAAAATTCCCGTTTAGCGTCGATGGCGGCACCGGAGCCACAGGATCAAGTGCCGGTGTGCGGGTTGCTAGTTCCTGTAAAACCTTCGGGACGTCTGCAATCGTGAATTTACCTAACGCATCTCCCAGTGTGAAGCTGGCTTTTCCTCGGGTGACAGGCGCGGCCGCATCCAGCGTAAACGCGCTTCCTAACACGTTTCCGTTAGCCATGAGAGTCGCTTGATCGGCGGAAAGCGAGGCTTCCGCGTTTACCTCCGGCACGGTCCAATCCTGCCAGACGATGTTTTCCAACCCCACTGTGACCTTAGCGATCGCTGCCGTGGGATCGGGTAGAATTTTCTCCAGTTCGACCGTCAGCGAGGTCAGCGTCGCGGCGGCGGGGATTTCGATGCCGAAGTGTTTCACCGCTTGATCCACCTGCAGCTTGCCTTCCCGCAAGACGATCTTCGCTGCGGAAAATCCAGGCTCGCTGGTCACCCGAAAGACCGCGTCATCCAAATGCACCTGCGTTTCTACCGAGGGCTGGCCACCTGCCGGAAGCTGCATAACCAGCTCCCGAATGCTCACACGGGGATAAGGATCGACGCGGGGAATGGAAAGATTGTCCGGGTTCCATGCGATCACTGTGCTCTGAGCCGGCCACTCACGGTGGCTTTCATCGGTGATGGCTCCCAGCTTCAAAATAATGTCGTTACTGCCTCTGCTGTGGGAAATACGGCTCGATGCCAACGTCACTTCGGGTTTCCCATCGCGAGTGGCTGCTAGACTAACATTTGTGAAATCGAGGGCCAGTGGAATCACCCGTCCCCGGATGGAGCGGAGGGTTCCCACCAATTGCGCTAAATCTAACGGGGGTGATTTTCCCATAGATTTCAGACCGAGTCGAAGATCCGCATGGACGCCGTCAAGCGTAAGCCCTTCGAGACGGCCCTTGACCAGCCCGCTCCATTGATAGTCTGGAATCACGCGGTCGATGCTCAGGCTGGCAAGAGTCGTATCCCCTTCGATCCGCAGCTCGGAAATCGACAGACCGCCGGTGAGATTCCCCTCGACCTTGAAATTTCCACGAATCCCGGATTTTTCCAACAGATGACGGCCCACGAGGGGACCAATCCACCGCACTCCGGGGCCGTTCAGCCAGACAAGGGCCACCAAAATCGTCCCGAGAATGATCCAGCGCCACAATTTCCGCCGCCGCGTGGCAGGGGGAACGGAGGGTTCAATCGGTGTTTCAAGGTCGGGCAAAGCGCGATAACTTCAATGCAACTGTCTGCCGGGTCAATCGCGGCCTTTCTCTGGAATTGCCAAGAGCAAGTTCCGCGCCTATTTGCCCCTGTCATGGAACCGATCACTTTCCGCCCGCTCTACATGGAACGCGTCTGGGGCGGACGCGAACTCGAGCGCATCTATGGCCGCAGCCTGCCCGATCGAACCAAGCCCTTCGGCGAGTCATGGGAAATCGTGGACCGCGAGGGCGAGCAATCCATCGTGGACGACGGCACCTATCATGACAGCACCCTCCACGATCTCTGGACGAACCACCGCGAGGAAATTTTTGGTGAGGGGTTTCTAAATCACCCGCGTTTTCCCATCCTCATCAAGGTGCTCGACGCCCGCGACGACCTCTCGATCCAAGTCCATCCACCGGTCCATCTTGCAGAAGTGCTGGGCGGTGAACCTAAGACGGAAATGTGGTTCATCGCTGACTGTAATCCCGGCGCAAAGCTCTACGTCGGTCTGAAAAACGGCGTCACCCGCGACGTTTTTGAAAAAGCAATCATTGACGGAAGCGTGGAAAATTGCGTCCACGCCATCACGCCGACTCCCGGCCAGTCCATTTTCATCCCTTCCGGTCGGCTTCATGCCATCGGTGCCGGATTCCTCATTCATGAAATCCAACAGAACTCGGACACCACCTACCGCGTGTTCGACTGGAACCGCCTCGGCCTAGATGGAAATCCCCGTGAACTCCACATCGCCGAGTCGCTGGCCAGCATCGACTTCCGCGACTTTGAACCCACCATGGACGCGCCCTTGGGTGACAACCTGGCAAGTTGCGAATACTTTAAAATCGATAGAAAATTACTGGAAATGGGACAGTCGCTCGCCAATCCGCGGGACGATCAATTTTCCATCCTCTCCGTCGTCGAAGGGCAGTTAGAGAGCGATGGCGGCCGCCGCTTTGAAAAAGGAAGATTCATTTTACTGCCGCGTGATGGCGCGCCGCTGGTGGCCTTGGAGGATAGCACCGTGCTACAGGTGACCTTACCGTTGTAGGGTATTTTAAACGCTGTTTTGCATCATGGTTCGTTGCATCCCGCACGACCTCCGGGAAAATGGGCACCTGGAATCCAGCACCAGCGCCGTTTCTGATATGGAGCGGAATCTGCAAATGGCAGAGCGAACCCGCTCCCCAAACTATGACTCCAATCGATCCAGCCATGCCTGCCACCGCCGATCCACCCTCGCCCATGGCTCCACCGTATGTGGACGTGGATATAAATATCATTCTCGTTCAGGAAGGACTCGACGAAGCCGAGGACGAAACCCGCGAAGCTGTAGCGGATGCCTACGAGGAAAGCGCTCGCCTCAGCGATGATCCGCAAGAATCATTGGATGATATTGATTTCGCGGAAAGTGAGGGCGAGTCCATTGCGCCGGAGCTCGCGGCCCTCCACGGGGAGTTCATTCCCGATGATAAAGAGGAAGTGGAAGACTTGGACTAACTCAGTTCATCTTCCGCCGCCGGGTGCCGACTAGCGACACCATTGCGAAGGAGAACACCAATCCAGCCACGCTTGGCTCAGGGATAAGATTGTAGCCCATGATATCGACTAATCGTATATCCACTGGGCTCAGGTCGTTTTTCACGCCGCTGCTGCTGAAAGCGTTAAATGCATCGTTTGTTCCACTGGCCCAGTCCTGCAGGTCTCCGGCAGGATTGGAATTGAATCCTTTCAAATTCGTCGTTCCGCCGTCGATTGAGAAGTAAACACCCGTAGCGGTCTGGCTAAGACTCGCAACACCGGGCGCTGTATAGCGGAATAAGTCAAATGGCACATAGTTTGGGCCACCCGTTAAATTCTGTCCTAGCAGATAGATATGCCCCATGATTTCGGAAATCTCGTGCTCGGCGATCCCGATAAAATCATATTTGCCGGCCACCGCGCGGTTGTTGGAATCGTAGGTGTAATTGAAGCCCGCTCCGAAGGTAAACGTTCCATCGGTGGAAGCATTGAACGCACTGCGGAGTCCGAGCGCCTTCGCTTCTGCAAACGGCACCAGAAAAGTTGCTCCACCAGTCGGGTCAGCGCTGGGGAAATGGCCAACCGCCATCGCGGTGATGTCATCTGCAGAAGTTTCGTCGGCGATCAACGCATTCCGGACGCCAGAGAAGGTGGACGATTGCAAATTTGTGTTGCTGCTTCCCAGGGTTCCTGTGCCCGCGACCGTCTGCACCCTGATGTTGATTTGGATATTATCGGTGAAATTATTTTGAAATTGCGCTGCGGCGTAGTTGAAGGCGTTTTGAATGTTCGTGACGTCCGCCGGGAGAAGGGTGGCGAGGGACGCATCAAAAGTCGGTACGATCGTCAGCCCGGCGTGCGAGGTTTCGCTGAGGCAAAAAGCCATAAAACAAGTGGAGCCGATGAGGGTAATTAATTTGTTTTTCATAGGGAACGAATCACAGATTTCTAGCGATTCTGTCGCACAAGTCAATGGGGGTTTTAACTGAAAATTTTCGTCACCAACAATCGACGTAATAGGTGATTCGGATAGGCCGGATGTCTCAGCCAGTTTCCATTCACTTACTCGTGCGATGCCCTGGAACCGCAAGGATTTCGATATAGACCGAGGCGCATTCGCCGGCTGCTGCTTGGTCGATGGCGGTGGTAATTTCTTCGAGATGCTTGGTTTCTGCGGCGGCTTCTCCTTGGCCAACCTTGCAGTTGAAAGCCCAAAAATCCACGCCCTCTGGCAGCGCTTTTTTGCGCTCGCGTTTGATATATTTTCGCACATCGCTCTTGATCTGCTCAACGACGCGGGCCGGCTGATGGTTCGGCGCGGTGAGGGGAAATGTCTTTTTCATCTGACCGCTTGTGTCCAGCAGAGGCGATGTTGTCTAGGAGAAGTCTGGATTTTTTGAAGCGGCGGACGGGAAGACCGAGTCCTGCGCTTGCTTGCGGTTCGCGTTGAAAACGGCTAGTATCCCGCATGGCTATCGAGACATTTGCCGGATTTTCCCCATCCATTCATGACAGCGTGTTCATTGCGGCGAGCGCGGATGTAATCGGGCGGGTAACGCTCCATGAAGAGTCGAGTGTTTGGTATCACGCGACTTTGCGCGGGGATATTAATAAGATCGTGATCGGCCCGCGGTCGAATGTGCAGGATAATGCAGTGATCCATCTAGCGGATGATTATGGCTGTTATGTCGGCGAGTTAGTGACGGTCGGCCACTCGGCGATCCTTCATGCCTGCACCGTGAAGGACGAGGTGTTGATCGGCATGGGGGCAATCGTGCTCGACGGCTCGGTGATCGGCGAGCGCTCGATTATCGGAGCCGGAGCACTGGTCACGGGGGGAACGCTTATCCCACCTGGCTCGTTAGTGTTAGGATCTCCAGCGAAGGTCGTAAGGACGCTTTCGCTCGAAGAGCAGTTGAAGATAAGAAGCTGGGCGGAAAAGTATGTGATCGGCTCCAAGAAATATCTGGGGCGGAAGTAAGATAATGCACTCTCAGCTCTTCACATTGCGTCGAGGACAGGAGTGTCCACGCTTCTTATGCTTATAAGAACGGGTTGCTGACCCGCTCCTCACCTAGAGTGGTGGCGGGGCCGTGGCCCGGAAGCAGGATGGTGTGGTCGGGCAGGGGAGTTAGGATTTTTTTCAACTGCCGCAATGCGTGCTGATAGAGAGTCGGAGTGGCGCAGCCGCCCATGGAACCAGCGAAAAGGGCGTCGCCCGTGACTAGGATCGGCGATGCGAGGCCGTCGATGTGATAGCCGAGTGACGGATTGGCATGACCGGATAGATCGCAGGCGCGGATGGTGAGTGGACCACAAAGGATTTCATCGCCCGGCTTCATCAAGGAGGCGTGATTAATTTGAGAGCCGTGGAGTTGAATTCCTTTTGCGAGGAAAGCAGAAACTCCGCCGATGTGATCGGGGTGGGCATGGGTGATGAAAATTTGATCGGGTAGTAATTCTCCGGTAGTTTCTAACTGCTCAATGCACGACTTGGGGTCATATCCCGTATCAAACAAAACTGCTGCATGACCCGCTCTAACAATCCATGCGTTTACCCGTTCTCCGCTAAAGGGTAGGTCCAGTCGATGGATGTTAGCCAGTGCAAGGGGCTTGGGAAGATAGTCCTCATGATTCGCGAGAGCCTCGGGCTTCAAGCCGAGCGCAGGCGCGAGCTTGCGGGCGGTTTCAGGCGAAAATTTCCCTTTTGAACAAGCGAGAACTTCGTTTTCCGGAAGGTCCGCGAGCCATGCCGCCTCGGCGGGTGCGAG
>JANYFB010000117.1 GCA_025362955.1 Akkermansiaceae bacterium
TCATTGAACACCTCTTCAGCGTCCAAGCGCACGACTATCTGTTATTTTTCACCAACACCGGTCGCATGTATGTCGAGCGGGTTTACGAACTCCCTGAAGGTTCGCGCACGGCGATGGGCCGTAGCATTCAAAACGTCCTCAACCTGAAACCTGAGGAAAAAATCGCCGCTCTCCTGCGCCTCGAACGCACCGTCGATGAGAACGGCAACGACATCACCTTTCGCGAAGAAGCTGGCTACGTCTTCTTCGCCACCCGCAGCGGCAAGGTGAAGAAAACCGCCGTCAACGATTTCCGCAATTACCGCAAGGACGGCATCATCGCCATCAACCTTGAGGAAAACAACGAACTCATCGGCGTCCGCCTAACATCCGGCGGCGATGAAATCATCCTCGTCACGCATGAAGGCATGAGTCTCCGATTCCACGAAGAGGACACCCGTCCGTTAGGCCGAGGCACGGCCGGGGTCATGGGTATCCGCCCGAGCGAAACCGATTTCGTCATCGGCCTAGCACTTGTTACCGAAGGCTCAACTCTGTTAGTCGCCTCCGAAAACGGCATCGGCAAGCGCACCACCTTCGAGGACTATCGCAAGCAATCGCGCGGCGGCAAAGGCATCATCACCATGAAGGTCACGGACAAGACCGGCCCGGTCGTCGGAGCCGTCACGGTCACCGAGGAAGACGAGCTTATGCTCATGACCTCCAGTGGCCAAAGCATCCGCATCCGCGCCGCCGAAGTCCGTGAAACCGGCCGCAATGCCCAAGGCGTAAAACTTCTAACACTCAAAGGCACGGAGAAACTCCAAGACATTTCCAAAGTCATCCCTGATGGCGAGGATTCGCCGAACGACGACCTATCAGGAGAGGGCGACGAAGTTGAAACTGACTCCATCTCCGACGAAGCGACAGAGTGATCACCCGCCAAACGGCCATCCGCACGAAGCGGGTGGCCCCAGCGTTTCCTGCTCGAAATCTCCGCGATCCTGACGCTCCACGATAATTTCCAGCTCTGCGTGAGCATCCGCAAGTAACGGCGTGGCGAGCAGCTTAGGCAATAGTAGCCGGTCGTAGGGCGTGAGTGGGATTCGCATCTTACCTGCGCGAAATTTCATTCTGAACGACTCGACCGGTCGCGGCGAGACTTCGCGAAGTTTGAGCAAAATCTGCCAGCCCGCCGGATCGGTATCGCCGAAATGATGGTGAGGCAGGGAGAACGGAAGTTTCTCCAGAAACTCGCGAAAGGCTGGCGTGGGAAACGAGGTGGTGGCGATCAGAATCCGTCGGTCCTCATTTGCTGCGGCGTATTGCCGGAAAGTGGTCTTGCGGTTCTCGATACTCAGCAGGCGTTCCGCGGTGGTTGAAATTGCTGAGCATCGCGCCAGATCCGTGGTTGATATGAGCACGTCGGTCAGCCCGTCGAAGTCATGAATCGTGCCGTCCGGAAAATGCAGGCAAACCGGGCCATGAAGCTCGACGTGCGAATTCCCCGCGACAAGGCCGAGAGACTTGAGAAGAACTGGTGTTCCTAATAAGCGCGCCAGTCCGGATTCAAAAGTCCTCTGATGGCGTTCCAACACTTTCGAGTCCAGCCCGAGTTCCACACTTGCCGCACGGATCAGGGTGCCGGGTAGCCACTCGCGGTCGCTGAGTTTCCCCACCCCGTCTAGCAAATGCCTCAAGGTCTCGGGATGTCTCCAGTTGAAAGGACGGAGTGAACGGCCAACCACAAAAGCCGACTGCAGATTTTTGCACATATCCGCCCATTCGCTGGGAAAACGGGAGTGGCCGCGCTCCGAAAACTCCGCGACAACCTCCAGCGAGTTCGCCAGCAAAACCTCACTCGCCGTTCCCCCGAAACACTCGATCAGCCACGACTCGGAAGCGAGCGGCAACGTCACCCGCTCGATTAGATATTTGCGATAGCGATGGCGTTTCAAGACGAGCTGCCCACAGGCCTTCGCTTCTCGTGCCGCCGTCGCTTGATCTTCCGCGCTCGTGATTCCGGCAGCTTCTAGCAGCTCCGCCCAATTCCGCGAAAACGCCCGGCTTGCCCCCACTACCCGCTTTCCGCGGGCGGCGTGCCATTGCCGGTATAACTCAGCGAGCCAAGAGGGAGTCTTCATCTTCGTGAGTAGTCCCACCTTCAGGCAGCCTTGGGAGTCACGGAAGACCGCCTGAAGGCGGGACTACTTTCGAAAAGATTCATGACAAGGCCTCCACTAACTTATCCCGATCCACCTTCACCACCCAGTTCTCGATGTCGGTGATCTGGCCGCTCTTCTCGTCATAACTGCGCTCGACACGGCATTGCACTACGGTTTCCGCATGTTGGATCATCGTCGGCAAGCGGTCTTCAGGGAAAGCCATGATCAGTTGCAGCCCGAAATTCCGAGCAAGATCGAGACAGGCATCGATCCGGTCGCCGGAGAGTTTCGAAAACGCCTCGTCCATGATGACGATGCCGAGATTCTTCCGCGACTCGCGCGGCCCTAGGTCATAGACGCGTTGGAATGCGGCTAACATCGCGACGAAAAACGGCGCTTGGTTCTCGCCACCGCTTTGTTTCTTTGCGTTGCGATTGAGTGAAATCGCCGCGCCCTCGCCCTTGCCGGTCGGCGTGGCCTGGATGTCCCAGTGGTGATAATAACGGTAATCAAGTGCCCGCTGCTGGCGCGGGTCTTCGGAGTTTTCAATGGCTGCCATCAATGCGGCTTTAGCCTTCTCGATTTCCTCCTTCGCGCCGCTGGCGAAAAGTTCGAGGCCGGGGTTGAGCCCTTTCTCCACCAGCGCCCAGATCGCGCTGTGGCTGCGGTCCGCCTTCATCGATAACTGATAACGCCAGCCGCCGATGTCGTGATCCATCGCCCGGTTGAGTTCGCGTTTGGTGCGCTCGGCCTCGTCTAACTTTTCCTTCAACACATCGAGCACCTGGTGCTGGAGACGATCCTCCCACTCCTTGCGCGCGTCCTCGGCAGCGACGGTGTACTTCTCTAACTCGTGGCTCTCCAGCTCTATTCGTCGCGCATCGTAGCGGGAGTTTTCATCATCGCCGGGATCGAACGCTTCGGCGGTTTCCGGGTGTTTTTCGGCGAGGGCGTTGCGTTCCAAATCGCGGTCGAGGCGGGCCTTGTCCGAATCGAATTCCCGGATGCGCGCCATTTCCGATAAAGCATCGAGGCGCTGCTGCCATTTGGGAAATTGCTGACCCGCTGCGGCGATCAGCTCGGAAATCTCCGAGTCCCGGACGCCGTCGAGCGACTCGCGACTGTGTTGGCGCTGGGTGAGCGAAGCCGCCTCGTCCTCGATCAGCGCGGCCATTCCATCCTGAATCACGCGCTCCTGTTGGGCGAATTTCTCTATACTGTTAGCCAGTCGCCCGGTGCGTTCGATCACGCCTAGAAAGGACTTCTCCAAAACCCGCAGTTTCTCCACCGTCGCCTGACGCTCAGGCGTCGCGAGCAGGCGGATCGTTTCGTCGAGCTGGGCGAGTTCTTTGCGAAGCCGTGGCAAATCCCGCAGCTTCGAGCTGCCCGCCGGCGGATCCGCCTTATCTAACGACCACTGTTCTCCGCGATGCAAAAACGTCCGCCAATCCTCGCGCCAACGAAGTTTCAAGGTGAGTTCTTCCTTCACTTCAGCGAGTTCGTCCTGCCGCAGGGTCCGAAGTCTTCGCAGTCCTTCCTCGCCGATGGTAAACTCTTTGGCGGGCTGGAAATGCTGGCGGTGCGGCGGATCCTTGAGCCAGCCGTCTTTGGAAAACGCTCGCGGATGTGAGTCGAGCTGACTGACTTTCTCAACTGCGACCAGATCGCCGTAAAGGTGCTGAAGATAGGCTTTCGCCAGATCGTGTTTGGTTTCAAAAAACGCGGCGATCGTCTCCGGCTTAACCTCCTTCGCATCAGAGATTTCACCGGGATGGACGAGCGGCTCGTCGATGTGCCCCAGACGACGGGCCTGTTCCCATGCAGCCTTGAAGTCCTCGGCCAACACGGCACCGCGTTTGTTTCCTAACAACGATTCCAACATCGGCCACCACGGTTCGGCCTCGGCCCTCACTTCGATCACGCGGCCAAACGCATCCGCGCGCTGGCCACGGGATTTCAGCGCGTCTAGCAGCGGCGACGGCGCGGCGCTGCCCTTGTGATCGAGATCATCCAGCTCGCGCCGGAGTCGGGATTCGCGGTTTTCGAGCACCTTGATTTCCTCTTCAAGCGGGCGAAGGTGATCGCGGGCGTTATTGACCAATATCTGATAGGCGCCTGTCATTCGTTGTGCCGCATCCAGCGCGGCGGACTCGTCCGCACCCTGCATCAGCTTAATCCAGCCGGCCGCTTGTTCGGGTTCCTCTAATCCAAACTCTTGAGCGAGACGCAACCATTGTTTCCAATATTGCGTGCGGTCATGGAGAAATTGGCGGGCGGATTTCTCTGTTTCGCGCAGCGCATCGAGTTCGCGCGCAACGTCATCCCGGTGGCTGCGATCTTCGGCGAGTCGTGTGAGCTGGAGGTCATTGCCGGCGACAAGGCGGATCTTCGCGAGTTGCGAATCGAGCTCGTTGCGTTCGGCCAGCGCGGCCTCGTAATCGGCGCGAGTCTCTGCATTCTGCAAAAGGAGTTGCTCCAGCTCGGTCTCGCGGGCAGTTAGATTTTCGAGCTTTTGCTTGTGGCCCAGCGCGATGCGCAAATGGGCGTGCAGCCGGGCGTCGCGGCGGGCGGTTAGATATTCCTGGTGCCGTTCGCTGATGCGGGTCAGCCGGGCATGCTGGTCGTGCATTTTTTCCAACCGCTCCTGCGCGCGGCGGTGGGCATCGACACTGGCGCGCACGGCTTTCACGTCCGGCAAGCCAGGCTCTAGCAGGTAGTCGCGGATGAATTTCTCGAACGACTCGACCGGCTGGAACGCCATCGAGTTCGGTAGGGTTTTGTTCATCTGCACCCGGTCGAATCCGAGATGGCTGCGCGAGCCCATTTCATCGAGATACGATGCTTGCCTATCAAAAACCTCGCCGCCGAGGTCGCGCTTTACGTGGACGCGGAATTCCTCCTCGGACATGAAAGCGACGGCGTCTTGATCGAGTTTGGCGCTGAGGAAATCCTCGCGCTCCAAGCGGTTGGGAATGGTAAACCACAGCGTGCGGGCCTTGGCAGTAGGGCCTTCGAACTCAATACGCGCGCCCCACGTTTCGCGGCGCGGGGTTTCCTCACCTTTGGCCAAGGGCCAGACGAACTCCAGTCCTGCTAGAGTGACTCCGGAGGGACGCAGGTAGCGTTCTTGCCCGTCGTTGCCCTGGGTGTTCGTGTCGCACAAACAGTAGCCGCGCAGCGAGCGACCACTGCCTGAACCGGCGGCGGCTTTGTTGAAGCGACTGAGCGATTCGCCAAGAATCACGAACTGGATCAGGTCCAGCAGCACGCTTTTCCCCGAGCCATTGGCACCGGTGATGAGCGAGAGCCCGGAAACGTCGATGAAGCGGCGGTAGCCATACCAGTTGATGGCGAGGATGCGGCTGAGATGGACGCGGGTTTTCATGTCAGGCTTCGGCGGCGGGTTGATAGAGGGCGGCACGGGCGAGGCAGGATTCGAGGCTGTCAAACGGGATCACGCGCGGCAGGCTGGGCAGGATTTCAATGAGCGTCTCGCCGAGCTGGAGCGCGCTTTCCGGCTTGTGGGTGCGGATCAGGCGGTGGCGTTTCAGCCGACCTAACAACGAATCGAGGTGAGTCTTCTCCGGCGGATCGATCTTGTCGAACGTGTTGCGGAAGCGCGTCCACAAATCATCAACGGTAAGGATGACTGCGCTGCTGGCCTCGTTCGTCCGGTGGTCGTCCCAGACGCGCCACAGAACTAACAATAGCAATGTTTCATCCTTGGTGAACTGTGCCAGCAAGTGACAAGCCTCTGGCCGCGGACGGGCTTGCAGGATGAAAAAATCATCGTCGATGATGAGCTCCAGCCCGAGCGGCGCGAGGTAGTCTTTGAGATGTTCCTGATAGTGATCGCGGGCGAGCAGGAAATGATCGCGCCCCGCGCCGCTGCTGCCGAGCAGGGTGCCGCGGCCGATGAGCTCGGCGAGGATTTCGCGGATCGCCGGGCGGTCGTCGTCGGGGACGTCGTGCCAGAATCGTGGCCAGTTAGGATCGGACATGGATGGGAAATTTGAGATTTGAAATTTCAGATTCGTTGGATCTGAAAGCGTTCGACGTTCCAGCCGGCGTGCGGGTCGGCGGAGATTTTTTCGGGAGTGAAGCCGGTGATTCTGCCGGGGCCGTCGATGGTCCATTTCACGCGCTGGCCGTCGGCGGTGACGGCGTGCTCGTAGGCGGCGACGGCGAGCAGATCGAGCATTTCATCGAAGTCGGCGGCAGCGAAATCCGAGGTCGTGACGACACTGGATTTTTCCGGCAACAGGCGGGCGACGAGACGGGCGGCGCGTTGAGGTGTTAGGGCTAGGCGCTGGCGCTCGCGGAGGGCGGCGAGCGTTTCCTCGGCGGTTTCGTCGCGGCCGCCGGAGTCGGTGCCGAATGTTAGATCAGCAGGTAATTTGACGCGGCGGCTGCGGGCGAGCGACTCGCTGCCGAAGAAGAATTTCACCTCGGGAACGAGCGGCGCGAAGTCCGGTTCGGCATCGCGCATGGCGGCAAGACGGATGCCTTCGTGGGCGGCGTTGATGGCGTCGCAGTAGGATTTGACGATTTCCGGGCGACGGCCGCGGAGCTCGGTCTGATAGCGATAGCGTTGTTGGGAAAGTTGATTGAACGAGGCCATCCGGGCGTCGATGGCATCGGCGACGAGGCGGATCGCGGAGAGCCGGTGTTCAAGATCGCGCAGGGCTTTTTCCGCGCGATGGTAGGACTCGTTTTCATCCCAGTGATAGTGGGCGGCGAGGCCTTCTGCTAGGCGCTCCTTGACTAACGGATCATCGCGACGGTCTGCGATGTAGGATCGCAAGACCTGGAGCCGGGGCAGCAGGCCGTTTCTACGAAGGGCATCGTAGCAAACCATGTGCTGGCCCGCGCCGAACTCGGCATACAACAACCGCAGTGTTTCTGCTGGCGAGTCACTGAGCCGCTGGCGGCGGTCGAAGAGCGAGATGAGTTTTTCCACGCCGTGGAGCTGGAGGATCCCGCTTTCCAGGCGGGCGTTGCAATCGGTGACGGTGCTACGGATTTCGTCGGGTTCTTGCAGTCGCGGGTCGAGGACGTTAGGGCGCTCAAGGGTTTCGCAAACGCCGCGGACGGTGTCGGCGAAGGTCTTGAGCTCGGCGATTTCGTCCTCGGCGAGTTCACGCAGCAACCGGAGCAACGGGCGGAGGCCGGGAGAAACGAGTGCCCAGCGTTCGTGCAGGCCGAGCTGTTGATCCTCTAACCAGCGTGAATCACAGAGGCGGTTGAAAAACTGGCCGGCGCGTTGTCGGGCGTCGCGGAACGACGCGCCCTCGTCGTCGTCGAGCACAATGTCCGGATGCGCGGCGAGGGTTTCCCGGATCAGGGCGATCGCCTCGGCATGGGGAATCCGCCCGGCCTCGCCCGCGACGTCCGCCAGGCGTTCCGCGCAATCGACGTAAATCGCCGCCGATGGCCGGATCAACGGGCGGAAAAAATCCCGCGAAACAGCAGCATGGAGTTTTTTGCTGAGATTCGGCGGAGACATGAGGCGGACGGCATTATAATAATGCTGGTTGTGTCAACCCAAGCGCGAAATGTGATATGCTTGAAACCGACTCACATGAATTTTTTGAGCCAAAATTCGTTTGGGCCGTAAAGGTAGTTGATAACATCAAACCAAGCGGCCAAAGCATCCGCATCGGCGCCCAAAGTCATCCCGAATCGAGAAGACGGAGCACTGGCTTCAGCCGGCGAGGGTGAACCGCCCGGCGAGGAAGACGCCGCCCACAGCCCTGAATCCGACAATCCATGGAAAATGGTACACGAGGACGGGATCGAACCGCCGACCAATCCGGTGTAAGCGGACCGCTCTACCGCTGAGCTACTCGTGCAGGGCAGGGCGGAAAACTGCGGGAGGAGTTTCCGAAGATCAAGCTCCGAGTGTTGCGGGCTTGCGAGTCGGGCGCGTCGGTGGTTTCTTCCCCAGACGAAATGCATTTGCGCTTATCCGATCAAGAACTTGCCACGCTGGTGGAAATGGTGAGCCTCGCGGCAAATGTCGCGTCGTGGAACCAGAAGGAAACCGCCAACGACCAAGTTTCTGCATTTGAGAATCTGGAAAGCAAAATCCTCGAAAAAGCCGGACACTCGGGCTTGGGTGACTGGATCGAATTCGACGAGGAAAGCCAGCGCTTCCGAGTGAAGCAGGAGCGGGAGGAAAATCTGTTTTATCACGAATGCTACGAGGAGTTCCGCAACGAAAGTTTCTGGGACGAGCTGGCCGTTAGACTCGCTGACCGCGACTTGGCGCGTGCCATCGGATTCAAGGAATGGGAAAAACTTAGCGAAGAAGACCGCCGCGCCCGCACGACTGCTTGGGAAAAACGCTATTGGGAGGAATTTTCAAAACGCGGTGTGGAGCGGGTGGTGGTCATCACTCCTCCGACAGAAGGTTGAGTCACGAGGGTGGCACGGAGTTTCACTCCGGCATCATGTAACCTAACAAAACCCCTAGCCGCTCGCGCAATTTTGTCCTCGGGACGATGGCGTCGATCAACCCATGCTCCATCATGAACTCCGCAGTTTGGAAACCGGGCGGCAGGGTCTGGTGGGTCGTTTCTTTGACCACGCGCGGCCCTGCGAAGCCGATCATGCACTTGGGCTCGGCGAGGTTAATGTCGCCGATGGTGGCGAACGAGGCGGTAACGCCGCCGGTGGTGGGATGTGTTAGAAGGGAGATGTAGGGCAGTTTTGCTTCTGATAGCCGGGCGAGGGCACCGCAGGTTTTGGCCATTTGCATCAGCGAGAGCATCCCCTCCTGCATCCGCGCGCCCGACGAGGCGGAAACGATGATCACGCCGCGCTTCTCAGCGATTGCCATCTCGATGGCACGGGTGATTTTTTCTCCCACCACCGAGCCCATGGAGCCGGCGAAAAACTTGAAATCCATCACCGCAATCATCGTGCGCTGGCCCTTGATCGTTAGACGACCACATACCACCGCATCATCCAGTCCGGTCTTCTCGCGGAGTCCCGCCGTTTTCTCGGCATATCCTGCAAAGCCGAGCGGATTGGCGGAAATGAGACCGATTTCTGTTTCCTCGAAGGAATCTGGATCGGCTAGCAGGTCGATTCGCTCGCGGGAATCGAGCAGGAAATGGTGGCTGCAATGCGAACAAACGTGGAAGTTCTGCTTGAGTTCGAGGATGTGAATCAATGCTTCACAATCCGGGCATTTGACCCAGAGGCCCTCCGGCATGTCTTCACGTCGGTCCAAGCTGCGCAAGCGGGGTTTGCTGAAAATGCCCATGAGATTGGAAAATTACGGTCTGAAAAGACGAGCTGCCGTGGCGAATTTCTCGTGACCGCCAAACTAGCGGCTGCATTGGGCGAGGACAATCCCCTTTTAAGGGCAATAATATACTTCACTCAGTAAAGCAGTTGGTGAGAACTCACACCTTTCGAGAAAATGTGCCAGATGGCAGCAGCGGCTGTTTCAACGCCCAAGGAAGAGGTTGCGCGCAGGGAAAAAGTGCGGCGAATGGACAAGAATCAAAAAAAGCCAAAGGTCACAAATTAATGCTCTTATGCATCCCTATCCCATGGAGGTGCTTCAAAGACGTTTGGATTTTCCCCTCTTTCAGCCTTGGGCTCCTGAAAATCATTGGCAGCCACCTTCAGAATGTATCGTTCGACCTTTGCTTTCTTGGCCTCGGGATTTTCTGAGTAGCTATTAAACTTGGGGTTCCCATCAATGTACTCATCGAGAATCTCCCCATATTCCACACACAACGCATGATCAAGATCGCGTAACCTTGACCCATGCACGAGAAAGAAAAGCTCCGCAAGTCTGCGGAGCTTTTCAGTTTCGTTTAAATGGTCGTGCTTAGGCAATTCCTGCTTCACCATGAGGGGACAGATCACTTATATCCGGTTCAGGTGAAAATGCACGCCTGCTGATTTTCAGCGCACAGAGGCCCTTTACCAACAGGTCAAAGCTCTCTTTAAGATCGATCGGCGGGGTGGCGTCTCTTTCAACCTTGCTTAGAACCATGAGGATGTCTCTTCCGTAGTCATAGAGCTGATTGATCATTTCAAAATGAATCAACTCCAATGGTCCCAAGAATTTGAATTTCATCTGGACCTCAAATTGACGTATAAGGTTATAATTCGCCTCCCAATCTCCAACGAGTTCTACTACATGTTTGGAAATTTGGTTCCATGGAATGCGTTCCGTCGTGTAAGCTGTCTCGTCTTTGAGACGACTTAACGATGGCACATCAAACCTGTGGACTGGCAGGCTCATTGTTTTCATGTGGATCAATATTGAGTTACGCAAGTTATTGTGGCTTGTGGCGGGTCAAGCACCGTTTGCAGATGCGCTACTATGCCCTTGATGTTTGAATCCGGCAACAACAATTTTATGCTAATTAGCGGCTAAATTTTAACTTATTCTCAATGACTTACATACGATCTTGCAATCAAATCGGTTATGACCGTATGCTGGCACGGTGGCGGCACACGGTACAAGTGGGGTAAATTTTATTAAAAAAAATGTAAATTCTCCATTATTTTCTTTAAACCTTTAACATTGCCCAAGCCGATCCAGCGCCATCAGATGTAACTCTTTAAGTTTTGAACTAACACTCTAATTTCTGAGTCAAGTATATTGTTGCCCTTTTAAGGGTTCTGCTTGATCCGGGGAAAACCCACTGCCTCGCCCATTTCACGGTTTGACCCAGCGCCATCCCGTGTAGTTTGTCCGTGTTATGAAATTTCCATTCATCCTCCTCGCCGCCTCCCTCGTCACCGGTGTCCATGCGGCGCTGGTGGAAAAATCCGTCATCTATCAGCAAGGCGGCGCGACCCTCGAAGGCTTCCATGTGTACGATTATGCGGTCTCCGGGAAGCGTCCCGCCATCCTCGTCATCCACCAATGGACCGGCCTCTCCGATTACGAAAAACGTCGCAGTCGGATGCTTGCGGAAATGGGCTACAACGTCTTCGCCGCCGACATTTACGGCCAAGGCATCCGTCCCCAAGTCCCAGAAGCTGGGAAGGAAGCCGGAAAATACAAGGGCGACCGCACGCTCTATCGGGCCCGGCTCACGGCGGCCTTGGATATTCTAAAGGGTGACGAACGAACCGATCCGGGAAAAATCGCGGCCATCGGGTACTGCTTCGGCGGGACCGGCGTGTTAGAACTAGCGCGTTCCGGCAGCGGCATCGCGGGCGTCGTTTCCTTCCATGGCGCACTGGACGCCGCACCCGGCATGAGCGCGGAGGCAGGAAAAATTTCCTCGAAAGTGTTAGTGCTCCACGGTGCCGATGACCCCTACGCCCCCGCCGAGCAAGTCGCGGCCCTGCAAAAGGAAATGACTGCTGCCAAGGCGGACTGGCAACTGGTCCTTTACAGCGGCGCCGTCCACAGCTTCACCCAGAAGGAAGCTGGCGATGACAATAGCAAGGGCGCGGCCTACAACGCTTCCGCCGACCGCCGCTCATGGGCCGCCATGCAGGCATTTTTCGCCGAGCTTTTCAAATAAGCCCCGCCACCCCATGGTTCCGGCGATGACGGTGGCGTTCGATTTTCCGCAGTTCCAAGCCACTTTCCGGCAAGCGGCGGAAGCCGCCGGATTTACGGCGACGCTGTTAGCAGAGCTCGATGCCGGGCCACTCATCGCCTGGGAACGTCCCGGAAATGGCCCACGGGTCTATCTCTCCGCCGGCATCCATGGCGACGAACCCGCCGGGCCGTTAGCGGTGTTAGAATTGCTCCACCAAGAATTTTTCACCGATGAGTTCCATTGCTACCTTTGCCCCGCGCTTAACCCTTCCGGCCTCGCCGCCGTCACTCGGGAAAACGCCTGCGGAGCCGATTTAAACCGAGATTACTGGTTACGCAGCACTCAGGAAGTCATCGCCCACGCCGCATGGTTAGATCGCCTGCCAAGACCAGATTGTTTCATTTCCCTGCACGAGGATTGGGAGACGGCGGGCTTTTACTTTTATGAAATCAATCTCACCCACGAAGACCCCGCCCGTGCCCAGCGCATCCTCCGGGCCGTGAGCCCGTGGTTCCAGCCGGAGCCGGGACCGGAGATCGATGGGCATGAAATCCGCGAGCCCGGGTGGATCTATCATGCCGCCGAACCGGACCTTCCCGAGGGCTGGCCGGAAGCCATCTACCTCGCGAAAATGGGTTGCCCCATTTCCTTCACCTTCGAAACCCCCAGCCGCGCGCCACTGAAAAACCGCATCGCCGCCCATGCGGCGGCGGTGAGAGCGGCCTGTGAAGGACTTGCCTAACAGGTAGGCCCGGAAGGACGCAGATCAGGAGGAAGAACCTGGATTCACCGTTGAAAACTCCGATTCCTTCTTCCATCTGCGTCAATCCTGTTCATCTGCGGTTTAAATGTGAAATGGAGGTTCCCTGCCTTCAACGGAGCACTAATTCTCTTGGGGCTGTCTCGGCCTAAGATTGCCCGGTTCGCCTGTTTTAGGAAAACTGGTCCCGCACTGTCTTCGCGCCCGCATACTCCGCGCGATGACCGACATTTCCCTTGATCGAAACGCTTTACACTTCGGCAGTCTGGACCTTTGAATCTTCTCCATGCCCCTGACCATCAAACCGAAATCCGAATGCACCTTCGATCAACTCTCGATGGGTGAAGTCATGCTCCGCCTTGATCCCGGCGAGGGCCGCATCCGCACTGCTCGCCATTTCGCCGCTTGGGAAGGCGGTGGGGAATATAACACCTCGCGCGGACTGCGGAAATGTTTCGGCTACAAGACGGCGGTGGTCACTGCTTTTGTCGATAACGAGGTCGGCCATTTGATCGAAGATTTCATCATGCAGGGCGGTGTGGCGACGGATTTCATCCAGTGGCGCGAAGACGACGGGATCGGCCGGAATGTCAGAAACGGGCTGAATTTCACCGAGCGTGGATTCGGCGTGCGCGGTGCTGTTGGAAATCCCGACCGGGGAAATACGGCGGCCTCGCAGCTCAAGCCGGGCGATGTCGATTGGGACCATATCTTCGGCAAGCTCGGCGTGCGCTGGTTCCACACGGGTGGGATTTACGCCGCCCTATCCGAATCCACCGCCGCTCTAACGGTGGAGGCGGTCAAGGCTGCTAACAAATACGGCACCATCGTTTCCTACGATTTGAACTACCGCCCATCACTCTGGAAAACCATCGGTGGCCTCGCGAAAGCGCAGGAAGTGAACCGCGAGATCGCTAAATACGTCGATGTCATGATCGGCAATGAGGAGGACTTCACGGCCTCGCTCGGCTTCGAGGTGGAAGGCGTGGACCATAACATTTCCACCATCGAGCTGGATGCCTTCAAGGCGATGATCGAGTCTGCGGTGAAGGAATTTCCGAACTTCAAAGTCGCCGCCACCACCCTGCGCGGTGTCATTTCCGCGACAGTCAATGATTGGTCTGCGATCCTCTGGCACGAGGGAAAATTTCACGAATCCCGGAAATATCCCGGCCTCGAAATCCTCGACCGCGTAGGCGGTGGCGATAGCTTTGCCAGCGGTCTGCAGTTCGGATTCCTCGAATTCAACGACGCCCAAAAAGCCGTCGAATACGGGGCTGCCCACGGCGCTCTCGCCTCAACCACGCCCGGCGACACGTCGATGGCCACCCGCAAGGAGGTCGAAAAACAAATCAGCGGTGGCGGGGCGCGGGTCGTCCGATAGATTCACCAATCGGATTTTTACCACCCTCCGCCTAGTGCCTTGTAAAGATTGACTGAGTTGATCGCGCGAGACAAGCGGAGCTGGATAAGAGTTTGGCGGGCGGTATAGAGATCCAAGGTGGCGGTGAGGACTTCCAAATAACTGTCCACGCCTTTCGAGTAGCGGGCAGTCGCGAGATCATTCCGCTTTTGTTGGGCGGCCACAAGGCTCTCGGTGGCGGCGATTCTTTCTGCTAGGCCACTGCGGGCGGCAAGGCTATCCGCGACCTCGCGGAAGCCGGTCTGGATGGCTTTTTCGTAGGTGGCGATGCTGATTTGCTTGGCGACCTCTACGGATTTCAGCCCGGCATCATTGCGACCGCCGGAAAAAATGGGGATATTGATTTGGGGGGCAAACAGCCAACTAGCGGTTCCGTTAGCGAAAAGTTGCGAAAGGCTGCGGCTCGCGCTACCGCCGTTAGCAGTGAGGGTGATGCTGGGGAAAAGCTGGGCGCGGGCTGCTCCGATGTTTGCATTGGCGGCACGCAACTGATGCTCGGCCTGGCGGATGTCGGGCCGCCGCCAGAGGAGATCGGAAGAAACCCCGGCTCGCACATCGGCCACGAGGACTTGGTCGAGCGAGCGTCCGTTAGGGAGACTGGCGGGCAGGGAACCGCCAGCAAGAAAAGCGAGAGAGTTGTTGATTTCCTGGATGCGTTGGTGAAACGCGGCGAGGTCGGAGCGGGCGGTTTGGCGCTGGACTTCCACGGAACTCAGTTCGAGCTCGGAAACCGTGCCTGCATCGAAACGATGTTTCATGATGTCGTAAGCGGTATTAAAGCCGTCCGCAGTCTGCTG
Source organism: Akkermansiaceae bacterium (assembly GCA_025362955.1). Classification (GTDB taxonomy): domain Bacteria; phylum Verrucomicrobiota; class Verrucomicrobiia; order Verrucomicrobiales; family Akkermansiaceae; genus Luteolibacter. Next base: position 14,652 of record JANYFB010000117.1, read on the forward strand.
GGAGAAGGCGACTTGTTCCTGGAGCGCACGCTCGATGAGGTATTGGTTGGCGACCTCGGCAACGAGGGAGATCTGCGCGCCGACGCGGGCGGCATCCGTTGCGAAGTAAGTTTCGAGGGCGGCGGCATTCATGCTGCGAACCTTGCCGAAGAGATCTAACTCATAGGAAACCAAACCGACGGAAACCGTGTAGGAGCCAGACTCGATGGCCCCTCCACCCGCGCCGGGTGCGCCTAGCCCGCGCTGGCGTTGGGGGATGCCGGTGGCGTTGATGGAGGGAAAAAGATCGCTGCGGGAGATGGCATATTGGGCGCGGGATTGCTCGACATTCAACGCGGCGATGCGGAGGTCTCGATTGTTAGCAAGCGAAGTTTCGACGAGCTTCCGCAGGCGGGGATCGGTGAAAAATTTCTGCCAGGCGATGTCTGCGGAAATTTCGCCACCGGTTTTTCCGGGAAATCTAGCGGATACCGGCGAAGCGACAGGATCGAGCGCGGGGATGAGCGAGCAGGCTCCTGACAGAAAGGCCAGCGCGAGGATGGACATGGATGAATTACGCATGGTGGATTTCTCCTGCTTCGGGTTTGATCGCCGGGCTGGCCTCAGGCTTTTTCCCGGTGACTCTGGCGACGGTTTTACTAACGACCACAAAGAAAACCGGGACGAGGAAAATGGCGAGGAAGGTGCCCGAAATCATGCCGCCGGTCACCCCGGTGCCGATCGCGTTCTGACTGGCCGAACCAGCGCCCGTGCTGATGACCAGCGGCAGGACCCCGAGGACGAAGGCCATGGAGGTCATCAGAATGGGCCTAAGCCGGAGCTTCACGGCATGGAGAATCGCGGGGACGAGCGCTTCTCCTTCTTTCATCAGATCGAGCGCGAACTCGATGATGAGGATGGCATTCTTGGTGGAAAGTCCGACGGTTGTTAGGAGACCGACTTTAAAATAGACGTCGTTTGGAAGCTCCCGGAAGGAAACGGCGGCGAGCGCACCGAGAATACCTAACGGCACCACCATGATGACCGCGACCGGGATCGACCAGCTTTCGTAAAGTGCCGCGAGACAGAGGAAAACGATGAGCAGCGAAATCCCATAGAGCGTCGGTGCCTGGTTGCCGGAAATCCGTTCTTCTAACGACTGGCCGCTCCAGGAAAACCCGACGCCTCTCGGAAGTTGGGCGGCCATTTTTTCCATTTCCACCATTGCCTCGCCGGAGCTGAGTCCCGGTGCTGCGGCTCCCACGATGTTGACTGCGGGAATGCCGTTGTAGCGCTGGAGCTGCGGAGAGCCGAAAGTCCAGTGAATCGTAGTAAAGGCTGACATCGGCACCATCTCGCCGATTTTGTTGCGCAAATATACCTTGCCGAGATCTTCCGGGGTCATGCGGAATTGCGCGTCTAACTGGACAATCACCCGTTGGACGCGGGGACCGTTGACGAAATTGTTTACATAGGTCGAGCCGAACGCAGTTTGCAGCGTGGAGTTGATGTCTGCTAGAGAAACGCCGAGGGCGCTGGCCTTGTCCTGATCGAGTTCGATCTTCATCTGGGCAGCATCCTGAAGTCCTTGCGGGCGGACCTGCATGAGCATGGGATTCTTCGCCGCCATACCTAACAACTGTCCGCTGGCCGCCATTAACGCGTCATGCCCGACACCTCCCACATCTTGGAGCCAGAAGTCGAAACCGGACGAGGTGCCTAATTCAGGAATCGCCGGTGGATTCACGGAGAAAACGATCGCGTCCTTAATGCCGCCCAGGCCCATCAGTGCGCGGGTGATCACGGCTTGGACCTTGTGATCTTTTCCCGAGCGTTCTTCCCACGGCTTGAGGCGGATGAAGGCGAGGGCGGAATTCTGCGCGCGCCCTGCGAAGCTGAACCCGGCGACGGTGAAGTAGTGTTCGATTTCCGGCTGCTTCGCAAAATATTCCTCCACCTTCAGCAACGCCTCGCCGGTGCGGGCATCCGTCGCGCCCACTGGCAGGGAAATGAGCGTGAGGAAATATCCCTGATCTTCTTCCGGCAGGAAGGCGGACGGCATCTTTTTATAGAGCGTAAAGACCAGGAACATAATTCCTAACAAGGTGATGATGCCAATGAAGCTGCGTTTCACGAGGACTCCCACCCAGCTCTGATAGTGATTGGTGAATGCTTCAAAACTGCGGTTGAACCAGCCGAAGAATCCTCCCTTGGCATGATGGTGGCCGGCATCCACTTGTTTCAACAAGCTGCCGCAGAGTGCCGGTGTTAGAGAAAGCGCGAGGAATACGGAAAACAACATGCATGACACCATCGACATCGTGAATTGACGATAAATCGTGCCCACCGAGCCACCGAAAAACGCCATCGGGATGAACACCGCGATGAGCACCACGGTGATTCCTATCAGCGCGCTGGTGATCTGATCCATTGCTTTCCGCGTCGCCTCCTTCGCGGGAAGCCCCTCCTCGCTCATGATCCGCTCGACGTTTTCCACGACCACGATCGCGTCGTCCACCAGGATGCCAATGGCGAGCACCATGCCGAACATCGTCAGCACGTTGATGGAAAATCCGAAGGCCGCAAGGATGCCGCAGGTTCCTAACAAAGCAACCGGCACCACCAACGTCGGGATCAGCGTGGCACGGATATTTTGCAGAAAAAGATACATCACGAGGAACACGAGGATGATGGCTTCCACGAGTGTCTTGAGGACTTCATGGACGGAAATTTTCACGAACAGTGAGGTGTCTAACGGGTAATCAACTTTGACGCCATGAGGGAAAAACTCCTTGAGCCGATCCACTTCGGCACGCACGGCGGCGGCGGTGTCCAGCGCGTTTGCCGTGGGCGAGAGTTTGACCGCAGCGGCACTGGCGGGCTTACCATCGATCCGGGCCTTGATGGAATAATCCTGCCCGCCGAGTTCCACCCGCGCCACGTCGCGCAGATAGACCCGCGAGCCATCGGGATTCACCCGGAGGACAATTCCTTTGAATTCCTCAACCTCGCGCAAGGTCGCGCGGCCTTGCAAAATGACGTTGAGCTGCTGGCCACTGACTGCGGGAAGTTGGCCTAACTGGCCGACCGGCACCTGGGTGTTCTGAGTTTGCACCGCAGCGGAAACGTCGGCGGGAGTGAGTTTGAAACTCACCAATTTGTCCGGGTCTAACCAGATCCGCATGGCATTCTGCGTGCCGAACTGGATGACCTCGCCGACTCCGGCCACGCGCCGGACGGGATCGAGCACGCTTGAAGCCAGATAGTTCCCTAATCCAATGGCGTCCATGCTGCCGTCCTCCGACGAGAGCGAGATGAACATCATGAAATTCCGGGTCGCCTTGGCCACCACCACGCCTTGTTGTTGCACGGTTTGCGGCAGGCTGGGGGTGGCGAGCTGCACCTTGTTTTGCACCTGCACTTGGGCGACGTCCGGGTTCGTGCCGGGTTTGAAATAGAGCGTGATAATCGCAGTCCCGTTCGCATCGCTGGCGGACGACATGTAGAGCAAATTATCAATTCCATTCAGTTGTTGCTCGATAACGGAAGTAACCGTGTCGCTCAAGGTTTCCGCCGAGGCTCCGGCATAGTTAGCCGTGATCGAGATTGAAGGCGGGGCGACGCTCGGATATTGGGCGACCGGAAGCCCGGTGATGGCGATGCCGCCGAGGACGCAGATGAGGATGGAGATCACCCAGGCGAACACCGGGCGGTCAATGAAAAAGCGGGCCATGAAATCGAAATGTTAGTTTTTGTTAGCAGGAGCGAACGGGCCGGGGACGACCGAAGCGCCGGGCCGGGCTTTTAGCAAACCCTCCATGATGACACGCTCTCCGGCCTTGAGGCCGGAGGTGATGACCCATTTATCACCGACCACATCGCCGGTCTCGACCATGCGGAGCTGGGCATTGTTAGAATCATCGACAATCATCACGCTCCCCGCCCCACCCGCAGCCCGGGTGAGGGCGCGCTGAGGAACGGTGATCGCATTTTCCCTAACCGCCTGCACCACCCGCGCCCTGGCGAACATGCCAGGAAGTAGGTCGTGCTTGGGATTGGGAAATTCCGCGCGTAGCGAGACCATGCCGGTCGATGGGTCCACGGCGGCTTCCGAGAATAGGATCTTCCCCGGCGTGCCATAATCACTTCCATCTTCTAGTAACAAGGTGACTTTGTTCTGATCTGGGCCAGCCTTTTTCATCGCTAACAGATCTCCGCTGGATTGAGTGAAATCGAAATAAATCGGATCGAGCTGTTGGATGACGGCGAGGCGCGTGGCATCGCCTTGGCCGACGAGTGCGCCCTCGGTCACCTCAGCTTTGCCGATGCGTCCGGGGATCGGCGCGGTGACGGTGGCGTAACTGAGATTGAGCACGGCAGTCGCCGAAGCGGCTTTCGCGGCGAGGATTTCAGCGTCCGAGATGCTCACTGCGGACTCGGCGTTGTCGGCATCTTGCTGACTCACCGCGTGGACCGCCACCAATTCGCGGAAACGTTTCACTTGGTTATCCGCCTGTTTGGCGGTGGCCTCCGCCTTGGCAAGATTAGCCGCAGCGCTGTCCCGCGCGGATTCCAAGGGTGCGGGGTCGATGAGGAAAAGCACGTCACCTGCATTCACATCCGCCCCTTCCTTGAAAACCCGTTTTAGCAGGATCCCGCTGACCCGTGCGCGGATTTCTGCGACGCGCAGGGCATCGATCCGACCCGGCAGATCACGGGTGATCGTGACGGTTTCGGATGTCGCCGGGACAAAGGTCACTGAGGCTGGAGGCATTTGCGGCGGAGCCGGAGCGACTTTTTTCCCGCAACCCGGCGTTAGCAGCCAAATGAGGGATAATGGAAGAAATAGAATCGGACGCATGATGGATGTGGCTGGAGGGGATCAAACAGATGGTCGTGAACTCATGGATATTACCCCGATTTTTAAAAGCAGAATGACTTTGATGTTTCCATGCTGGTAACTTTATATTACCAGTCTCCTCGGATGGAGCTGAGACATTTGCGATATTTCGTGGCAGTGGCGGAGGAATTGAGCTTCCGCAAAGCTGCCCAGCGGCTGCACATTAGCCGACCGGCGCTCAGCAAACAGGTGAAAGATCTCGAAAACGAGATTGCCGTCAAATTGTTAGAGCGCGACACGGTGAGCGTCTCGCTGACCAAGGCGGGAGAACTATTTCTCGAAGATTCCCAAAAACTGCTAGTTCAGGCGGAGCAGGCGATCGAACGGGCAAATGAAG
>JANYFB010000205.1 GCA_025362955.1 Akkermansiaceae bacterium
CCGGATTTTCCCGGACCCATCCCCGCGTTTTGGCGTAGTTGAAAAGCCCGGACAGGCCGAGCCGTTGGTTGCGCTTCGCCAGCAAGCCGACTTGCTCGGGTGCGGCACCCTTGCGGGATTTCGCTTTAACCGATTTCACCGGGCCGCGACGGACAAGAACAGGGAGCGAAAGAATCCAATCGGAAATTTCCGCCGTGGTGATCGAGGAAATCGAACGGCTTCCAAAGTCCATGACGAAACGATGGCAACGGGTGCGGATGGCTTGCAGGGATCGCGGGCGCAATCCCTCCGCCGTCTTGGCGGCTTCGTAGGAATCCACAGCGGCGGCAACCGTCACGCTTGAACGTGTGGCCTTCCACGTCTCCGCATAGTCTTGGAGGATGGCCAGCAAGGCGGGCGGAGTGGCATCGGGCACACTTGCCACAAAGCCCCGCCAGAACGCCACAGCGGCCTTCTCGTCATCACCCATGACGCCAAACGCCAGACCTTCCCGCCCGATCTCCTTTTCCCGTTCCTTGGCGAACAGTCCCGCCTCGGTTTTCGTGGTGAACCACTTTTGCAAAGTCTTCCCATCCTTGCCCGGAAAGCGGACCCGGTAAGAATACCTTGGATGCTTTACTTTGCTCAGTGTTACGTCTTGGCGCATGGCCAAGAGATAGCGGAAAAGCGGAGACTGGCAAGCGGTTTTTGGTTACAAATGGTTACATGAGAAGGATTTTCATTGTAGAATCAATGAAGAATGACGGCTTCCTAAACTGTAAATCCGTGTTCGATTCACGGCGGGGACATTTGGATAAATCACTTTAAATAAGTGAATTAGGTAAAATTCATGAGGTTGACGACTTGGCCAAAAAGGCTAAAAAGAGCACAAAAACGCACCGGAAAACGGGAAGTGACCGGGAAGCGGAATTTTTCGAGGTTGTCACCTCCCCCTCGCGCGGTCGCGTGCGTGATGGACGAAAAGCCTGATTAGGTTAAAATCGCCCACGGAGTTCGATTGGCGAGGCAGGGTGATTCTTTGCAAACTGCGGGAAGGCTGCACGGTCCGTGAAGCTGCCTCAGCGGTCGGCATCACCCGGCAGGCGGTTCTCAAACGGAAGAACTATTCCTCCGAGTTCGCTGACGCGATCACCTTGGCTCGTGAGACGGGCCACGATGAGCGGACTTACCGGCTTTGGCTCCGGCATCCGTTCCGAGGCAAACGCCCGCCAACGGGCAAAGGACATGGTGGGAAACCGAGCTTCACCTACGGGCTTGTTGCTCGATCCCGGCGTTCTCCGCACGGATGAAAATTCGTTCATGATAGAATTTCAACTCGCCCAAAATTTCAAGGCGGATAGGCTGTAGAAAATTGAATCCCGTGGCCTAGACAAGTTCGATTCAATCGAAAACTCTTGAAGTCGCCAAAGCTAAATATGTATCCGAAACTTAAAGGGTGGACACTGACCACGGGTCGGATAAGCAGTGGCGAGACCCATTATCAAAACCCTCGCGTATCCGAGGTGCTCGCATCCTTGGACAGAATCCCGCCGGAAATCAAGAAAGCTTATGTCTCCCTTGGGAAGTCCCCGGAAGATGCAATCTGTCAGAACTACTGCCTTGCCACCATTGTGGAAGAGGGGTTCTGCTACGAGATACGTCACTACGGATTATTAAGTTCGGATTATTGCCATTACCGGATGCCACCCATCCGCACTCTGTCCGCGAGGCACTTCGTATCGCCTGAGGACTTCGTCGCCAGAATCTCAAATGCTCTACATGACCGAAAAAGTTCCTTCTTGAGAAACTCCGAAATTCCGTCATGATACCTGTGTTGCCAAATGAACACGCCCCAGACAGAGAAGGAGAGACGCGAAAGTTACCTTCACCAGATCAGGACCGCTCGCTCAAAGCCGTCTCGGATGACTTCCGAAGAGTTCTATCATCAGATGGAACGCTCGATGGGGACGAAGACTGCTTGGACCACCTGCGGGACCAGTTCCGCAGCATCGAAAGGGAAGCCTCAAGGTCGGGCTATCTCTACGAAGAGCTAACTCGTTTGAAAATTGGGGGCGTGGAGCATGACGTGGTTTCGATTACGCGTCCGGCACAATCCTTAAATTCACCAAGGCTGGCAAAGCTGCCTATGTCGTGAGTTTTGGTCTCGGAACACCCAAGATGATTCCCGCAATGCCTTTGGACTACTTGGAAAGGCTGATCCTTCAAAATGAGATTTTCGCCGACAATCTCAGTTTTGTCGGCGTTTGCGGAGAATCGGACGGTCGGCGCATCATCACCCGGCAGAACATCGTGGAGGGCAGGGCTGGACGCTGGGAAGAAATCGTCCGCTTGATGGTCGATGAGCTTGGCTTCTCGAAGTTGAGGCACAACCACGGAATCGGTTACGACGATTCGTATGCGTTCGTGAGAGACAATGCCGTTGTCTTCGACATGCGGCCTGCAAATGTTTTCGCAACAGCGGACGGCATCATTGTTCCGGTGGATTGCATCCCGGTGCGACTGCCCGCTGGCATGCGGGATTTCTTTGATCGTTTCTGAAAAGTCGCGAGTCGTAGGTCGCTTGATGCAACCTTTGTTAGATTTTCTTGTTAGCTCAGGAGGTCAAACGCCCTCCCCAGCGAGTCGCTTTACGCATGAGTGGAATTTCCACGCTCATGTCGGCTTGAATGCGGGAGAAGAGCTTCAGGTATTGCCCAAGGACTCGCAGCGCGTCTTCGCCCATTTCCTCTCCGGCGAACAGCTCCGGGGCAGCCTTGGAGAAATCCAACCCTAACTGTACCGCTTGCGATTTCAACTCGAAGCCCATGTTGAAATTCGTGAGAAGTAGGCGGTTGCGAGGCTTGTTTGTGGGGCCGCAGGCGTCGAGAAACCAGGTGGGCGAGCCGATGGAATCGACGTGCAGGAGCGTGAGTAGCTTCTTTTCGAGATGCCAGAGTTTCAGGAGGTTTTCTTCCGAGACATTGAGCATCCGCAGGAAGACGACGGCGCGGAGGAAGGCAAGATAAGCATCCGAACAATCGGCACGCTCGAACGCGGGCAGTTCAAACCGTGCCTGCAAGCCATGGAGAACCACCGCCGGACGGGTTCAGTGCTTTTGCCATATCACCGAAGGTGTGCATGATCTAGCCGTGTAACAAGGGCTGCAAGGTCTGCTTCCATGAATCCTCCATCAGCATCTTGAAGTTTAGTTGTTCGGCCTCTACCCCTAGCAGCAGTTCCCCGGCACGGATTGCCGTGTTCGCATGTTCTGTAAGGATATCCAACAGTTTGCGTTTGTATTCCGTATCGTCGTTGCCCTTGAGATGTTCCCCCTTTGTTTCTAGCACGGAAAATCGGAACTTCCCATCCGCAACGCCATGGACACAGGCGAGGAAATCTGGAAACACCCGGTGCTTCTGCCAACCTTGGATCGCATCGCAGTGAAACAGCACGGCGGGGACATTTCTTTAAACAGGGTAAAACCCATACAAATAAAGGGTTTCCCGCCATTGCCCGTTGCTTGCCGACCGACTCTTTCTGGAGCGGGTTTCCTTTTCCAATCTCACATCTCCAACAGGAGGCGGGCCGGGGACTCCAGGCAATCTTTGATTCGGATCAGGAAAGTGACGGCTTCCTTGCCATCGACTAACCGATGGTCGTAGCTGAGGGCTAGATACATCATCGGGCGGATCACCACTTGGCCGTTGAGGGCGACGGGGCGCTGCTGGATGGTGTGCATCCCGAGGATGCCGCTTTGAGGCGGGTTGAGGATGGGCGTGCTGAGGAGCGAGCCGTAGGTGCCGCCGTTTGAAATGGTGAAAACTCCGCCAGTTAGATCCTCAATGGTGATCTTACCGTCCTTGGATTTTTTCGCGTAGTCGAGGATGTCTTTTTCGATTTGCGCGAAGGATTTTTGATCGGTGTCACGGAGGACAGGGACGATCAGGCCCTTGTCGGTGCCGATGGCGACGCCGATATCGTAGAAATGGTTTTCAATCACGTCCGTGCCGTCGATGCGGCCATTGACGGAGGGCACGTCCTTGAGTGCTTGAGTGACAGCTTTGACGAAAAACGACATGAAGCCGAGTTTGACGCCGTGCTTTTTCATGAAATCTTCCTGAACGCCTTTGCGGAGATCCATCACGGCGCTCATGTCCACCTCATTGAAAGTCGTTAGAATGGCGGCGGTTTGCTGGGCGTTGACGAGATGCGTGGCGATCTTGCGGCGCAGCATCGACATCTTCTTGCGAGTGGTGCGGCCCTCACTAACAGACGTGGTCGAGACTCGCTCGACAGGGGCGACCGGAGCGGAAAAATCGGGCTTCACGGGCGCGGCGACGGGAGCCGGAGCCGGAGCGGAAACCGGAGCCGGAGCCGGGGCGGCGACTGGCGCCGGAGCTGGCGTCAAGGTTGGCGCGATGGCGGGCGCTGCAACCGGCGCGGGGGGCTGCGGTGCGGGCGGGGCGGGCGCACTGGCGCTGGTATCAATGGTGGCGATCACGGCACCAATCGAGACTTCCTCGCCCTCGGGGGTGAGGATTTTCAAGCGACCGGAGGCGGGTGCTTCGAGTTCGTTAGAAACCTTGTCGGTTTCCAAGGTCACCAAGACCTCGCCTTGGATGACTGATTCGCCGTCGTTCTTACGCCATTTTGCGACGTTTGCGGAGGTGATAGACTCGCCAGCGGCGGGGACCTTGAGTTCGATCATCCCGCCGGAAGCAGGCGCGGGGGCAGCGGCGGCCACGGGCGCTTGCACGACCGGAGCCGCGGCGGCAGCGATTTCACCGGAAATGCGGGCGATTACGGTGCCGATAGAAACTTCCTCGCCCTCGCCGACGAGGATTTCGAGCGTGCCATCGGCAGCGGCTTCAAGCTCGTTAGAAACCTTGTCCGTTTCCAGCGTGACGAGGATTTCCCCTTGTTTGACGGGATCGCCGTTTTTCTTGTGCCAGCGGGCGACATTGGCGGAGGTGATCGATTCGCCGGATGCGGGAACTTTAACGTCGAGGGACATGGATGAAGCGTGGTGAGAGTTGGGGAAAACGATTCGATGTTAGACTTCAAAGGCTTGGGCGAGAAGCGCCTTCTGCTCGCGGTAGTGCATCGCCTTGGAGCCAGCGGCGGGGCTGGAAGCCGTGCCTCGTCCCGCGTAGCGGATTTTACCGCCCACGGCGAGTTCGAGACGGGGAAAAATGTAGGACCACGCACCCATGT
>JANYFB010000211.1 GCA_025362955.1 Akkermansiaceae bacterium
GGATGGAGCTGAGACATTTGCGATATTTCGTGGCAGTGGCGGAGGAATTGAGCTTCCGCAAAGCTGCCCAGCGGCTGCATATCAGCCGCCCGGCGCTCAGCAAGCAGGTGAAAGACCTCGAAAACGAGATCGCCGTCAAATTGTTAGAGCGCGACACGGTGAGCGTTTCGTTGACCAAGGCTGGGGAAATTTTTCTTGAAGATTCGCAAAAACTGCTGGTCCACGCCGAGCAGGCGATTGAACGCGCGAATGAAGCCCAGTCCGGCCACCGCGGGAAACTCCGCATCGGCAGCGTGGGGATCATCGCCACGGAGTTCCTGCCGAGGACCCTGATGATTTTCCATCAGAAATACCCCGGCGTGGAAGTCGTGTTCGTGGAAATGTTGCCTGCGGAACAGCTCGATGCCTTGGCGGTCGGAAAAATCGACATCGGCTTCGCTTATGGAAAAGACGTAGCGGACATGACCAGCTTGCGCAGCTTGTGTGTGATTCATTCGATTTACGGAGTGGCCATCTCCAGACAACACCCCTTGGCAGGAAAGAAAGAGGTCACTCTCAAAGAAGTCCGGACCGACACTTTACTCTGCCTCGGCGGTGCCGGACGCTCCAGCCACCGCGATACGATCTGTGAGATTTTCCGTGAGGAAGGAACGAAGCCGGGCAAGGTCCGGCAGGTCGAAGGCTTCGACACCTTGGTCACGCTGCTTGCTGCGGAACAAGGAATCTCGCTGCTGCCCCGCGTCCTCGACCTCGACAAGCAGGACATCGTGATCATCCCGCTGGTCCCTAACAACGCGGACTTGGATTTCCGCATGTGGGCCGTCTGGCAGCGCCACATGGCCACCCATCACGTCAAACATTTCGTGCAATTGTTAGACGAGCGGGTTCGGGGAGCGGGAAATGGGGAATGAGTGAGTCCCGGGCAAGGCATTTTTTCATTGCTGCTAACAGTGCGGGTAAATCCCCCTCATTCACCTCGGTTAGAAACGGTTGCGGCGGGAGTCCACAAGCGCGGCTGGCGATCACCGGGATGCCTCGGGAAAGGGCCAGAAGCGCGAGGCGAGGCTCGTGCTCGATCCATGCGGGGATGACGAGCGCGGTGCAGCTTGCTAGATCGGAGAGGGCTGCCTGCCGGTGGGGAATTTCTTTCAAGGGATCAGCCGAGCCTTCACGGGCACGGCCAAGGACCAGCAACTCGCCACCGGTTTCGCGGATGGCTTGGGCAAGCTCGTGAATTCCTTTCCGGCCCAAGGCGGATGCAGGGAAAAACCAACGCACGGCGTCCGATACTATTTGAGCGCGATGGACCTCCGCAGGTAATTCCCAATCCAGCAGAATCGCCCGCGAGCCGAATGATCTGGCGATGGCCAGGTGCGGAGTGACAATTCTAGCAGCCGCGGCCAATGCCTGCTTTTCCGCAATGACCAAGGCAGGGTCAGCCCGGAAATCGGCCAGCGTGTCCGACTCGGGATGACGTGCCGCGGCGGCATCTAACCGGGCCTGAAGTTCCCCGAGCGGCCAGCGGTTCACCAGCACGTCAAAGGTGCGCCCCCCGAGATGCCCGGCTTGCCAGAGATGGGGCAGCAGGGTTTGGGAAACTACTAGATGCCGGGCCTGCGGGTTGAGGTATTTGGCAAAATTTTCCGCGAGACCTTGTTGAGCTTTTAGTAGAAATTTTTGCCGCTCCGCACCTTGGCCGGGCAAGCGCCGTTGCCGCCAGGATCTTAGCAACGTGAGAGAAGTCGCGTAATAGATTTTCGTCCCGGCGGGTGGGTTCCAAGCGTAGTTCGGTTTTTTCCAACGCTGCCCATCGAGCGGCGTCAACCAACGGTCACCTGGATGCGAGTGCAGGCGGCACCATGCATCGAACTCTGGCCACATTCCTTCTAACAACCATGCGGTGTGGCCTTGAGCCGGGGCATGATGGTGATTTGCGGAAGGATGCCGAAAGCACGAGGTGACCCCGCAAGTCAGGCAATCTCCGTCGGCGTCGGCGCGGACGGGAACGCCCTTTCCGTTAGGTGGCGGCGCGGGCTTTCTCGGCAGGGAGGAATCTACCACCGCACGGATCGAGACGACCAAATCCGTAGCAGTTAGCCGGGTTTCCAAACGCCAAGCGAAGGGAGCGCGGAAACGCAGATCGACGTAATTCCAAAAAATCGTCGCATCCTGCTCATCCGCCAGCGGAGAGCCGTCGAAGGTCCGCGAATGTTCATGGCGTTCGACCACCTCCAACCCCGCCGCGAGCGCCGCAGAATGCAAAAGTCCGGAGAGTTGGCAGAGTCCGCCGCCGAGATTGGGCACCAGACAGCCGGAGCGGAGTTCCCGGCCCTCGGTAAATCCCTTGGCCCGCGTGGTGCGGCCTAACTGTTTCCAGAAACTGAAGATTTCTCCCGCAGGCACCTCGATCCCATCGAGAAACTGGCAGGCCGCGCGGAGGTTCTGCACTTTTCCCGCAGTTAGAGGAAACTCAGCCGCCGAAATTTGAGTCCACAGCGGTGCCTTCGCCGTCCCCGTTAGCGGCGCTTCGAAAAGCTCGTTTCCACATGGGTGACACGGCAATTTTTCACCACGTTCCCGCCACCATCGACGGGCAATGAAGACTCGTGATTTCAGGAAAAATTCAATTGCCTCGCGACGATTCGGTTCGTGATGCTCCGCTGCGGCTGAATTTTGCATGGGTGACCTGTGACTAAAGATCGCGGGAAATACGCCGCGTTTCGAGCTTTTCTATCGGGGATTGCAAAACAGACGGGTTCACACAGGATGGTATTCAACTACAGAGCGTCATGAAATTTTACTTACTACCCGCCCTTGCCATTGTCTCCTGCGCCCCCGTGTCACCGGTCCCAAATAGTGCCTCAGGTATGGTGGTTTATCGCTATGTCAACACCCTTGATTTTGGAAATAACAACTCCATGGATGCCATTGCAGTCACCGGCTACGATGATCGCGCTCAGAAGGAGGCGACCCGTCTTGATGTAAGCGTGGGTGCCGCGACGATCAGCCTGCGCGATCCCTACGACGGCACCGATGGCGGCGCGATGTATAATCCATCCGTGGAGCTGACGAAGGACGGGGCGCTGGCCGTCTCTTGGGAGCAAATCGGGGAAGTCCATTGCCGATCAGAAATCGTCGCAGGCGAGTTTGACAAGCTTGTCGAGCGCAAACGCGTCAGCAAGTAGCGCTGAAATAACCCCCTCAGCGCCCGGGTATTCAATTCCGTGATGAAACCCACAATCGACCGCCGTCGTTTTCTCTGGACCACCGGTGCTGCTGGCATCGGCTTGGCAACCGCCGCTCGCTCCTTCGCACAAGCCCCGTCCGTTTCACCGAACTCCAAGCTGCGCGTCCTTTCCATCGGCGTCGTAGGCAGCATCGGCGGCACGGACCGCCAGCAAATCGCCGCTCATCCATCGGTGGAAATGGTGGGGCTTTGCGACGTGGATTCGGACGCGCTCGCCAAGGCTGCCAAGGATCACCCCGCCGCTTTTACTTGCGGCGATTACCGCGAAGCTTTCTCGAAACACGGCGACAAGTTCGATGCCGTCATCGTCTCCACGCCGGACCACAGCCACGCGCCGATCATGCTAACAGCGCTTGGCAACCGTAAGCACGTCTATGGCCAGAAGCCCCTCGTTCATCAGTTAGAAGAACTCGTGATGATGGAAAAGGCCATCGCCGCGCGGCCCGATCTCGTCACCCAAGTTGGCAATCAGCGGATGGTCTTCCCCGGTCGCCGCGCAGCCGTAGAAATCTTGCGCCGGGGAATGCTCGGCAAGGCCATTGAGGCCCACGTCTGGGTTGGCTCTCCGGCCGCGAATCAATATTTCAACTTCAATCACCAAACCGGCATTCCCGCTCCGCCACCCGCCAAGCTCGATTGGAACCTCTGGCTCTGCGCCACCGAAACAGTGCCCTATCGGACCGGCATGACCCCTCTCATCTGGCGGTCCTGGTGGGACTACGGCACGAACGGACTCGGCGATTGGGGCTGCCATGTGCTCGACGTGATTTTTTACAGCTACGATGAATTGCAAAGCCCCATTGCAGTCCAAACCCATTGCCCGAAAGCGGAAAATCCTCTCTTCCATACCAACCCCTGTCACTCGACCGTAACCTACGCCGTCGATTCGCACTCATTCGCAGGCAAGGTTTTCCCCATCCATTACAGCGATTCCGCCCTAGCTCCCTCGCGGGCCGCGCTCGGTCTGCCACCCGGAAATTTTCCCGAGGAAAACATGACCGTTGTAGTCTGCGAAGACGGCGTTCTCGCGCTTTCCGCTGGCGGGGCCGTTGAAATTTGGCGCGATGGCAAGCTCACTCCCGGCCTAGAAATGCCCGCCCTGCCCGAGTTTCCGCCGCTCAACCATTGGCATGCGTGGGTGGATAATTGTATCGGCAAAAAAACCGAACTCCGCAGCCCGTTTAAGGACGCCATCCGCATGACCGAGGCCGCTCTCCTCGCCGTCAAGGCTACTCGTTTTCCTGGCGAGGAACTGCGCTGGGACAAGCCATCACTCACCTTCTCCAATCACGCCGAAGCCTCCAAAGCCATCGTTCGCCGCGCCTACCGCGAAGGCTTCGCCCCGCCTGCCGTCATCTGAAAATTGGAGCAATTCCCTTCCGATCAATCACCCATCAGAATCCCTCATGAGCGAAACCAATTCCCCCGATTCCACGCCCGGTGTTTATTGCTGGAATGAACTCGTCACCTCGGACGTGGAGGCCTCCAAGACCTTCTATAACAACTTGTTTGGATGGACCGCTGACGCTGTACTCATGTCACCCGGATTTGAATATACCATGTTCAAGCTCGGCGGAAAAACCGTTGCCGGGATGATCGAAATTCGTCCTGACATGGGCACTATCAAACCGCATTGGATCAGTTACGTGAACAGCAACAATATCGCTGCCGACGTGGCGAAAGCGAGAGCCGCCGGCGCCACCATTCTCCGGGACGAGTTCAAGACTCCCTCCGCAGGCACCCTCGCCATCATTCAAGATCCACAGGGAGCCGTCTTCGCGCTGTGGAAAAATTCTGGCGAAGCAAGTTGCGCGTGACTGGGGGAACGTGCTGCCCATTTTATCAGCGTTTCGGGTGGCGAGCAGGAATTCATTTCTTGAAATGCTTGGTAATTCGTGCGGATTGTCTGTCCCGCACTACCAATCCTTATGAACTCCTTACACCAGCTTTTCCTCCCACTCCTAGGCACCGCCATTTTCGCTCAGGGCGCATCCGCTGATGAAGCGGAAACAGCCAAACTGATGGAGACCGGCAAAACCACCTTTATGGTTTGTTCCGCTTGTCACGGCATCGATGCCAAGGGTGTCCCGGCTGGACCCAGCAAGATGGCGCCGCCGCTGATAGACTCCAAAATCGCTCTTGGAGATCCTGCGGTGATGGCGCTCGTCGTCCTCAATGGCATCAAGAAGGAAGGAAATGACTACCTAATGATGATGGCACCTCTCGGAGCGGCATTGGACGATGAAAAGCTGGCCTCCGTGATGACCTACGTCCGGGGTTCATTTGGAAACAAAGCAGCCGCAGTCACTGTCGCGGATGCCAAGAAATTCCGCGAACAGTGGAAAGACATTAAAGAGCCAGTGACTCGGGCTAAAATCGCTGAACTATCCACTCTCAAATAAGCTGCTGCTTATTTTTCTCCCCCTCAGCTCGCACAGTGCCGGATGAGCGTTGACGGGGTGAAATTTTCGGCCATGCTTCCGCGCGTAATCCCCTTTTGGAACCCCCAACTTACCTATCAGATGACCCTTATCCGCCGTTTTCTCGCCGTCGCTCTCGCGGCTTCCTTCGCCACGATGGCCTTCGCCGCAGATGGTAAGCTCAATATCGCCACGGTGGATATGCAGGAGCTTTTCAAGCAATACTACCGGACCAACGAGGCACAAAAGCAGATCAATGTGGAACGCGCCCGGATCCAGAAGGACAACAACGAGCGCCTCGCCCGCATCCGTGAGTTGGAGGAAAATCTCGCCAAGCTCCGCAAGCAGCTCGAAGACCCCGCCCTTAACGACTCTAAAAAGCAGACACTTTTCAAGGACTGGCAGAGCCAACAACAGGAAGGCATCGCCCTTGACCGCGAGCGCCGCGAGTTCCTCCAACGCCGCAATCAAGCGCTCAACGAGAAAATGGTCCAACGCATGAAGGGCATCCTTGAGGAAATCCGCAAACTCGTGGAGGAAAAGGCGAAGGTGGATAACTACGACTACGTTTTCGACAAATCCGGTCTCAGCACCTCGCAGGTTCCGTTTCTCCTCTACACCAAGGACGCCACCGACATCACCGCCGGACTTCTCAAGGATCTGAACAAGGACGCCCCTGCCGAGTCTCTTCCTGCCGAAGGGGATCCGAAACCGGAAATCCCAGACCTCTCGACACCTCCCGCTGGCGGTAAGGAGAATTAATCCACTCCCGAGTTGGCATTCGCCCTCACGCTTTCCGAGCTCGCCCGTTGGGTCGATGGTGACATCATCCGGGGCGGGCTCGATTTGTCTCTAACCGGCATGGCCGCGCTGGACGCTGCCGGACCCCATGATGTGAGTTTCCTTGGCAACGAGAAATATCACGGCCAGTTTCTCCAAACCCAAGCCGCCGCCGTCCTTGTCGCGCGGGGGGTCAATGATGGACCGTTAGATACCGCGTTGATCGCAGTGGAAAATCCTTCGTTGGCCTTCGCCATCGTGGTCCGCCACTTCGCCGTCGCCACGCGGAAATTTTCCCCCGGCATTCATCCGCGGGCCTTCGTTGATCCCGCAGCCATTCTCGATCCCGCAAAAGTCCGGGTTCAAGCCGGGGCTGTCGTGCAGGCTGGAGCATCCGTCGGCGATGGCTCGGACCTCGGGCCTAACAGCGTGGTTGCCGAAGATGCGGTCATTGGCCGCGACTGCCGCCTGATGGCCAACTCGTCCGTTAGAGAACGCTGCATTCTCGGCGACCGCGTGATTCTCCAGCCTGGCGCGGTGATCGGCTCGGACGGCTACGGATACGAATTTTCTGGAGGTTGCCACGTCAAGATCGACCAAATCGGGATCGTGGAAATCGGCAATGATGTGGAAATCGGAGCGAACACTACCATCGACCGTGCCCGCTTCGGCAAGACATTGATCGGCGAGGGTACAAAGATTGATAACCTCGTCCAAATCGGCCACAACGTCGTGGTCGGGATGCATTGCCTGATTGTCTCTCAGACCGGCATTTCTGGCAGTGCCCGTCTCGGTGATTACGTGACGGTTGCAGGACAAGTCGGCATCGCCGGTCATGTCACCATCGGTTCTCAAGCGCTGCTCGGCGCTCGGTCCGGCGTGACTAGTAACTTGGCTGGAGGCATAGCTTACGGCGGCAAACCCGCCCAGCCCCTTAAGGCGGAAATGAAACTGCAAGCTTTGTTCCGCAGGCTTCCGAAGCTTGTCGCACGCGTGAAAGCGCTCGAACACGCGCAACGGTTGCCGGAAAACGACGAATAGATTGAACTTGAAAGAGAAATCGAACTGCAGATGAACACAGCTTCACGCAGCTCATTAGAGCTGTGTTCACGGAATAAATCGTGGTTCATCTGTTTGCGCGGAGCCTGCGGACCCTCATCCTCATTTCCTACCACGCTCCATTAGTTCACCTCATGCTCAAGCAACAACGCGCCGATTACCTCCGAGGTCGGCTTCAAGAACTTTATCCCGAAACGCCGATTCCACTGGATCACCGGGATCCTTACACGTTGTTAGTTGCGGTGTTGCTCTCCGCCCAATGCACGGATGTTAGGGTCAACCTCGTCACCCCCGCCCTCTTCGCCCTTGCCGACAATCCTAACGAGATGATGCGCGTGTCGGTCGAGCAGATCAAAGCGATCATCCGCCCCTGCGGTTTATCACCTCGCAAGTCTGCGGCCATTTCCGAGTTGTCGAAAATTCTGGTAGAGAAGCACGGCGGCGAGGTTCCAGCGGACTTCGACGCGCTGGAAGCTCTGCCGGGCGTCGGCCATAAGACCGCCTCCGTGGTGATGGCTCAATCTTTTGGCGTGCCCGCCTTTCCCGTGGACACTCACATCCACCGCCTCGCCACGCGCTGGAAGCTCACGTCCGGGAAAAACGTCGTGGAAACCGAGCGCGATCTGAAAAAGCTTTTCCCCCGGGAATCGTGGAACCGTCTTCACCTCCAGATCATCTTCTACGGTCGCGAACATTGCAGTGCCCGTGGCTGCGACGGAAAACGCTGCTTGCTCTGCCGGGAGCTGTTTTGTCCCCCCACTCGGTAGTAGGGGAATCCTTGCCGGTCAGCGAGCTCGCCTTCTGCCTCAATGCAGATTGGAGATCGTCTGGAAAATGGCGGTGATCATCAGATAGGCCATACTGCCGATGAGGCCGGCCATGACGATGAGCACGCTGGGCATGATGAGGGCCATGATGCGCTGGAGATCCTTATCCAGCTCCTTGTCGTAGCGCTCGGCGGCGCGGCGGAGGGACATGTCGATTTTTCCAGTTTGCTCGCCCACGGAGATCATGTCGATGAGCAGGGGCGGGAAAGCACCGTTGCGGATGAGAGCCTTGGAAAATGAGCGTCCGTCACCGACTTGGGCGATCACCTGGTCCAGGTGGCCGCGCAGGGAGCGGTTTTGGGTGGCGTCGCGCGAGAGTTCGAGGGCGCGGAGGAGGGGCAGACCGTTGCCGACGAGGTTGGCCATGGTTTCCAGAAACTGGACGTAAAAGCGGCTGGTGATGACCGGACCGACGAGCGGGAGCTTGAGCTTCATCCGGTCCCAAGCGGGTTTGTTAGCATCGTTGTCCTTCCATGCCTTGAAGAAAATGAAGGAGGCGAGGAGGGTGAGAATGATGACGATCCACCATTTTTTCATGAACGCGGAGGCCCCGATGAGGATGGCCGCGCCGAGAGGGATTTTGCCGCCTGGCGTGCTCTGGATGAGGGCGGTGAGCTGCGGAATGAGGACGGTGATGAAGACGATGGAAACCCCGATGCCCGCGACGATGAGGAAGGCCGGATAGATCATCGCGAGGATGAGCCGGGTCTGGAGCTCGGCGAGGGTCTTGAGGTAATGAGCCTGGCGCTTGAGGATATCATCGAGCGCGCCGGATGCCTCACCGGCGGCGGCCAGCGAGCAATACAACGGGCCGAAGCTGGGGCTCACTTTTTTCAGGGCGACGGAAAAGTTCACGCCATCGCGCACGATTTGGCGGATTTTGAAGGAAACGGCCTTGAGGTTGCCGAGTTCTTGGCGGTTTTCCATGGACCTGAGCGCCGGTTCGAGTTGGAGGCCGGCTCCGAGCATGTCGGATAGTTCCTCGGTGAAGAGAACTACTTCCTGGCGCTTGAGCTTGATCGGGCCGTCGGGAATTGGCTTTTCTTCGGCCTCGGATTTGCCCTTGGTACGGTCGTTTTCCTCGGGTTTCGCCTTGGCACCGGGGGCGGTTTTTTTGGTGGAAACGGCGGCGGATTCCTTGAGATTGACGGGTTGCAGGCCCTTTTTATCAAGGACGCGCAAGGCTTCCGGGCGGTCCGCCGCATCGATTTCCCCGGTGGTGACGGTGCCGTTGGCGGCGAGGGCTTTGTAGGCGAAGAGGGGCATGGTGGAGAGAGTGCCGAGTGATCAGTTAGCAGTGATCAGGGAAAACGATATCACTTCGACGTTCGATGTTAGGCGTTCGAGATTCCTTACTCCCCACCGCCGATGTCGGAGGAGGTGACGGAGATGACTTCCTCAATGGTGGTTTCGCCCTTCATGACCTTTTGCCAACCGTATTCGCGCATGGGGATGTATCCGTCGCGGACGGCTTGGGCACGCAGGGCTACGGCTTGGGCACGGTGGGCGACGAGTTCCTGCATAGGCTGGGTGAGTAAGATGATTTCGTAGATGGCAAGTCGGCCGGAGAAGCCGGTCATGCGGCAACGGTCGCAGCCTTTCGGAGAATAAACTTGGCCGGGGATGTGCATCGGGATGCCGAGATCGCGCCGATCCTGGTCGCTAACTTCGCGCGGCACCTTGCAATGGGGGCAGAGTTTTCTAACCAGCCGTTGGGCAAGGAAGGCGCGGACGGCCGCGGAAACAAGGAAGGGCTCGACACCCATGTCGATCAACCGGCTGATGCCGCCCATGGCGTCGTTGGTGTGAAGGGTGGAGAACACCAAGTGACCGGTGAGTGAGGCGCGGATGGCGATTTCCGCAGTCTCCAGGTCTCGGATTTCCCCGATCATGACAATATTCGGATCGGCGCGGAGGATCGAGCGTAGAGCGGTGGCGAAAGTGAGGCCGATCTCGTTTTTCACGGCGATTTGCATGACGCCTGTGAGCTTGTTTTCCACCGGGTCCTCGACGGTGACGATGCGCCGTTCCGGATGGTTTACCTCGGTGAGGAAGGAATAAAGGCTGGTGGATTTTCCCGAGCCGGTGGGGCCAGTGATCAGGATGATGCCGTTAGGCAGGTGGAGCAGGGATTCAATTTTCTTCAGAACGAAGGGCTCCATCGCGAGCTTGGCGATGTTGAACTTTTCCTGGTTGAGAAGCCGGAGGGAAACGCTTTCACCCTCGACCGTGGGGACGGTGGCGACGCGGACGTCGATGGTGGCACCCTCGAACTGGAGGTTGATCCGTCCGTCCTGGGGCACGCGGCGCTCGGCAATGTCGAGGCGGGCCATGATTTTCAAACGGGCGATGACCGAGCTTTGCAGCGCCTTGATGTTTTCCGGCACGGCGATCTCGATCAGGCGACCGTCGATCCGGTAGCGGATGCGGAGATTGGTGCTGAGCGGCTCGACATGGATGTCCGTCGCGCGCTGGTCGAGGGCCTCGCGGATGATCTGGTTGACGAACTTGACGACGGAAGCTTCCTCGTCGTCGTCTTGGTCGATGACGTTGGCCTCGTCCTCACCGCTCTCGAGGTGGTCGTAGTCGAAATCGCGGCCTTCGAGGATTTGTTCGAAGGTGTCGGCACCGACTCCATAGAGGCGGCGAAGTGCGTCGTGGAGGCGCTTGCGGGAAGCCATGCACCAGTCGATGGGCAGGGAAATTTCCTGAGCGGCGGCTTGGCGGGCGACGAGGTTAAATGGGTCGAAGGTGGCGAGTTTCAGGCGTTTTTGATCGCCCTCGCCTTCAATCGCTACGGGCAGCAGGCGGTGGCGCAGGGCGAGCCGTGGTCCGCAGGCCTCCCGCAATGGCAGGGGAATCTCCGCCATCGGGATCACGTCGAGCCACTCGATGCCAAGGTCAAGCGCAAGCTCGCGCATGTATTTTTCCTCATCGACCACGCCGGCATCGAGAACGTCGTCGATGGGCGAGCGCTGGCGCTGCGCGGACGCGCGCAGGACTTCGGTAAGGGCGGGGATGTCCTCGCAACCGGTGCGACGGGCAGGTTCAATCAAAAGCTGGGTCATGGGGCGGCGACTTCTTGTCGCTTAAAAGCCGCAGCGGCGCAACCTTGTCTCATCAATTTAGTCAAATCGCTTCACTCGCAGGTTCAATTCCTATTCTCGGGAAATGTGACTTCCTGCTTTGCCACCCGACCCGACTTGGCGGGACCACGGCGCAAGGTGACGATGAGAAAAACGACAATTCCCACATTCACCACCAGTAAGATACATTTCACGGGCGAAATCGATTCGTACAGCTCATAAAGCTCCAACGGGATGAAACCAGCGGTGGCGATGACGGTCAGAAACTCCGCCCACCGTTTTTCCAAATATAAGCCGGTCCCTTCTGTCATCAGCAGTATTCCGTAGGCAAAAGTGAAGCCGCTGAGTTTTTCGAGTTTCCCGTCATCCAGTAGATTTAATTTCGCCAGCAGTGCACCCAAGTAGCGATTGTCTGGATCGATTCGCAATTTGTTAGCCAGATTTTCAAATACCTCACCCACGTCGCGGTGGAGTAGCTTGAACAAGCCAATCGCAAGCAGGATCAGAAGCACGCCCTTGATCCCCTTGAATACAGCGATGGCAAGAAGTGCTTTGTTGTGATGTGGTTTGCTGCCTTTCGGCGGCTGATTTTCATGTGACTCTGACATCTTTCCTTACCATGCGGCCCATCCCAAGTTTATCAATGCGCTGCCAGCCAGTTCCCGCCGATACCGGCCTCAACTTCTAACGGGACTCCGTAAGGCAGAGGGAGAGCTGTTTTCATGGCGTCGAGGATTTTCGGGACGAGTTCTTCTTCATCGAGGGCGAGATCGAAGACGAGTTCATCGTGGACCTGAAGGAGCATTTTC
>JANYFB010000263.1 GCA_025362955.1 Akkermansiaceae bacterium
GCGACTACCCGCCCAAGCCGACCGAGATCTCGCACGCTGCACTCCGCTCCGGTGGATAGATAGAATTTCCCCTGCAAATCCTTGCGCCAGTTCGGGCTGGAAATGCCGATCCGGCCCATGATCTCCCTGAGAAAAATTTCAGTCGTAGAGCCGCGTTCGCGCAAATTTCGGCGTAGGATTTCCGCTAAAATTTCATCCGATGCCGGGCCGTAACGGAATCGCTCCCCCGGCGCATCGACAAGCGGCAGGGAAATGGCTACCCGGCCTTTATCCTCAATGCGCCCCCGATAAAGTTCTGCCACGCCGGAAGAAAATCCCGCCGTTTGATTGACTAACATCCGGACAGTCACGCGGCTTTTTCCCTCATCTAACTGCCACTCCGGAACGATGCCTCCGAGCGGCTGATCGAGCGCCAGCCACCCCTCGCCGACGCCTCGCACCACCGCCAATGCCGCCAACGATTTGGTAATGCTCAGTGACGGCATCCGCCTGTCTGGATCGCGTCCGCCGATCCAGCGCCCTCCTTGCCAAATTCCATAAGCCTCACCGCCCAGACGATCCGCTGCGGCGGGATTGATGCCTTGATGACCTGTGGAAAATGCACAGCCCGGCACCAACGCGGCCAATCCCGTGCGGCCTGCCAGACCCAACCATCGGCGACGTTTCATCCTGTGCATCCATAGTCCATTGTCATGTCCTCGGCAACCGGCATGAGAAGCGACTTTTCCGCCACATACTCTGGGTTGCGAGCTGTCATTCCTCATGATAGTGATTCGCTTGTCTTGAGTCCCATCAACCGTCAAACCAACCATCCCCATGACCCCGCAAACTGCCGAAGAACCCTGCGTTTCATCCACCAATTCCAAAGTCGATCCGATCCCGAACGGAATGCACACGGTCACTCCGCACCTCGTTTGTGCCGGAGCCGCGGCGGCGATTGAATTTTACAAAAATGCCTTCGGCGCGGTGGAGATCTGGCGTATGCCGATGCCGGGTGTGGAAAAGATCATGCACGCCCAAATCCGCATCGGCGACTCGACGATCATGCTGGTGGACGAAGTGCCGGAGTGGACCTGCAAGGGACCTAACACGCTGGGCGGCACACCAGTGACGATCCACCTTCAAGTGGAGGATGCGGATGCGCTTTTCGCCCAAGCGGTGGCCGCCGGGGCCACAGTGAAAATGCCGGTGGCGGACATGTTCTGGGGCGACCGCTACGGTCTAGTGATCGATCCCTGCGGCCATCAGTGGTCGATCGCCACGCATGTGCGCGACGTGACGCCGGAGGAAATGGTGAAGGCGATGGGCAAGATGGATTGCCAGGGAGCGTAAAACCCGAAATTGAACCGAAATCCCGGTCCAATGATGAAAATCGAACAAAAGATCACACCTTTCCTCTGGTTCGACAGCCAAGCGGAAGAGGCGGCGGAGTTTTACACGTCCATTTTTAGCAACTCGAAGATCAGCCATGTGAGCCGGTATGGAGAGGCCGGGAAAGAACATCACTGCCGGGAACCCGGATCGGCGATGGTGGTAGCCTTCGAGCTGGATGGTCAGGAATTCACCGCGCTCAACGGCGGGCCGATGTTCCAATTCACGGAGGCGATTTCCTTCCAAATCGACTGCAAATCCCAAGAGGAGGTGGACCATTTCTGGAACCATCTATCCGCAGGCGGGCCGGTGGAAGCGCAGCAATGCGGCTGGCTGAGGGATAAGTTCGGCGTATCCTGGCAGGTCGTGCCTTCCATCCTAGGCGAACTGCTAGGCGATCCCGATCCCGAAAAATCCGGACGAGCGATGGAGGCGATGATGGGAATGAAGAAACTGGACATCGCCGCGCTGAAGCGGGCGCATGAGGGATAGGGGGCATGTCCAGATCATGCTATTGGCGGTTCATCCGGAGCCTTTCGAGTTCCTGTTTAAGGGGTAACCAATAATCGCGATCCCGGAGGCGCTCGGCGTTCTCCTCTTCTATCAGTGCGGCGGTGAGGTCATCCTCCTTGCCGGTGATGGCATGGATCAGGAGGGGGCGTGACAGGGAAGTTTTCTCCGCTTCACCGGGCCAGATGCGGGCGGTGGGGATGAGAAGGGAAGGGGTCCGGAGTTCCTGAAGCCAGAATTGGATTTGCTCGGGGTTGGGATCGTCCCGGTGATTGAAGTGATGGGCTTCTACCAGCCGCCGGATCATCGGCCAGTCCTTGTCGCGCTGAGTTTTTTTAGCGAGGACGAGGTCGGGCAAGGCGAGGAGATCGCAGAGGGTGCCATCTGGCATCTCGAAGGTGGTCCGCCGCTCCCAAAGTTCTGGGAATGGGGCGACCCCCCGCATCCGCGACATGACATCCACCCTCATGCCGACCGCCTCGGGATGCTGGCAGCGGAAATGGATGGCGTGCCCGGCATGGAGATAGGCGGGATCGAACTGCGGGATGGCGATCACCCGCGCCTGCAATTCGTCCAGTGCGGTTTGGAGACGTGCGAGGTTTTCTGGGGCCGCGAGAATGGCGAGATCAGTATCCCGGCTAAACTCGGCCGCGCCGTAGAACACGCAGGCCTGGCCGCCCATCAGAAGGGCTTGGACGCGGTGCTCGCGCATCGAAGAAAGGACTTTGCGTATCGGGTTCGGTATCAAGGGAGCCTCCAAGTGCGAGATAAGTTTGCCAGAGTTTTTCGGATTCGATCCAACGTTGAGCAGGAGTGAGACGGTACCATTCGGCCCATTCGTCTCCGACCAGTTCCTCGGGTTGGATCATGGGTGGAAGTTAGCGATTCGGGTCGGCATGTAAATCCCTGATGTGAATCCAGATGGAGAACAGACAGGTGTTCGTATCACGTCACTCTTTGTGATTTCCGAAAATCCCGGTGGAAATTTCTTTCAACGCCGGTCTGATGGAGTGGCGGTCGGGAGCCAGTCCGCCGAGTAAAAGGCCGAGCAAACTCAGGGCTGCGGCAGTCAGCAGGGCGGACTTCCATGTCCGTTTCACGGCGGTTCCCAGCCAATGCTCCTTGGCTGCGTTCTTGAGATGGCGATAGAACAGGGTCATCACGACGGCATCGAGAAACATTTCTGCCATAAGTTCCGGAGCAGCCATGATGATTGAAAATAGGATGCTCACCATGCCCGCGACGAGGCCGATGACGAGAACAAACAGGCAACCGATCACGCAGCCTTCGCCGTCATTTAGGAATTCGGAGAGGTCCAGCCAGTCCAACCATGAGATATTGTCGCCGGTGAATGTCTTCGGCAGCGGAGATGTGGACTCATCCGGAAGCTCAGTGGAGATTCTAACTTTTTTCGGATCGAAGCGGGCGCGCTCGATTTCCACCCAGAACCGCAACAGGGCAAGGAACGCGAGATAACCACCGATGACCGAAATAGGATACCGCAGCCACATATCCTCAAAACCATGGTTTAACAGCGTGTGGGAAATGAGGAATCCCACAAATCCCGCGATCGTGACAAGCAGGGTCAGCGCGAATCGAGGATAGGAACGATCACGAAAATAGGCTTCCAACGCGGCGCGGACACGCAAACGCCAATTCGGATGGGAGTCCATGGACGGGTTGGATTTTAAGGGAAGAACAGACAGGAATGTCTGTGCCACGTCAGCCGTTCAGCTTTTCTAACGCTTTCGCGAGGAAGATGCCGTCCTTGCGGATGAGCTTGCCATCGAACCAGATTTCCCCGCCGCCCCAGTCCTTGCGCTGGATGTTGACCATGTCCCAGTGGACTTGGGAGCGGTTCCCATTGTCCGCCTCGTCGTACGCCTGGCCGGGCGTGAAATGGAAGGAGCCGGCGATTTTTTCATCGAACAGAATGTCGCGCATCGGCTCGCGGATGGTCGGGTGGAAGCCTAGGGCGAACTCGCCGATGTAGCGTGCGCCTTCGTCGCTATCGAGGATCTTGTTGAGAGCGGCGGTATTGGAGCCTGCCTCCGCTTTGACGATTTTGCCTTGGGAAAATTCCAGTCTGATAGAGTCGAAGGGAATACCTTGATAGATCGTGGGCGCGTTGTAGGAGATGTGGCCTTCGACAGAATTCCTAACGGGCGCGGTAAAGACCTCGCCGTCCGGGATGTTATAGTTTCCGCCGCAGACGATGGAGTTGATGCTCTTGATAGAAAACCGGAGATCGGTGCCGGGACCGGTGACTTCCACGCGTTCGGTTTTATCCATCAATTTCTTGAGCGCGTTCATGGAGGGGACGAGCGCCTTGTAGTCGAGGAGGCAGACGTCGAAGTAGAATTTTTCAAACGCCTCGGTGCTCATGCCGGCTTGCTGGGCCATGGATGACGAGGGCCAGCGGAGGACACACCATTTAGTTTTCTTGACGCGGTGGTCTAACACCGGGCGCATGTGTTTCATCGCGAGCCGCATCCGGTCGGCGGGGACATCGGAATTTTCCGCAATGTTATTGCCGCCGCGGATGGCGATGTAGGCGTCCATGTCCTTCATCTCGGCGAGCAGGTGCCGGGCGATGATTTCGTATTGGCCGTCTTCCGCACCTCTCATCATCTCGCGGGTGAGGCGGCCTTGATGGAGCTTGATAAAGGGCAGCCCGCCCTTGGCCCGGACCTCGCGGATGAGAGCGAGGCCGATGGATTCCGGCACGTCGTGGAGGTCGATGAGGACTTTTTCGCCCTTTTTCAGGGAAGTGGAATAGCGGACAAGCTGGCGGGCGAGGGCGTCGATACGGGCGTCGTGCATGGGGATTTCATAGATGGCGGAATGGATTCAGAGAAGCAGATTAACCTAGAAGGAGAAATAGAACCGCAGATGGCCGCAAATTCACGCAGATAAACAAAGAGTTATCCATACTTGGCATCTCACCCACTGGGTGAGAGTTGAATTCTTTACAAGCCTCTTACAATCAATGTCTATCTGTGTTCATCTGTGGTTCACTTTCCTCTTCAGGATTAACGCAGATGGAAGACGGATGATGGATTGAGGACCAGAAGATCTTCCTCAGGCAATTGTCTTATCCGTGTTCATCTGCGTCCATCTGCGGTTCAATTTTCTTAATTTTCCACTTGGCGCTTGGCACCTTGGTTGGACGGCTTAAACCAAGCGCATGGTGCTCGGCGTTCTCGGTTCCGGATCAGGATCCAACATGCAGGCGATCCTCGATGCGATTGAGGAGGGAACGCTCGACGCGCGGATCGGCCTTGTCCTCTCAGACAATCCGGACGCATTTATTCTGAAACGCGCGGAAAAGCACGGCATCGAAACAGGCATCATCGACTGCCGGGGATTCAAGACGAAATTCCCGGAAGAGGCGCAGGCGGAAACGGCGTTGCGGCTGCAAGAGGCGGGGGTGGAACTGGTGTGTCTCGCGGGTTTCCTGCGACTCGTGAAATGGCCGTTGCTGGATGTTTTTCCGCAGCGCATTCTGAATATCCATCCGTCGCTGCTGCCCGCGTTTCCGGGATTGGAGTCATGGAAACAGGCGCTTGATGCCGGCGAAAGAGAAGCCGGCTGCACGGTGCATTTCGTGGATGAAGGCATGGATACCGGACCGATCATTCTCCAGGAAAGCGTGCCGATTCTATCAGACGATACTGCGGAGACGCTGCACGCAAGAATCCAGGTGATCGAGCACCGGCTCTATCCGGCGGCGATCCGGAAAGTGGGGCGGGCGGTGCTGTGAGGTGGAACGCAGAATCCACTCTTTGTTGTGGGAAGATGATGGATGAATGAAGGCCGGGATGAATCCCGCGGTCCGTGAAGCCTAGAAAGAGAAATAGAACCGCAGATGGACGCAATTTCACTCAGACAAACAAAGAGTTATCAATACTTGGCATCTCACCCACTGGGCGAGAGCTGAACTCTTTACAAGCCTCTTACAATCAGTGTCTATCTGTGTTCATCTGTAGTTCACTTTCCTCTTCAGGTTAAGGAATGGGGGCGAGACGCCACGGCTACTTTTGATTCAGCAGGACAATAATGAAAATCACCAGCAGCACCGCGAGGATGGCGAACATGATTTTCACCCAGCTCAACGGGAACTCGCCGGCCATTTTACCGGTGTAGCCGTTGACAACGACCTGAAATGATTT
The DNA here is from genome assembly GCA_025362955.1 of Akkermansiaceae bacterium. Classification (GTDB taxonomy): domain Bacteria; phylum Verrucomicrobiota; class Verrucomicrobiia; order Verrucomicrobiales; family Akkermansiaceae; genus Luteolibacter. Next base: position 6,054 of record JANYFB010000263.1, read on the forward strand.
CGGCCCGTAGGTGTACGTGGTGAGCCACACGGGGACGAGGATGTGCTTGAAAGTGCGGCCCTGATAGGTGGAATCGACCTGCAAATTCCGCTGCGTGTCTCCCGGCACCTCGCGCGAGCAAAGCTGATAGACGGTGGCATCCATCTGTTGTTTGCTGACCTCGGAGGCCTGCCCGAGATCGACCTGATAGCGTTCGACGGTCCAACCTCGGATATAAACGGGATCGTACGGCTTGAGATCGCTGATGGTGGGAAAGGGTTCCACTTTCCGCAGCAAGGCGGTGTGCACGCCGACGGTTCCGGGCACGGCATCGTCATCGAAAAAATGCGAAATTTCCCCGGAGCTGTCTTCCCAGCGGGTTCTTTGAACTTGGCGGGTTTGCGTTTTTCCGTTGGAGTCCTGATAGGTCTCCGACTCGTAATAATAATAGCCGGACTCCGCAGTCCAGGACGCATCGACGTGCGCGTCGAAGGTCCAGTACGGCAGGTAAATGCCGTGCAGTGTGTCTGTTAGCGCGGCCCGCTTCAACTTGGTCGGGGCGAACCAGCGGCTGCCATACCACTTGCGGAGCATGTCACGGACCTGAGTTTCCGGGATCACGACCGGCAACAAACTTTCCGGCGTGATGGCCCCGTCGAGAGCCTCCACTGGCACGATTGAAGGCGAGCCGCAGAAATCACAACGCTGCGCCGCGCGGTCGGGATCGAAAATGCTGATCGCCTGGCAGCTCTCGCATTTCACCGATTTTTTCTCAGCCAAGAGTCCGTGCGCATCATTGCTGCTAGAAGCGAGAGACTCTTCCAAATCATGCTCGACAATGGATGCGCCTAACGCATTTTCACCATCGCTCCATGGCAGCACCGTGCCGCAGAAAGGACAGGCGAGAGCCTGCTTGGCGGCATTCCATTCCGCATCCCCGCCGCATTGGGGACAGGGATGTTTTTTCAGCGCGCTGACTTCGGCCATGGCGTCGGGTTACTCGGCGAGGAATGCGTCGAGGGCAGCCCGGGAAATCCGATAGGCTGCGCCGATTTTCTTGCCTTTCAAATCACCGGCATCGACCGATGCGATGACATCCGCCTCGGTCACGCCGAGGATTTGCGCGGCCTCGGCCGGGCTGAGAAGTTCGGGAACCCCGGCAGCGGCTGGAGCGGCGGCCGTCGCGCCGGGGAGCGGTGGCGGCTGGGCTTGCATGGATTTCATCATTTCCTGAGCCATCCCGAAGCCCATCGCCATTTGTCCGGCGGCGGCGGCAGGGGAACCACCTCCGCCGTCGCCGCCCTTGGTCATGGACTCGGCCATTTGAAATTTCACGTAGTCGTTGAGATTGCCGATGGCTCCCATGCTCGAACGCTTGTCGATGGCGGCCTCGACTTCGGGCGGCACGGACACGTTCTCGACGAGGAAGGTGGTGATCTCGATGCCATACTTCGTGGTCACCTGCGGATTGATCAGCGGCAGCAGGGCGTCCCCGAGTTCCGAGTAGCGGGAAGCCACGTCGAGCGCGGGCACGCCGCAGGAGGCGAGAGCCTCGCTGAACACGCTGACGATCCGCGAGCGCATCGTATCGGCGAATTCATCGAGCCGGAAATGCTGGTCGGTGCCGGCGACCTCCTTGAGGAAGACCGGCGCATCCACGATCTTGAAATCAAACGATCCGAAGGCCCGCAAACGGACCACGCCGAAGTCCTTGTCGCGCATCATCACCGGGTTCGCGGTGCCCCATTTGTTGCCGGTGAAAAGCCGGGTCGTGACGTAATAAACGTCCGCCTTGAACGGGGATTGGAAACCGTATTTCCAGCCTTTCAGCTTGTTGAGGATCGGGATGTTGTCCGTGACCAACGAATGCTTGCCGGGGCCGAAACAATCGCCGAACTGGCCGAGATAGACGAACTGCGCGAGCTGGCTTTCGCGGACGATGAGCTGCGCGCCGTTCTTGATCGTCTTGTCCTCATCGGGAAAACGCCACGCCAGGGTGTCCCGCGAGTCGTCGTTGAATTCGATAATTTCCAGCAGTTCGCCTTTGATGAATCCGAGAATGTCCATGGTTTTAAATTTGAGTGTTGGTCTGGATTATCCTGCTTTCCCGGGCGTTGGAAGCGAAATCATCGGCCCGGATTCAACCGTAATACGGCTTCAGCATCCAATAACAGATCGGCCCAGTTACGGCCACGTAGAGCCACAATGGGAACACCCAGCGGGCAAGCCTGCGGTGGGCGGTGAAGCGGTTCGTCCAACCGGCGATGAAGGTGAAAAGAATGAACGGCAGGCTGACCGCCGCGAAGAGGATGTGGGTGCCGAGCAGGACGAAATAAACAGTCCGCATGGTGCCGACACCGCCGTAATGAGTCGGGGCATTCGTCATGTGATAGGCGACGTAAGAAAGCAGGAACAGCACTGATAGAATCATGGCGAGAACCATGGTCGCCCGGTGCAGCTTGACCTTGCCACGCTTGATGAAAATCAGCGAAATCAGCAGCACTAACGCGGCCACTGCGTTCAGTCCCGCATGGATTGGCGGAAGGAAATTTGTGGACCAGCCATCGGGGAGTGGCAGTTTGATCTTCTGCATCATCACAACTAACAGCAAGACCACAGTGGAGAGAATCCAAGCCGCAATGCCGAGTTTTTTCGACAGCGCTTCCTGCGGGGCGCGGGCCAGCCATTGCTTGAGCTCGTCATCCATCAGATGCCGGGGGATTTGTTTTTACCCAGCTCAAGGCGAATGCGGGCATAGAGCTCGTCCTTGAGTTTTTGATAGAGCGTGGGATCAAGTTTCTTGCCCTCCTCAGAGCGGGCGTCGGCGAGCGGCCATTTCCCGACGACCTTGAAATTCCGGTCCACCAGGATGAAGCCGAGGTCATGGGCATACTTGCCGTTAGTCTCGATGTCGAGGGGGTCGATGCGGTTGTTGATGTGGAAAAACTTAAGTTCGTGTTCGAGGTAATCGTGCGTCGTCTTGGAGTCCCCGGCATTCAGGAACCACCAGTTTTTTGAATCGGCTCCCAGGGCTTTCGCATAATCGCCGAGCTTTTCGACGTTGTCGTCTTCCGGGTCGATGGAGATGCAGGCGATGTGGAAATCAGGATCGTTTTTGAAATCGTCATAAATTTTCCGCAACTCCGCCCCGTTGCGGATGGCGCAGTTCGGGCAGACGGCGAAGAACTCGGCGACGAGCCAAACCTTGCCGCGCAGGTCGGAGAGTTTGACCGGCTTGTTTTCCTGATTCACTCCGGTTAGATCCTTATTGATAGGGAACCAATCGGTGACGGTTTCCTTGCCGGTGTTGATGGCGACCGGAGCCTGATAGGGAGCGTTCAGCCCCTTGGCCAGCCACATGGAGATGCTGAGGACGCCGATGCAGAGGGTGGCGACGCCGATGTAGAATAGGGCAATGGTGGTGGAGCGTTTCATCAAGGTTGGAAGGGTTCGGCGAGAAGCTTGTCGATGGTTTTGTTGAGGAGGATTTCAAGTTCTTCGAGGTTGGTGTGCGCGGTGCCGGTTTTAGCTCTTTTCGCGTCCCAGGCGGCGGCTTGTTCAAAATCGAAGGTGGCGATGAAAGGCGGGCCGCCCTGTTTCTGCGGGACGACGGCGCGGCGGATGTGGCCGTTTTTGTCGATCAGGACAATGGAGGAATCGTAGAGCCATTTTCCATTCGCTTCATTCGGATAAATGTTAGATTTGAGTTCGTTTTTGATAAACTTGTGCAACGTCTTCGGTTCATTGCCACCGAGCCACCATTGGGGCAACATCATTCCGTTAGCCGCCGAGGATTCCGCCAGGTCGGCCGACAATTTATCCGAAGGGAACGGATCGACGACTAGGGAAACGAGGTTGAACTCTTTCGTTCCGGAGCGGGATTCCGCCAGCCGTTTCATGACGGCCATGCTGAGTTCCGCCGCCTGCGGGTCCCGCAGGCTCATGACATTGACGGCGATGACATTTCCCCGGAGACTGACCAGATCCATGATTTTCCCATCCTGCCGCAGCATCCGCAAATCCCGCTCCGGGGTGATGCGGTAAATGATCGCCGGTCGGTCGTCCCCGGCCTGTTGGAGGGACCAGCGGTCATAGGCTTTCAAGACCAGCCAACCGCCGAGGATGATGATGCCGACGAGAACCCATGCCGTGTTCCGGAGTTTCTTGGGATCGCGGATGGCGGGTTCGAGACTGGGATCAGGCAGAGGCATCGGCGGCGGAAGGTAAACGGGTGCGGTGACGAGGCAAGGCAAGGGCGGCTATTTTTTCGTAAGCTTGATCTCGAACATCTGCGGCCAGTATTTTCCGGTGACGAGGAGGTTGCCGGAAGTCGGGTCGTAGGCGATGCCGTTCAAGACCTCGGCATGGTTCGGCTCGGTGAGTTGATTTTTCAATCCGGCCAGGTCCAGCCAGCCAGTGATTTGGCCGTCTTCCGGCGAAATGCGGGCGATTTTGGTGGTCATATAAACGTTGGCGAAAATCTGCCCGTCGATCCATTCCAGCTCGTTGAGATCTTTGATTTTGTGGTTTCCATCCTTCACTTCGAGGGTTTTGGAAACGGTGAAATCCCTGGGGTTGATGAATTTGAGATCGCTGCTGCCGTCGCTCATGATGAGCTGTTTGCCATCGGTAGTGAGGCCCCAGCCCTCGCCTTGATAGGTGTGCGAACGGATTGGCTTGAACGTATCCGGCTCCAAGACATAGACTGTGTTTTCCTTCCAGGTGAGCACCCACATTTCCTTGTCGATCACCGTGAGTCCCTCGCCGAAGACCGTTTTTGCAAGCGGACGTTTGCGGAGGATTTTCCCGGTGGTGGACTCTATCTCGCGGACGGTGGACTCCCCATATTGGCCGGTGCTTTCAAATAAGCGACCGCCGATGAGTTGCAAACCTTGGGTGTAAGCGGTGCCGTCGTGAGGACGCGTGGAAATGATCTGATAGCCCAATTTGTCCGGTGCCGATTTCTGGCAGGAGGTAAATGTTAGACAGGCGATGGCAAGCGAGGTGACGATGCGGTTCATGAATCAGAGAGCGTTGAATTTTTTCCAGCATTCCAGAAATCCCGGCGCGAAATCCGAGGGTCGCGAGGCCATCCAAGCGCCAATTTCAGCCAGCGGAAACCACATCGCCCCGTCCACTTCGGCGGACGGGAAACGCAGGCTCCCATCGTGGCGGATCCGATAGAGACGGACGTGTTCCCAAGCGGTTTCCAGACAGGGAGCGATGCAGGCGATTTCCTCGGGCGGGCTGTCAATAGCGATGCCCATTTCCTCGCCGAGTTCTCTAACGGCGGCAGCCTCGTAACCTTCGCCGGAATCGAGATGGCCGGAGACACTGGAGTCCCAGAGGCCGGGGCAGGTGTCCTTGAGCAGCGAACGTTTTTGCAGAAGCAGGTCGCCGTGCTTGTTGAAAACGAAGACGTGGACCGCACGGTGCATCAGCTTTTGCGCGTGGACCTCGCCACGAGTGGCGGTGCCGGTGACGGCGTCGTTAGAATCCACCACGTCGAAAATTTCGCCCGATTTCTGCGGCAAGTCCTTGAGCGGATGCGGATCATACGCCCTCGTTAGATCCACCCATTGCGCCAGCGTCAGCTCCTCGCCGCGGACCGTGGCGGCCACTCCTAACTGAGAAGCGACTTCCTCCCACAGCGGACCGTCCGGCAGTTGTTTCTTGAGCTGCTTGCGACGTTGCGCGAAGCCCCGGCGGATCAGTTCGTCGAACAACCGGTAATCAAATGTCGGCAGCCCGCTAGTCCTCGGCGTCAGCACCGCCACGCTCGAGTCGATCTTCGGCTGCGGGTAAAACGCCTCGGGCGGCACCGTCCGGAGCGGCTTCACCTCCCAGTTCGCCTGCGTCCGCAGCGAGAGGATGCCGTAATCCTTGGTCCCCGGTTTCGCGGCGAGCCGGTCGATCACTTCCTTCTGCAGCATGATCACCGCCCGCTCGAAGGGATGCGGGCGGCTCAATAGATTTTTCATGATCGCCCCCCCACACGAGTAGGGAAGATTGCCGAGAAATTTCAGCGGGCGGTGTTTGAAAAGCTGCCGCCCATCGAATTTCGCCCCATCCGCATGGTGGACCTCCACGCTCGGCTCGTTGCGGAATCGATGCTTCAACGCCTCCGCCAGCCGCGCGTCGAACTCTATCAGGATCAGTCGCCTCACCTTCCCTAACAGATGCTCAGTCAGCGATCCCGTCCCTGGCCCCACTTCCACCACGGCGTCGTCCGCCGTGATTTCGAGCTGCGAGACGATCCACCGCGCCATGTTCGGATCGATGAGGAAATTCTGCCCCAACTGCTTACTCGGCATCACTCCCGCGTGAATCAGCGCCTCTCGAATTTCCCCACCCGTCATGGCCGCCATC
>JANYFB010000129.1 GCA_025362955.1 Akkermansiaceae bacterium
GCCAAGATGTATGCCTACTGGATCACCGTGAACTATCGGGAAGCCTACGGGATGTATGCTTGCAACGGGATCCTCTTCAATCACGAGTCCCCGCGCCGGGGCGAGACCTTTGTCACCCGCAAGATTACCCGGGCCGTTGCGAACATCGCCCAAGGTCTCGAAACCTGCCTCTACCTTGGAAACATGGATTCCCTCCGCGACTGGGGACATGCCAAGGACTATGTTAGAATGCAGTGGATGATGCTCCAACAGGAAATAGCAGATGATTTCGTCATCGCAACTGGCAAGCAAATCTCCGTGCGCGAATTCGTAAAATTGTCCGCCCGGGAGGCTGGTATCGAACTCACTTTCTCGGGCGAGGGCGAAAAGGAAATCGCGACTGTTAGTGAAGTGAGCGATTCCACGAAGGCTCCATGCGTCAGCGTCGGCGACGTCATCGTCAAGGTCGATCCCCGCTATTTCCGCCCGGCGGAAGTTGAAACCCTCCTTGGCGACCCCACGAAAGCGAAGGAAAAGCTCGGCTGGGTTCCTGAAATCACCGTCGAGGAAATGTGTGCGGAGATGGTCGCCTCTGATCTCGATGTCGCCCGCCGACACTCGCTGCTCAAGTCCCACGGCCACCATGTTTCCGTGACCAAGGAGTAAAACATCTGGACAGCAAGTCTGTACATTGATTTATTCCGGCATGACGACGATTTCCTACACCGAGGCACGGGATCGGCTGGCCAGCGTCTGGGATGAAACCATTTCCACACGCGAGCCTGTGGTCATTGATCGGCGTGGCCATGAATCGGTGGTGCTATTGCCCGCAAGCGAATGGCAGGGGCTTTTAGAAACCGCGCATCTTCTCCGTTCACCCGCCAATGCGCGACGATTGTTAGGTGCCTTAAACCGTCTCGAACAAGGCGAAGGACAGGCACTTAGCGTAGAGGAATTAACCAAAAAATCCGGGGCCGCATGAAACCCGGCGAGTGGATACTCGTCTTTGACCGCGATTTTCTGGATGACCTCACGCACTGGGTAGCGGCGGATCGAAAAATCGCCCTCCGCATTTTCGAACTGATCGAGTCCATCCGCCGCGATCCAGCGAGTGGCATCGGTAAACCCGAACCGCTCCGGCACCTCAACTCCGGTGTCTGGTCGCGTCGAATTACTCAAGAGCACCGCTTGGTCTATCGGGTCAAGGAAGACCACATCCTTTTCGCCCAGGCACGCTACCATTACTGAAACCCCATGAAAAAAGTTTTTGTTTCCGGCTGCTACGACATCCTCCACGCTGGACACCTCCAGTTTTTCGAGGAGGCGCGCGCGTTGGGCGATTATCTGATCGTTTCTTTCGCCTCTGCGGAAGTTCTCTGGCACCACAAACGCCGGAAACCATCGATCCCGGACGATCACAAACGGGTGCTACTTCAGGGGCTCCGCATGATCGACGAGGTCGTCATCACGGAAGGCCACAAGGAAGGGCTCGACTTTGAGGAAGACTTCCTGCGCCTTCGCCCGGACTTCCTGATCGTCACCGAGGACGACAAATACGGGAATCTCAAACGCGGACTTTGTGCCCAGGTCGGAGCACGCTACACGGTCCTGCCGAAGACGCCGCCGCAGTTCGAGCCGGTCTCCACCAGCTCCATTGTCCGCTGGGTGCAGGCTCCGACCGAGGCTCCCCTGCGAGTCGATTTTGCGGGCGGCTGGCTCGACGTCCCGCGCTTTTCCCGGTCTGGGGAATTCATTGTCAATTGCACCATTTCCCCACTGGTTTCCCTGCGCGAATGGCCCTACGAAAAACAGGCGGGCCTCGGCGGCAGCGGGGCGTGGGCGCTCTTGAACGGGCGGGACGGAATTGAGTCGGAGATCGACCTCGGCGTCGGCTGGCAAGACCCCGCAGTCATCCGCGAGACGGGACTTTGCGTCTGGCGCTCCGGCACCACACCGGTGCTCGATTTTAAACGAAATGGCGATTTCCTAACAGGGTGTCTCGCCATTCTCTGGACGGGAGTGCCCCACGATACCCCCGGCGTCGTGGATCTCGCCCGCGACTACGATGCGATCGCCCGAAGTAGCCGGATCGCCCGCGAAGGAGCGCTTCATGCGGATCCCTATCAGCTCGCTGAAGGCGTCGCTCTCTATCACACCACGCAACTTGAGGAAGGCATGGAACCGCTGCCGAAAATTTCGGGCGCGATTGCCCGTAAATACTGCGGCGGCGGCCATGGCGGCTACGCGCTCTATCTCTTCGATGAGCCGCTCCTCCGCGACCAGGCGATTGCCAATACGCCCGAACTCCGTGCTGTGGAGCCTTTCTGCAAGGTCTAACTGTTTCCCGCGTTTTTTGAAAATTTGAAGCTCATTTCCATCATTGGTCTCCCCGTCGCGGCGACCACTTACGCCGGTGCCGTGGAATGGATTCTCGCCCATGCGCTGAGACGGGACCGGGCTTATGCGGTCGAGGCGGCGAACACGCATGTGGCTGCTTTGGCGCGGACGGACAAGGCATTCGGCGGGGCCATGAGCCGCTTCGATTTGATCTGCCCGGACGGGATGCCGCTGGTTTGGGCGTTGAATTCCCAGCTCGGCACCCACGAAAAACTCACCGAGCGTGTGTATGGACCGACGTTGATGTTAGAATCCCTCAAGGCGACCGACGGTCGGGCTTCTGAGTTAAAACATTTCCTACTCGGGGGCAAACAAAGCACCTTGGACGAACTCGCCCGGAAGTTCGCGGGACAATTTCCCGGCGTCGCTATCGCCGCCAGTCACTCGCCGCCATTCGGGGAGTGGTCGGAGAATGAATTTGAAATCATCGCGGGAAAAATCAGGGACTCTGGAGCGAATCTGATCTGGGTCGGACTCGGTTGCCCGAAGCAAGAGCATTGGATCGCTAACAACAAGGACCGCCTTCCGCCGGGTGTCTATTTCGGCATCGGTGCGGCCTTCGCTTTTCACGCCGGAGATGTCCGCCAAGCGCCTCCTTGGCTTCAACGCTGCGGCCTCGAATGGGCCTACCGGGTGGCCATGGAGCCCCGCCGACTTTTCAGACGCTACTTCACTTACAATTCCCTCTTTCTCTATTACTTGCTCCGAGACAGAATCCTCCCTAAAACCCAAAACTAACACACCCACGATGCCTATTAAATCTATCTGCTGCCTCGGCGCCGGCTACGTCGGCGGTCCCACCATGGCCATGATCGCTGCCAAATGCGCTGACATCCAAGTCACCGTGGCAGATATGAATGAGCACCGCATCGCCGCCTGGAACTCCGCCGCCCTGCCGATTTACGAACCCGGGCTTGACGCGGTAGTTGCTTCGGCCATCGGCCGGAACCTTCATTTCACCACGGATATCCGGTCCGCAATCGCCGCCGCAGATTTGATTTTCGTCTCCGTTGGAACGCCTACAAAATCCTACGGAATCGGGGCGGGCCGCGCTGCTGATCTCCGCTACATTGAATCCGCAGCCCGACTCATTGCGGAAGTATCGGAAGGAAATAAAATCATTGTCGAAAAAAGCACAATCCCGGTCAAAACCGCGACGGCGATCAAGGCGATTCTCGCCGCAAATTCTCCACACGGCGCGACTTTTCAGGTTCTTTCCAATCCCGAATTCCTAGCAGAAGGCACCGCTGTTGAAGATCTTGAATGCCCGGACCGCATCCTGATCGGCGGCGAAACGACGGCTGAGGGAAATGCTGCGGTCGAGGCGCTTGCCGCAGTTTATGCCCGCTGGATTCCGCGTGAGCGCATTCTCACCACCAACCTATGGTCGTCCGAACTTTCCAAACTCGTCGCCAATGCCTTCCTCGCCCAACGGATTTCTTCGATCAACTCGATTTCCGCGCTCTGTGAGGCCACCGGGGCGGATGTGGACGAGGTCGCCCGCGCTTGCGGCATGGACTCGCGGATCGGCCCGAAATTCCTGAAAGCCTCGATCGGATTTGGCGGCTCGTGTTTCCAAAAAGACATCCTCAATCTCGTTTACCTTTGCGATTCCTTCAACCTCCCCCACGTCGCGGAATACTGGCGGCAAGTGGTGCATCTCAATGATTGGCAAAAAACCCGCTTCGTCGAAAAAATCGTCAGGACGCTTTACAACACCGTCAACGGCAAGCGGATCGGCATTCTCGGATTTGCGTTCAAAAAGGACACCAACGACACCCGGGAATCGGCAGCCATTCATGTTTGCCGGGATCTTCTGCTAGAGCGAGCCCATCTCGCCATTTACGATCCTCGGGTAAGCCCGCAAACCATCCGTGAAGATCTGGCTGCCGCTGGGGTGTCCGCAGAAATCATCGCATCGAACGTGGAAATCTGCACCGATTCCTACGCCGCTGCCACGGGAGCGCACGCGCTTGCCACCCTGACCGAGTGGGATGAATTTCGCACCCTCGATCTTCCCCGGATTTACGATCTCATGCTCAAACCCGCATTCATCTTCGACGGCAGGGCTATCCTGCCTGCGGACGAGTTGACCGCCCATGGGTTCGATGCATTTGTGATCGGCAGAGGTTTGTGAGAAGGTCAATGCGCGGACGCGAATATTTACTCCAGATTTCGCATTTTTTCTGCTTTTCCATCTCCCTGCATCTATCCTTCCCTGTCGTTTCGCGCATTCCAGCATAGTCTTTCCCCATGAACATCCATCCCGAGTTTAATCGCTTCCTTCACCGCCAAGATAAAGAAAACCTTCTCGGCCAGCGCGGCATTGTCGTTTGGCTATGCGGTTTGTCCGGCTCAGGGAAATCCACGATCGCCAACGCGGCGGAACGGGTTCTTCATCAGCAAGGCCGATTTACTACTATTCTCGACGGCGACAACCTCCGCACGGGCTTAAACTCCAATCTTGGATTCAGCGATCAGGATCGACTGGAGAACATCCGCCGCATTTCTGAAGTTGCCAAAGTCTTTGTTTCCCAGGGCATTATAACTTTCGTTTCCGCCATCACCCCCCGCGGAGAATTGCGGGATCTTGCCCGTGGCATCCTGGGCCATGATCTTTTAGAAGTTTACGTGAAAGCCAGCTATCAGGAGTGCGAAAAACGCGACGTTAAAGGGCTTTACGCCAAAGCCGCCCGTGGCGAAATTGCCCATTTTACCGGTAAAGACGGCTCGTTCGAGCCACCCAACAACGCCGATCTAACGCTTGATACCGAAACCACATCCATTGAAGACGCGGCCTTTGAATTGCTGGAGGCAATCCGGGAAAAAATCGCGGCGCATCGTCCGCTGTAATGAAGTTTGCCTCCATAATCTTAAACCTTAGCATTCCACCCAAGATTATTATTCCTTCTTGACCCTCTTGGTGTCCAAGCCTATCCCCGCTCCTCCTAGGCGCATAGCGACTTTCGCTTTTCCGCTGTATTCCATTTCACCTATCGCTCGCCTCTCATGCCTAACTATCAACTCGATCAACTTGACCAACTCGAAGCCGAAGCTATTTTCATCCTTCGGGAAACCGCGGCACAATTTGAGAACCCCGCCCTGCTTTTCTCAGGTGGCAAGGATTCCATCGTCATGGCTTGGCTCGCCCGCAAGGCATTTTGGCCCGCCAAGATGCCATTTCCGCTGGTCCATATCGACACGGGTCACAACTTTGAAGAAACCATGACCTATCGGGATGAATTCGTGGAACTTATCCGCGCCAGCCTCGTCGTCGGCTTGGTCCAAGACTCCATCGACAGTGGCCGGGTTATTGAGGAAAAAGGCCCTAATGCGTCTCGCAACAAGCTTCAAACGGTCACCCTTCTCGACACCATCGAAAAAGGTCAATATGATGCCTGCCTTGGCGGCGGTCGCCGGGACGAAGAAAAGGCGCGTGCCAAGGAACGGTTCTTCTCCCACCGCGATGACTTCGGCCAATGGGATCCGAAAAACCAGCGCCCGGAACTTTGGAACCTTTTTAACGGTCGTAAAAATCCCGGCGAACACTTCCGCGTTTTCCCGCTCTCTAACTTTACGGAAATGGACATCTGGATGTATATCCAGCGGGAAAACATCCCGCTGCCGTCGATTTATTTTTCCCACGAGCGCGAAGTCTTCGAGCGCAACGGTTCCATCCTCGCCGTTACGAAATTTCTAAAAGCTCAGGATCACGAACCCGTCACCCGCAAGATCGTTCGTTTCCGGACCATTGGCGACGCCACCTGCACCGGAGCGGTCGAATCCACCGCCTCGAATCTCGATGAAGTCATCGCCGAAGTCGCTGCCGCCCGCCAAACCGAGCGCGGCACCCGCTCCGATGATAAACGTTCCGAGACCTCAATGGAAGATCGCAAGAAGGAAGGATACTTCTGATCGGAATTCGGTTATCAGTTAACGGATACCGGCAACCCCTCACGGCATCACCTTTCTTTCCCAATAACTTTTACTATATAACACCTAACATTTTCCATGGATCTATTACGCTTCACTACCGCCGGCTCAGTCGATGACGGCAAATCCACCCTCATCGGTCGTCTTCTTTACGATTCAAAATCTATCTTCGAGGATCAACTCGAAGCGATGGAGGAATCCTCTCGCCGCCGTGGTGATGAGAATGTCAATCTCGCGCTTCTCACCGACGGCCTTAAGGCTGAGCGCGAACAAGGGATCACGATTGACGTCGCGTACCGTTACTTCGCCACGCCCAAGCGTAAATTCATCATCGCGGATACTCCAGGTCATACGCAATATACCCGCAACATGGTGACGGGCGCCTCCACCGCGAACCTCGCCATCATTCTCATCGACGCACGCAAAGGCGTGATCGAACAAACCAAACGCCATAGTTTCATCGCGAACCTGCTGCGGATTCAACATCTCGTTGTCGCTGTCAACAAGATGGACCTCGTTGATTACTCGGAAGAAGTTTACAATAAAATCATCAGTGACTACCGCGATTTCGCATCGCGCCTCGATAACATCGTTGGCATCACCGACATCCCGATTTCTGCACTCAATGGCGACAACGTCGTGGATAAATCCGAGCACATGCCGTGGTATCAAGGTCCGACCTTTCTTTATCATCTTGAAAACGTCTATGTCGGCGGCGAGGAAAATCATGTCGATGCTCGCTTCCCCGTGCAGTGGGTCATCCGCCCCATGAGTGACGAGTGGCATGACTTCCGCGGCTACGCCGGTCGCGTTGCCGGTGGTGTTTTCAAGCCAGGCGATGAAGTCACCGTGCTGCCGTCGGGATTCAGCACTCATGTAAAAGCCATTCACAGTCCAGATGGCGAACTAGAAGAAGCTTTCGCGCCACAATCGGTATGTATTACACTAACCGAAGAAATCGATATTTCGCGCGGTGATACCTTGGTCAAGACCAACAATCCCCCGCGTGTCGAGCAGGACATTGAAGCGATGATCTGTTGGTTCTCTGCCAAGCCGATGCCGCCTCATGCCAAGCTGGTGATTCGCCACACGACTCAGGAAACCAAAGCAATTGTCCAGGAAGTGAAATATCATGTCGATGTGAACACGCTTCACAAAATCGAAGGTGTGGATAGTTTTGCGATGAACGACATTGGTCGCATTTCGATCCGCACCGCTGTTCCGCTTATCCACGATTCCTATCGCCGCAACCGCATCACCGGTTCCTTTATCTTGATTGATCCTGGAACTAACGAAACTGTTGCCGCCGGAATGATTATCTAACGCACGACGCGTCACAGCTCGCAGAAAAGTTCCTATCACACAATCCAATGGAACTCCACAGCGTTGAGATCATCGTTAAGGCCCTCAACGAGGCTGGGGTTGAATATATCATTGTCGGTGGTGTGGCGGTGAACGCACACGGATTCGTCAGAATGACCCGTGATCTTGATCTGGTTCTGCGGCTGGAGCGGGAAAATTGTATTCTGGGACTTAATACCCTTTTCAACGTGGGTTATCAAATGGCAATCCCGGTCAGTGTCGAGGAATTTGCTGATCCCGTAACCCGCGCCCTGTGGCGGACTGAGAAGAACATGATCGTGCTGAAACTTTGGAGTGACGTCCACCGGCGTACCCCGATTGACATTTTTGTTTATGAGCCTTTCGAGTTCGTAACAGAGTCTCTACGTCTGAGCCTAATGGAGCTATCCTCAAATATTTCCGCCCCGGTCGTGTCGTTGGAAACTTTGTTAGCTATGAAACGTGTGGCCGATCGGCCACAGGATCATATCGATATTCAAGAATTGCAACGCGCCCGATGAATCCTCTTCCTCCCATCACCCCGGATTGGAAATGGTGCACTGCCGAGGGTAGCAGGGACTTCGACCGTTTGATGGATCGTCGTCTAAGTTTTCGAGAAAAAATCGAATGGCTTGAGGAAGCCGAGAATCTCACCATTGCCATGAGAGCCGGTCGCGAAAAGACGGCAGCTTCACAGGTGCTTATTCCACCGGATCACTGATCATCACCGTCCGCTTCCGCTTGGCCAACCAGCCGCGAATCATCTGGGTGAGGATCACTCCCACGGCGATCAGGGAGATGCCTGTTAGGGCTGGCATCAGCTTGCCATCCGCAAGACCCACTCCGCTCAGAACGATTCCCGTGCCGATAATTCCGTTGCAGAGCATAGAAATCGGCAAATACAGGTGAAAGGGAGCCCGCAGGAAACCTAGCAGATAGTTCTGGAAAAAGAACGGGATACCCGGCGTCAGTTTCATCACCAAGATCAATTTCAAATGATCTCCGCGCGGCAAATCGGGAATTTTAACCGAAGTGGCCGCCAGCATTTTCTCGACCAACTTGCGTGCGGGACCAGCCGCCAACCAGTAGGTCCAAGTGAGATTGATCAGCATCGCAAGCAAACACAGTGAACACGCCATCACCGGATGTTGCCGCCACACCACGCCAGCGGTGAAAAGCAAGGCGCTCGTCGGGATCGGCAACCCAGGGAGGAATACCAAGGCCCAAAATAGGGCCGCAGGATGCTGCACCAGAAAGTCATTGATTTGTGTCCAAATGCCCTTCAGCGCAGCTAGATCCACTCCCATTTTCCAAGCCACTACCGCTGCCGCGAGTCCTATGAAAAAAAGGCAAACCAGCGCGATTCGCACGCGGCGGTGCAACAAGAGTTTTCGAAGCATGTCCATCCGGGGCGGAAAGTCCCTGCTGCCCCGTCACTTGGCAAGGCTGCATGTTTGCCTCCTCAAGAGTCGTCGGCGTGAGGACACATTCCTTTGTTCATTTTTTCTTGAACAATGTTTCCGCCCACGCAATCTCCATGCGTGAGTCCTTCGGGACCAAGCTCCGCGCAGTTCGCATCACTCCGCAACCAAGGGCGGTAGCGTGCTCGAAACAAAACCCGGTTTTCAAAAGGCCCCAATCCGGCTTCTCTTCCATGAGCCTTCAAAATCGACTTCACGAAAAAAGTGCCGTTATCGGCGTCGTCGGCCTCGGCTATGTTGGATTGCCCTTGGTTTTGGCCTATGCCGCCAAGGGATTTCACGCCATCGGGTTCGATATCGACCCGTCAAAAACGGATGCCCTGCTCGCTGGCCGGAGCTACATCAAACACATTTCCACCGCCTCTGTCGCGGCAGCTCGCGCTTCCGGCAAGCTCGACGCCACCACGGACTTTTCGAAAATTTCAGCTTGCGATGCGATCATCCTCTGCGTGCCCACGCCTCTTGACGCGCATTTCGAGCCAGACCTCAGCTACGTCACCGATACCCTGGACGCCGTAGTGCCCCACCTCAAAGCAGGGCAAATCCTCAGCCTAGAAAGCACCACATATCCCGGCACCACTGAGGAAGAGGTGGTTCCCCGGGTCGAGGCTGCGGGATTCAAAGTCGGAGAGGCGGTCTTCGTAGTATATTCTCCTGAACGCGAGGATCCGGGCAATTCCAAGTTCACCGCTACCAACATTCCCAAAGTCGTCGGCGGCCACACTCCCGCCTGTCTGGATGCCGGGACCGCCCTCTATGCCGCGGCCTTTGACCAAGTCGTTCCCGTATCTTCCACCCAGGTCGCGGAGCTCACTAAACTCCTCGAAAACATTTACCGCGCCGTCAATATCGGCCTCGTCAACGAGTTGAAAATCGTCGCTGACAGCATGGGCATCGACATTTGGGAGGTCATTCATGCCGCCTCCACCAAACCCTTCGGCTTTACGCCGTTTTACCCTGGCCCTGGCTTGGGGGGGCATTGCATCCCAATCGACCCGTTTTATCTCACTTGGAAAGCTCGGGAGTTCGGCATCCACACTCGTTTCATCGAACTCGCCGGAGAAATCAACCGCACCATGCCGGAGTACGTCGTCCGCCGTACTATGGAAGCGCTCAATTCCCGAGGCAAGGCTGTCAAGGGCAGTCGCATCCTGCTACTCGGGTTGGCCTACAAGGCAAATGTCGATGACATGCGCGAGTCTCCCACCTTTGAGTTGATGGATCGTTTCCAAGAACTCGGTGCGGTAGTGCGATTTCACGACCCGCACATCCCGGTGGTAGGCCCCACCCGCGAACACATGAATTGGGCGGGAGCCACTTCACTCGACTGGTCCGCCGACAATCTAACTGCTCAAGATTGCATCGTCATCGCCACCCACCACGCCGCATTCGATCTCACGGCCCTCGCTGCAAGAGCCGACCTCATCATCGACACCCGCAACGCCATGACCAACACCGCCACCAAACCGGGCCAGGTCGTGAAGGCTTGAGCTTCTGGTTACAGTTAGGTACACATAAGACTGGTGGGAGGTCACACCCGTGATGTGACCGACGTCACCGCGATGCTTCAAATAGGTCTCATCTCACCCGACTCCCTCTGGCAACAAATCCTGTGCATCCAGTCCCAGATATTTCTTGATCTGACAGTATTGGGCGACCGAGACACCGAATTACTCCTATCTCCGCGAACTTTACGCCTTCGCGGTTCAATTACTTGGCTTCCGCGATCCTTGTGGCCGAGACTTCCGCGCTCCTTCTTCGCACTTCTTCCATTCAAAATTCAGAATCCAGAATTTGAAATTTCTTCCAACCCCCATGCAAAAATCCATCGCCATCATCCTTCCCGCTTATAACGAGGAACTGACGATCGTTAAAACCATGAAGGATTTTTTTAGCGTTTGTCCCGATGCGGAAATCTACGTGATCGACAATGCCTCCAGGGACCGCACCAACGAGCTCACGCGCGCTGCTTATCAAGAACTCGGGTGCAAAGGGCGCCTGCTGGAAGAACCTCGCAAAGGCAAAGCCGCCGCAGTCCGCAAAGCGTTCATGGAAGTCAATGCCGACATCTATGTCATGGTCGATGCGGACATGACTTACCCTGCCAGCGACCTGCCAGTCCTGCTCGCTCCGGTGCTCGCAGGCCACGCCGACATCGTCTGCGGCAACCGCCACAGCTCGGGTGTCTACAGTCGGGAAAATAAACGACCGCTTCACGATTTTGGGAACAACCTGGTGCGTCGCCTAATCAATTTCCTCTTCAAAGGATCCCTCGAAGACATGCTCACCGGCTATCGGATCATGTCGAAGCGATTCGTAAAAAATTACCCGATCCTGGCCGATGGCTTCGAGTTGGAAACCGAAATGAGCATCCATGCCCTCGACAAGGGCTACTCGATCATCGAGCTCCCCACTGACTATCGCGACCGCCCCGAAGGTTCCTTCTCCAAACTCAACACCTTTACTGATGGAATGTTGGTTCTCAAAACCATCTTCTCGATCTTTGTCAAATACCGCCCGCTGCTGTTCTTCAGCCTCTGCTCGATTGCGTTTGCGATATCAGCACTCGCTGCGGGGGCATTCCCAGTCGTAGAATATTTTCAAACTGGAAAGATCCTCCACTTTCCTCTGGCGATTCTTGCTTCAGGTCTGTCCATCCTGGCAATGCTCACTTTTACGGCGGCGGTTATTCTCGACGGTTTGGCAGCCGGACAAAGATTCAATCATGCACTTGCTCTTCTCCATTGGCAGGATAGCGCCTGTAAGAAAAAGATCTGACGCGATTGTCTGCGAAATAATAATTTAGAAAATATACTAATTCACAAAGATGATGAACCGGTCGCAGCGCTAGTTTCTCTCTATTTTGGTGATAAAACACCTCTCGTTGCAATCGCAACCAAAGCGGATCCTTTTCCATGAGCTCCCGGAAATCCTATACTATCATTACTTGCATATGGCTGGCCATGGTAATCACCTTTTTCTGGCCAGTAATTTTCCAGGGCAAGGTAATTGCCCCTCTGGACATTATGGAGTCCTTACTTCGTCCTTGGGCCACCGCCGAAAAAATCCAAGTTCACAACGCCTTCCCATACGACGCGATATCTCAATATTTGCCCTACGACTGGTCTGTCTTTCAAAGCCTGCGTCAAGACGGTTACATCGGTTGGAATCCCTACACCCATAGTGGCTCATCAATTGTTGAAAATACGATGATCTGCCCAGGTGATTGGCATCATCATCTTTACCGCATCTTCCCCTTCTGGACTGCTTGGAATACAGGAATCATCATTCAGTTTTCTCTCGCCGGACTCGGTATGATCCTACTGCTACGGGATCAGAAAATCCCTGCAGCCTACGCATTGATCGGGGTGGTCGCATACGGATTCTACTCCCAATTCATCCTTTGGATCAACCACCGCTGGATTCTCGGGGCCATGTGCTGGGCACCGTGGATTCTCTGGGCTCTGCTCCGCGCGAAAAAATCGGGTCACGTTATCCATCTTCCATCCATCGCATTCATCGCCTTGGCCTTTCGTGGAGGCCATCTTCAAGCCTGTGTTTTCGTTTTTCTACTGGTAGTTATGGTCGCTCTCGCAGACTGGTGGAGACAGCCGGACAAGTGGCGTCTCAGCCCCGCTTTTCGGCTAATAATGCCCTATGCGATCTCTGGAGTTCTCGGAGCCGTTCTCGCGCTGGACGTCTTCATCGAGACCATTCCCCCCTATCTTCATGGCTGCAGAAATCTTCCGGGCCGTCCATGGCTGGACACCCTGATGGCCCTTCCCTCCCTCATTACCACCATCATTCCCACACTGCTCGGTACGCCACAAGGTCTGGATACAAGTCGAATTTTCAAACTCTCACTTTTCGATATCAAGTTCGCGGGAGCCGTCACACTGGTCGTAGCATCCCTTGCTTGCTTCAGGAAAAAAGCACCCACCGCCGCGAAAGTGCTGCTCTTCGTCGGTCTCATCCTGCCATTCACGCCCGCCGACCAGTGGCTTTACAGTCGCTTCACGGTGGTCTTTGCTTTGGGAGCTGCATGGCTAGCGGCTTGGCAGCTTTCCGAACTCGCAAATGAACCACCCAAACGTTTTTGGAAATACGGGTGGTTTGCCATGATTACTATCACGCTGTTATGGACTCTTTTCAGCGTCGGCCTGGTCTGGAAACACGATTGGGTGCTGGCGAAACTGCATGCCGCAGTCATTGCCAATCTTGAGGCTGGCAAGTCCTCCCGCATCAACTGGATGCTCAGCCGTGCAGATACCTTCTTGGTGGAATGCAATATCTGGCACCCGCGCAATCTTGCTTTCATCAGCTTGATTGGGATTGGCTACTTCAGTGTCACTCAAATTCACGTCAACAATCGAAAATCCCAGCTTTTCGCTCTCCTTGTTGCCGTGACCACCTTTGGAGAACTATTCCTCTTCTCCACCACTTGGGTCACCTTTTCCGACAAGCCCGCTGGTCAAAATCTTTACTCTGAACCTGCTTGGGTGACACGCCTCAAACAGGAAGTCCTCAATGGCAAAGTGGCCGTCTTCACTCGTGCCGATTTCGATTACATGCAGCTCAATACCCCAAGTGTTTACGGCATCCGATTTGCCGATGGTTATGAAACCATCACACCGCAACGCATCGCCCCCACCCCTGCCGCCGACTGGAATCCCCAGCGTTGTGCGGACGCCGGAATCTCTCACATCCTTGTGAGTCCTGAGCGCGATCCAGGTGGCATTGAAGGATGGGACAGAAGCCTACAGCTCGAAGAATTCGTGCTCTATAAGAACCCAGCATTCTCCAGCTTGGTAAGCGCGGAACTAGTCTCCGGAGCCGATATCAATCTTCGAGCCAGCGTTGAAACGCCTAATCGCCGCGAATTCGCTCTACCTGCGGACGTCAAGGCGCTCAATATACTGGAGTCCTTCAATCCCGGCTGGAAATTCTCCCTAGACGGCGTAACATGGAGGCCAGTCCGTGAGACCGAACTCCACGGCATCAGGATCGACCTAGAAAGTCCCACCCAGAGAGAATCTACCCCTCTGCGACTTGAATATCACCCTGCCTATCAGGCATACTACTGGGTCATCATCAGTATCACAGCGATCAGTCTAATTGGCTTTTCCATCTTCCGTCGGCAGCAGATGCACTTAGGGTAGAGCTGCGCCGGTGGCACGCTCTTGCCAAGAGCGCACGCCAAAGAGACGCGAAGGGAACGCCCAAGTGCAGACAGTCCCGCTCCCGTTGGACTGCACAGGTGGCGCTGCACCGCCGGGGCAGGCCGCCATCGAACAACGAGGGAATCGCCCAAGCTCAGACAGTCCCGGTCTCGTTGGACTCCTCTGTCTCCACTCTTTTAGTCAGGCCGAGACGCTCCCCATTGAAGCACAAACCGCTATGACATTCCCATGTCTTTTAGATAGCATCACTCTATGAATCCGCGCCACTCCCAGCCAGCGAATTTGCTGGATTTCCTCTCGGGCGATCCGGATCTATTGCTCGCCATGGTCTTTGGCTCGACTGAAGCTACCGGCCTGACAGCGATATCGATATCGCGGTGTATCCGCGAAAAAAACTCGCCAGTCGCAAAAGACAGCTGTTGGCCGATGAAATCGCGTATGCGCCAGGCAGGACCGTAGATCTGATTGATCTCACTCATGTGGACGGGGCACTGCTAGGACAAATCCTCCGCTCCGGCAAAGTCGTTTTCTCAAAAGAGCCTAGCATCCTCGCTTCAGGGTCCAAATTCGAGGGGTCCTGCTCCCCTGCGGTCCCTCTCCGGGCCACCGCGCGAATCGCTCCTGTCCAAAACGGCTACAAGCCTTCACCGTTTTTCCGACCTCCGACCTCTTCATTTCAGCTTTTACCTAAAAGATGTTCAACTCCCGCTCCATCCAAGGTATCCTTATCCTGATCGTCGGATTGTTCCTCGCCATCTGGTTGGGTCTTAGTATCGTCACCAATCAGGCTGAAACCATCATACAAATCATCGCGGCTGCGGTTTTGATCGGCTGCCTTTTCCTCGGCAAGAAGATCTGGTTACTTATTCCCTTCGTGACTGCGCTGAATATCGGGCTAAGGCTTCCCGGTAATCCGACCAGTCTGCTTCTTGGCCAGGTTCTCGTTCTCGGATTTTGCACCTTGCTCTTCTTGATGCGAAAGCTACCGATGCAACTGGTTTGGACGGAGCTGGAATTCTGGGTTTGCATACTCACACTTTTCATCGCTCAGGTTTACATGCGTAACCCCGTCGGCGTGAATGTCTTTGGCGGCGATACGGTTGGGGGAAAAGGCTACGCGCTCTACGGAATCGCTTTTTTCAGCACGTTGCTGTTATGTGGTTTGAAGGTGCCGTCCTCCGATCTCAAGTGGATCTTGCGCTTGTCAATTATTGGGGGGCTTTTCAACACGGCCATCTCGCTCTTAGGAACTTTGATCCCTTCAATTGGATATTTCATCGGTGCCACTTTCATGAATACTGATGATGGAGGCTACGATGGAGACGTGGTTGACGACAAGGCAGCTACCAGAATTGGATTTTTAGCAGAAATATGTAACGATCTATCGCTTTGGATCTCCTCTTACATTTCGCCGCTAAGGGCTTGCCTACGACCTCTGTGGGCAATTCTAGTTCTATTAGCCCTCATGGCAGCAGCAATGTCGGGATTCAGAAATGTGATCATGTCCGTCGGCATGACCTTTCTCCTTGGAATTGCCTACCGGAGCGGCTTCGGAGGAGTGGTGATGTCAATCTTTGGTGGAATCGGCGGTTTAGCACTGCTGGCTGTTGTGAACATCGTGCATCCACTGCCACCAAACATTCAGCGCTCTCTCACTTTTCTTCCCGGCACTTGGGAGGAACGTTACAAGGTGGATGCTAAAGGCTCCAGCGACTGGCGTTTTGAGATCTGGCGTGAGGCTCTCCTCACCGACCGCTGGATTCACAACAAATGGCTGGGTGATGGTCTCGGCTTCAGCGCGGCGGAATTTACCGCACAAATGAATAACCGCCAAGGTACCCGCTCAGGAATCTCCGGCTTCGACTTTCACCGGGAAACGATTCTTGCAAATGGCGACTATCATAGCGGCCCGGTTTCGACCATCCGGGTCATCGGATACATCGGTCTGATTTTTTTCCTGCTCGCCCAGATCCGCCTCGCCGTTCACGCCCACCACCTCCGCAATCGCAGTCACCTTGCGGGCACCATCGCTCAGCCGCGTGCACTGCACCACCAGATGAATCGCCGACGCCAGTTGCTGGCGGATCACCTTATCCGGCACGTTCTGGCTGGCCATCATCACCATCGTTTCCAGGCGCGAAAACGCATCGCGCGGCGTATTGGCGTGGATCGTCGTCATGGACCCGTCGTGGCCCGTGTTCATCGCCTGCAGCATGTCCAGCGCTTCCGGTCCCCGCGATTCACCCACGATAATCCGGTCAGGCCGCATACGCAGCGTGTTGATCACCAGATCGCGCGCCGTCACCGCACCCGCGCCTTCGATATTGGCGGGCCGTGTTTCGAGGCGCACCACATGCGATTGCTGCATCTGCAGTTCAGCCGTGTCCTCAATAGTCACCACTCGCTCATCTTCCGGGATGAACCGCGACATTGTGTTAAGCATCGTGGTCTTGCCGGAGCCCGACCCGCCCGCGATCACAATGTTCAGCCG
>JANYFB010000269.1 GCA_025362955.1 Akkermansiaceae bacterium
GATGGCGGCAGCGGCAGCCCATCCTGTTAGCGGATTGCCGAAGATCTTTCGCCACGCAGGAACGTCAGGCAGAATGACTGCCGACGGTTTTGCCATTTCCGCCGCACATCGGTGCAGTCGGGCAACGAGGGAGGCTGATGGCTGCTCAATAGAATTTTGCAGAAAATCCACTTCGATGGAAGCAGCCAGCAGCTCGAAAGCGAGATCCGGATCAATGCCAAGCTGCTTGCCTAACAAGATCAGCTCGCGCTCTTCTTCCACGGTCAAATCGCCCATCGCGCGGCCAGCGCAGAGCTCGTCAAAACGGATTCTGGATTCGGAAAGGCTCATGATGCCGAGGTCATGTTAGAGGTTCCGAGCCGTTGCAATTGCTCACGCAGGGTGATGAGACCACGCCGGAGGCGGGTCTTTACGGTGCCGAGGGGCAGGCCAGTCTTCTCGGCAATTTCCGGGTGGGTGAATCCATCATCGAAAAAAAGTTGGAAGAGCTGGCGGGTGTCCGACGGGAGAGTGGCGAGGGAGGATCTGACGGTTTCAGGATCGCATCCGACGGACGAAGATTCGTTGACCGGCTGCGGCATGGATTCTGCGGCGGTGAGTGGTTCGAAACCCGGCTGGCGGCCTTGGCGGCGGAGGAAATCAATTGACCGGCGGCGCGCAATCATCCCGACAAAAGTGGTTTCTGTGGCGATGGCGGGATCAAAGGAAGAGGCCTTTTTCCAGATTTCGGTGAAAACCTCCTGCACCAGATCCTCGGCTGCGGCAGTGTCTTTCTGATAGCGACGGATGATTGTCCAAACAAGACCACCATGCTTTGCGATGCATTCTTCCATGGCGCGGCTTTCCCCAGCCGCGACCTTCGGCAGGATGTTGGAGATAGGTGTTAGATCAACGGGTTTCAACATGCTCGCGCGGAAATCGGATAGCCTCTTTGGTTTCGCCGCGATCCGGGTCCGCGCAAGGGACGAATTCAGGAAAAAGCGAGGTTCGTTGCCACGGCGTCGAAGACCGGCAGGTTGATCCAAACGGAGCCAAATGGACAAAAATCCCCGCCTCCGGGCAATGATAGCCTGGAACCGGGGATGAGTGACGATTGTGCTCTTCACGTGAAGAGAAGGATTCTATCAGCTGTTATTTGGCCATCGGCGGCATCAGGACTGCGTCGATGATATGGATGGTGCCGTTTGAACATTTCACGTCGGCGGTAGTGACCTTGGACTTGTTCAGATAAAGCGAGCCGTCCTTCACTTCGAGTTTAATGGGCTTCTCGTTCAGTGCTGTCGCCTCTGTGAGCTTCATCGCCGCGGCGGCCGGGACGTCACCGGCAACGACGTGGTAGGTGAGGATGTCCGCGAGTTTTGCCTTGTTCTCCGGCTTCAGCAACGACTCGACGGTGCCATCCGGCAATTTGGCGAACGCCTCATCGGTTGGCGCGAAGACGGTGAATGGACCCGGACCCTTGAGAGTTTCGACAAGTCCGGCGGCCTTCAGGGCAGCGGCAAGCGTCTTGAATGAACCGGCGGCGACGGCGGTATCGACGATGTCTTTCTTTTCATCTGCGGCATTCGAGACGGCGGCCATTCCGGCGATGGCGAGGACGCAGAAGAATGGTTTAAACAGGGATCTAGTGGTTTTCATATTTTCTTAATTTTCGATTGTTGCGGTGAGTCCGTTGTTTTCTCAGAGGAGAAGCGGTTTCATTCAGGGGTTCGGCGAATTGCCGGAAATGGATTCAAAAATTCCGCATTGAAATAATTTCACAATTTGAGTTCTTTTTCTGAATCCAAGACGAAGAATTGCGCGAATATCTTCGTGAATCGATACCCCTGAACACCATGTCCTACGACTCCGACAGCAGCCTGAAACTCTACCTCCGGGAAATTTCCAAGACTCCCCTGCTCACCGTAGCTGAGGAAAACGAACTCGCCGAGCGCATCAAAACGGGCGACATGGAGGCCCGCGACCACATGATCAAGGCCAACCTCCGTCTGGTCGTGAAAATCGCTCACGATTATTCCGGTTACGGACTTTCCCTCAGCGATCTGGTTTCCGAGGGGAACATCGGCCTCATGAACGCCGTGGAACGTTTCGACCCGGAAAAAGGCGGCAAGCTCTCCACCTACGGCGCTTGGTGGATCAAGCAGTCGATCAAGCGTGCCCTCGCTAACCAATCAAAAACCATCCGCCTGCCGATCCACATGGTGGATAAAATCGCCCGGATGCGCCGCATCTCCTCCATCCTCGCGGAATCGCTTGGCCGCGAACCGACCGACGAAGAACTCGCTACCGAACTCGGCCTGCCGCGCCAGAAAATTGCGATGCTCAAGCAAGCCGCCCAACGCCCGACCTCTCTCGACGCCCCGGTCAACGACGGCGAGTCCACCGAATACAGCGAAATCATCAGCGACGAGTCTGCCTCCGATCCGCTCGAACTGCTCACCGACAAGAATCTCCACGGGGAGATCAGCGGATTGCTTTCCATCCTCAACGAGCGCGAGCGCCGCATCATCGACGAGCGCTTCGGCCTGACCGGCCTGAAGCCAATGTTGTTAGAGGACGTGGGCCGGGAGTTCGGAGTTTCCCGTGAGCGCATCCGCCAGTTGCAGAACTCTGCTCTCACCAAGATGCGGAACGCGCTGCTGAAAAAGGACAAGCCCGCGCCGAAACCTTATGGCTCCGGGATGGCGGAGGCTTGAACCCGTTATGCTGAAAATCTTTGCGATTGCCAAACCGCCCGCGCTTTGCTCCCTTGCCCCATGGCCAATCCGACCAACGTGCTCTCCAGCGGAATCGAAATTACCGGTTCCATCCGCTTCTCCAACGACATGATCATCGACGGGAAAATCGACGGTGAAATCACCTCTGACAAAGGCCGCGTCACCATCGGCGAGAACGCAATTATCACGGGCGATGTGACTGCCGGGGAAGTGAAAGTTTACGGCAAAGTGGAAGGAAAAATCACCTCCCAACGCTGTGAGCTCAAGGACAAGTCCAAGATCAACGGGGATATCAAGTCCAAGGTTTTCTCAATGGAAGAAGGTGCCCAGCTCTCTGGCCGCACCGACATCGGAGGTTGAGTTGGATCCGTCCCACAGACTTTGTTAGGTCGGCTCTTGAACTGCTGATCGTCGCAAAAAGAGTCGGACTTTTTTTGTGATCAAATGGAGAGCCTCGATAACTCTAAGCACTAGCCCCGCCGACGACGGAATGTGATGAGCAGACTGGTAAGGGCGACCAGCGAAATTATTCCGGGTTCAGGGATCGCCTGGCCTGCCACCTCGACATAGACCCACTTGGGGGCACTTCCCTTCGCGATGACTTGAACGGGGACTCGCAC
The DNA here is from genome assembly GCA_025362955.1 of Akkermansiaceae bacterium. Classification (GTDB taxonomy): domain Bacteria; phylum Verrucomicrobiota; class Verrucomicrobiia; order Verrucomicrobiales; family Akkermansiaceae; genus Luteolibacter. The sequence continues at coordinate 3,338 of JANYFB010000269.1, forward strand.
AACGGGCAATGAAAACGCACCGATTTGATTGTTAGAAATTACCCGGATTTCCTGATGGGAAACGGGCAATTCCGACCCGCGGCAGATCCACGTAGCAAACACCGGAGATGCGAGAAGCACCCCCAATAACAAG
>JANYFB010000132.1 GCA_025362955.1 Akkermansiaceae bacterium
TACACCGCCATCGAGACGCCACCCTTCACCAGGCGCAATGATCATCCGTCAATGCTCGCCGCGCTCGGCGCACGCCGCTCATCGATCACGACACGATGAACCGCACGCTCGACGATGTGTTAAACAATTGGGAATGGCCCACGACTTGGGGTTGGGATTATCCGATGATGGCGATGACCGCCGCCCGCCTCGGCCGCCCGGACAAGGCCATGGACGCGCTGTTCATGGATGCACCGAAAAATATCTATCTTCCTAACGGCCACAACTATCAGGACAAACGTCTCCCGCTCTACCTCCCCGGCAACGGCGGCTTGCTAACAGCCGTAGCGATGATGGCCGCCGGTTGGGACGGCGCGCCGACAAAAGACGCGCCCGGTTTTCCGAAAGACGGAAAATGGAAAGTCCGGAGCGAGGGGCTGCGGCCGATGCCGTAGGAGACTTTCTCAGAGGTCATTCTCCCCTTCGTGTCAATAACGCCGCGCGCCGTGGCGGATCATTTAGAATGCGGACACTCCCCTTTCTCACCGCCCTTACTGATTCACAGATACTTGTCCGTCACCGCGCCTTCGCTGGCGGTAGAAACGAGCTTGGCATACTTTGCGAGCACGCCGCGGGTGTAGCGCGGCTCGGGTTGAACCCACGCGGACTTGCGCTTGACGATTTCCTCGTCGGAGATCTTCACGTCGATGCGGTTAGAAACGGCGTCGATGACGATTTCATCGCCGTCCTCCAGAATGCCAATGGTGCCGCCGCAGAAGGCTTCCGGAGTGATGTGGCCGACGACGAATCCGTGGCTGCCGCCCGAAAAGCGGCCATCGGTGATGAGCGCCACGTCCTTGCCGAGGCCGAGGCCCATGATGGCGCTGGTGGGTCCGAGCATTTCGCGCATCCCCGGCCCGCCCTTCGGTCCTTCCATGCGGATGACGATGACGTCGCCCTTGTTGATTTCCTTGGCGAGGATGGCTGTCATGGCGCAGTTCTCGGAGTTGAAAACGCGGGCCTTGCCGGTGAAATGCTCGCCTTCCTTACCGGAAATTTTCGCCACCGCCCCGCCTTCTGCTAGATTTCCGTAGAGGATGCGCAGGTGGCTGTCTTTTTTAAATGGATTGCTAACCGGCCGAATGATCTGCTGGCCTTCGGGATAGGGTGTGGCGAATTTGTCGAGGTTTTCCCGGAGGGTGCGGCCGGTGACGGTCATGCAATCGCCATGGAGCAGGCCAGCATCGAGCAGCATCTTCATCAGCGGGACCATGCCGCCGATTTTCACGAGGTCCGCCATGGCGTATTTGCCGGACGGCCGGAGGTCGGCAAGCACGGGAACGTTTTTCCCGATGCGCTCGAAGTCGTCGATGGAAATGTCGATGCCGGTGGCATGAGCCATCGCCGGGATGTGAAGGCAGGCGTTGGTCGATCCACCGAGCGCGATGAGCACGGTGATGGCATTTTCAAAAGCCTCCTTCGTCATGATATCGCGCGGCTTGATGCCAAGGTGAATGAGGTTCATCACCGCCGCGCCCGCATCGAAGCAATCGCGCATCTTGTCATCTGAGATGGCGGCTTGCGAGGAGCTGTGGGGAAGCGACATGCCAAGCGCTTCGATCGCGCATGCCATCGTGTTTGCGGTATACATTCCGCCGCAGGAACCGGGGCCCGGGATGGCGCACTTTTCCACCGTCTCTAACTCCTCGTCGGAAAAATCACCGTTCGCGTGTTTGCCCACGGCTTCGAACACGGACACCACGTCGAGGTCCTTTTCCTCGCCTTTAATTTTCGCGCAGCCCGGCATGATCGTGCCGCCGTAAACGAAAACCGCTGGGCGGTTCATCCGACCCATGGCGATGAGGCAGCCGGGCATGTTCTTGTCGCAGCCGCCGATGGCCACGAGGCCGTCGAACTGCTCGCAGCCCATCACGGTCTCGATGCTGTCGGCGATCACCTCACGGGAAACGAGCGAGTATTTCATTCCCTCGGTGCCCATCGAGATGCCGTCGGAGATGGTGATGGTGTTGAAAATGATGCCTTTCCCACCGGCCGCGTCGGCCCCTTTCGAGGACTCGATGGCGAGCTTGTCGATGTGGATGTTGCACGGCGTGACCTGGCTCCAAGTTGAAGCAATGCCGATCTGCGGCTTGCCGAAATCTTCTTTTTTGAAACCGACGGCATAGAGCATGGCGCGGCTCGGCGCGCGGTCGGGGCCGTCAACAAGTGGACTGGAAAAGGGGCGGGTGGTGTCGTTCATCGCGGGAGCAGCATCTTGCGGGCTTGGGGGCTGCGTCAAGACATGGCGGTATTTCCGCTGGCGGTGGCTAAGGGATTCCAGAAAGGGACCATTCTGGAACTGCGGATTTTCCGATCCTTGGTAGCAAGAGGGAGTTTGAGGGCGCGGGCGCTTGCGACGATCAAACGATCCGCTGGGTCGCGATGAAAGGTGGCGGGAAGCCGGTTCATTTCCGCGACGATTCCCGGGGTGATCGACTGGATTCTCACGGTCGAGGGTGATGCGGCGACCCGCAGCCAGTCCTCCACCGTACCTTCGATTTCCACCCGGCCCGTATTTACCAGTGTCGCAAATTCCCATAAACTGATATCGCAGAGGACTGGTCGGGTTTCCGCAGGAAGCGCATCCAGCGCATCCCGCTCTGCGTGGCTCAGATTCGGATCGCCGAGCATCCACCAGATCCAAATATGAGTGTCCAAAACAAGAGTTGCGTTCATTTCAGTGCATCGATTTCTGTTTCCTGAAGCACCGGCTCGAAGGGATCACCCTCATAGCCGCCCTTGCCCCGTAGGGCGAGCCACGGCTTGGACTCTCGCTCGGCCACGACTCGCGCGACGGGTTTGCCACGCTTTGAGATCACTAGGTCTTGGCCGGACCTCTGAACCTCGTCCAACAATTGCAAACACTTCGCCTTGAACTCGGTCGCCGTGATCGTCTTCATAATGACCAGTCATGTGATGCAAGGCCGATTTTCCATTCCTGAGAATTTCAGGTGTCCCCTCACCGGTTTTACGGCATGATCGCGCGGTCCTTCATCTCATCCAACATCCATGATCCGCAACCTTGGTAGTCCCGCTCTACTCCTCGCACTGCTCACCGCACCTTTATTCGCCGTGGACGTGGATGGGAAAAACGCAGCGTCGCTATTGTTAGGAAACGAAGTCCGCTTCTATTGGTCGTCCGGTGACAAACTGCTTGCCTACCGGGTGAATACAGGTCGTGACGAGTATCGGTTTTTCCTCATCGATCCAGTTACCGGAAAAAAATCCCCGGCCTTCGATCATGATTTGTTAGGCAACGCTCTCGGTAAGGCGGCGAACCGGCCTGTCGAACCCAAACGCCTGCCAGTCGAAAGTTTGGCCTTTCTTGATCCTCTGACTTTCCGGTTCCGCGCTTTCGGAAAATCTTGGAGCTATTCGATTCCTAACAACCAAGTTTCACCCGACGGTTTCAAACCCGAGTCCACTCCGCTGATTGCTCCTGAGATAGCCATGCGCGGCACCCGTCGCAATGGCGTGGCTACCGAACTCACCATTGAAAATGGCACCCCGGGTGAGATCGAAGTGTTCTGGATCGATCCGCATGGGCAGCGTAGTACTTACGGAAAAATTGCTCCGGGTAAAAATTCCGTCCAGCACACCTATGCGGGACACGTTTGGCTAGGGGTCGCGGAAAATGGCGAACCGCTAGCAGGCGTGGAAGCTCCCGAAGCACCAGCTACCGCCATCATCACGGAGCAAGTCAAATCCGCGCGAAAGCCCGCCAAGGATCTCTCTCCTGATGGAAAATGGCAGGCGCTTATTCGAAATCACAATCTCATCATCAAACCAGTTGGCAGGGATCTGGCCACTGCTCTAACCACCGATGGATCAGAGGACGATAGCTACACTTCCCCGCTCGAATGGTCACCGGACTCTCAAAAAATCGTCGCATCTCGGGTAAAAAAAGTCGTCGAGCGCCAAATCCATATCGTCCAATCATCGCCTCAGTTCCAACTCCAGCCGAATCTGCTCACCCTCAACTACGCCAAACCGGGAGATGAGATCCGCCAACCAATGCCGCATTTATTCGATGTGAGCCGTCATCGAGAAATCCCCATCGACCACGCGCTTTTCCCGAACCCTTGGGAAATCAGCGACCTCGCCTGGGCGACTGATTCCTCGGAATTTTCCTTCGTCTATAATCAGCGTGGCCACCAACTGATGAGAATCGTCGGTGTGCGCGGCGACTCCGGCTCGGCTCGGACGATCTATCAGGATGCTAGCAACACCTTCATCGACTACTCACAGAAATTTTTCATCCATCGTCTGCCCGCCACCCGTGAATTCCTTTGGGCGTCCGAGCGCGACGGCTACAACCATCTTAATCTGATAGATTCAATTTCAGGGAGCATCAAAAATGCTGTTACCCAGGGAAATTGGAATGTCCGCGAAGTGATTCAAGTGGATGATCAAAAGCGCCGCTTGCTCATCAAAATGATGGGTGTTCCCGATCAGGATCCCTATCATGAACATTATGCTTGGGTAAACTTCGACGGCAGTAAATTCATCCGCCTCACAACAGGCGACGGCAATCACCAGATTGACCTATCACCGGATAAAAATTATCTGATAGATACCTGGTCGCGAGTCGATCAACCACCGATCGTCGAACTTCGCCGGGCGGACGATGGCAAGCTTGTCACTGAAATCGCGCGTGCGGACGACCACGCGCTGCTAGCCACCGGCTGGACTCCCCCCGAACGATTCACCGCCAAAGGACGCGATGGAAAGACCGACATTTACGGCATCATCATCCGCCCATCCCATTTCGATCCGGCGAAGAAGTATCCGATCCTAGAGGATATTTATGCCGGGCCACAGGATCATTTCGTGCCAAAGACGTATTTTCCGTGGTCGGGGAAAAACACCATGGCGGAGATGGGCTTCATCGTCGTCAGCATCGACGGCATGGGGACCAACTGGCGCAGCAAGGCGTTTCACGATGTCTGTTGGAAAAATCTAGCTGACAGTGGTTTCCCCGACCGTATTCCATGGATCAAGTCCGCCGCTGCAAGCCGCCCGTGGATGGATCTTTCCCGCGTGGGTATCTATGGCGGAAGCGCGGGTGGCCAGAACGCCCTCGCGGGACTTCTGGACCACGGCGATTTCTATAAGGTCGGCGTGGCGGATTGCGGCTGCCACGATAACCGGATGGATAAAATCTGGTGGAACGAAGCTTGGATGGGCTGGCCGGTGGACGAGAGCTATGAGCGGAATTCTAACGTCACGCGGGTTTCAAAATTGACCGGCAAGCTTCTGTTGATGGTGGGTGAGCTCGACCGCAACGTGGATCCCGCTTCGACGGCACAGGTGGTCAATGCACTGGAAAAAGCCGGGAAGGATTTTGAATTCTTGCCGATCATGAACTCCGACCACGGTGCGGCAGAAACACCCTACGGCAGCCGCCGCCGTGCGGAATTTCTCGTCCGCAATCTGATTGGGAATCCATAGGCTGCTAGCCTTGTCCCCGCCAGTAATCGAGGCGTTCCTTGATGCGTTTTTCCATCCCCTGATCACCGGGCTGATAGTAAATTTTCCCCTCCGGCAAATAGGCCTGCGGAACGTATCCACCCTCAAAATCGTGGGCATAGAGGTATTTCATCGCTTCTTCTGATTCCCCCGATGCCGCCGCGAGCTTCTTGCGGGTATTCGTCCGCAGATGCACAGGGACCGCCAGCGTCCTGCCGTTTTCCACATCCTCCATCGCCCGCCCCAGTGCGGCATAGGCGGTGTTGGATTTAGGGGCCGTCGCCAGATAGACCGCCGCATGGGCCAGCGGAATACGGCCCTCGGGCATTCCGATGAATTCGAAAGCCGCGTGTGCATCCATCGCCACCCTCAACGCGTTAGAATCCGCTAGACCGATGTCTTCCGAAGCGGAAATAACAAGTCGCCGCGAGATGAACCTCGGGTCTTCACCGGCGTGCAGCATTTTCGCCAACCAATAGAGCGCAGCGTCAGGATCTGAGCCGCGAATGGACTTGATGAAGGCGGAAATCGTATCGTGATGTGCATCACCATCCGTATCGTAAACCACGGCCTTGCGTTGAATGGACTCTTCCGCGACTGCTAGAGTTAGATGAATGGCGCCATCCTCATCTGGAGTTGTCAGAATCGCCAATTCAAGCGCGCTTAAAGCTTTTCTTACATCGCCGTCGGATTTCTCCGAGAGGTGGCGCAATGCCTCGGAGGCCGCTACCACCCGGTATTCTCCCAAGCCTCGCTCGGAATCGGTTAGTGCGCGTTCGAGGACGCCGATGATGTCGTCCACGGGCACCGGGTCCAATTGGAAAATTTGCGAGCGCGAGACGAGCGGGGAATTAACGTGAAAATACGGATTATGCGTCGTCGCGCCGATGAACCGAACGATTCCGCGCTCGATGTGTGGCAGCAGCACATCTTGCTGGGCTTTGTTAAAACGGTGGATCTCGTCGATGAAAAGGATGGTCGTTTCGCCCCGTAGGTCACGCCATGTGCGGGCTTGGTCGATTTTCGCCCGGATTTCTGCGACGTTAGATTCGACTCCGTTGAGTGATTCAAAGCGCGAGCCGGTGGTCCGCGCGATTACTGTGGCAAGGGTGGTTTTTCCGGTCCCGGGTGGTCCGTAAAATATCAGCGAGGTAAACCGATCAGACTCGATCGCCCGTCGCAGTAGTTTTCCAGGTGCGAGAATATGCTGCTGACCCGCCACTTCGTCGAGGGTGCGCGGACGCATCCGAGCGGCTAACGGCTCGGCGGGATTCGTCTTGTTAGTCAGAGGTGCTGGAGTAGTGAAAAGGTCGGACACAGCGGATGGTGGTTATCATCACCGCAGTCCGGGTTCCATTCCAGCCCGGATTCATCTCTTGATTTTCCAAATTTCCAACCTGAGTTGACTACCAACCTCGATTTCGGCGCTTGTGGCCGATTATGGGAGTAGTTGGCCGCTTTCGGGACCCTAAAAAGCTTCCGATCTCCTGATTTTCAGGTAATTTGATCTCGTTCTGAGGTGCTTCGGCCCCAAAGAATTCTAAGCCAAGAATCCGAGCCAATCCGATTCGCAATTGATCTCCGGGGGGAAATCAACCGAATCCGGCAAAGCAAAGTGGCTCTGAAAAAAGCGCGCGTTGAGAGATCCGGGGGGATATCCAACGCGCGCTTTTCTTTTGTGGTATCAGGTGCGCCTTCGTCCCGCCCCAGACTGGCACTTACGAACAAAAGCATTTACGAACAAAAAAACCGCCTGCACTTTCGCGCAGGCGGCTTGAGGATGTTTTCTAGCAGGAGATCACTCTCCAGCGACCTCAACGACCTCTTCAGCGGCTTTCTTTTTCGCTGCCTTTTTAGGAGCCGGAGTCTCGACGGTTTCCTTGGCAGCAATTTCTTCGGCAGGTGCCTCATCAGGAGCGACGATGCGATCCACCCACTCGATGATCGCCATCGGTGCTGAGTCGCTCATGCGGGCGCCTAGCTTGGTGATGCGGCAGTAACCACCTTGGCGATCCTTCGAAGCGGGGGCCGTTTCGGAGAAAAGTTTCTGGACGGTTTCCTTCTGGCGAAGGAAGGCGATCGCGAGGCGGCGGGAGTGGAGATCGTCGCGCTTGGCGAGGGTGATCAATTTTTCCGCGACCGGGCGGAGGGCCTTGGCCTTGCCGAATGTGGTCTTGATGCGGCCATGCTCGATCAGGTTGCATGCCAGATTGGCAAGCAGAGCCCGACGTTGCGAGGCGTTGCGTTTGAGTTTAACTGTTTTGCTGCGATGTCTCATCGGTTGCTTCCGTTTCTATGTAAATGTGTTAGTCGTCGAGGTTTTGAGCGATCAGATCGGCAAGGCCGACTGGCGCTTCATCTTCCGCACCGAGGCGCGGTCCGCGTGAGGCAGCGGCGGGGCCGGAAAGCAATGAAGATTCGAAGGACATCCCGAGGCCGAGGCCGAGCTCGACAAGCTTGTCCTTGATTTCGTTGAGGGACTTCTTGCCGAAGTTGCGATACTTGAGCATTTCTGCTTCCGATTTCATCGCGAGTTGGCCCACCGAGGTGATGTTCGCGTTGTTGAGGCAGTTGGCGGCACGAACCGAGAGTTCGATTTCGTTGACCGACATGTTGAGGAGTTTCTTGAGAGCGGCGTTCTCTTCGCTGGACTCGGCCGGTGCTTCTTCGAAGTCCACGGCGTTTTCGTCGTAGTTGACGAACACATCGAGGTGGTGACGGAGAATCGCGGAGGCTTGGAGCAGCGCGTCTTGCGGCGTGATGCGACCATCGGTCCAGATATCCAGGATCAGTTTGTCGAAATCGGTCATTTGGCCGACCCGGGTCGTTTCCACGGAGTATTTCACGCGGGTGACAGGCGAGAAGATCGAGTCGATGGCGATGACGCCGATCGGCTGGTCCTTGCGCTTGTTTTCGTCCCCGGTAGAAAAGCCGCGTCCGACGCGGACTTCAAACTCGCAGTCGAATTTCACCTTCTTATCGAGGGTGCAGATGACTTGCTCCTTATTGACAATGTCGTAGATGTGATCGGCCAAGATGTCACCGGCGGTGACGACGCCTTCTTTTTCCACTTTGATCGTGAGGATCCGCGGATCCTTTTCATTGTGGGAGAATTTCACCTTCTTGAGGTTGAGCACAATGTCGGTGACATCTTCCACCACGCCGGGAAGGCTGGAGAATTCGTGCTGGACGCCCGCGATACGGACGGAAGTGATAGACGCACCCTCTAACGAAGAGAGGAGCACGCGGCGGAGGGAGTTGCCGATGGTGTGGCCGTATCCCCGCTCGAATGGCTCGGCGGTGAACTGGGCGTAAGTATCGGTGGCGGTTTCCTCATTACGAACGAGGCGGTTAGGAAGCTCGAAACGAGCGAGTTTGACTGCTGACATATGGTTATTTAGTTGCCGGGTTACCCTCTTGCGGGCGAGCTGCTCTCTTGAAAAAACAACTCAGAGGACCGACGGCATGATGCGATTGCCCGCGGGGGCGTGACTAAAGGATGGGTCAAGCGGCTTGCAAAGCATTTTTTTCCGCGATTTTGGCCGAATTTTTACCATTTCGGCACTATTTTCGAAAAAATGGCTAGATTCCTATCAGAAACACTGCACACTCACAGAGCAATCCACCATACCAATATGAAATCAAAAAAGAACCTAACTCGTTTCACCTACGAAAGCGCAGCATTCGAAGGATGGCGTCTATGCATCAGCCGTGCGGGCACGACTTTCACCAAATACTTCCCTGACAAGAAGCTTGGAGGTGGTAAAAAGTCTCTTGCTGCCGCTGAGAAAACCCTCGCCGAATTGAAAGCACTGATCGAAGGTTCAAAACGGGTTGACGGCAAATTAAGCCCCGTCACGATTAAAAAGGGCGAAAAGCTCTTGGCTGAAGCATTCTGAGGTTTGTTTTTTAAGAGCTCGGGTTTTTCAACGGTTGCGGGATTTAATAAGCGCGACAAGTTGGGAAATGTCTGGGAAAAACGCTTCAGTGATTCATTGGTTTCGCCGCGATCTGCGGATCGCGGATAACACGGCGCTGTGCCGCGCGGCGAAATCAGAACTGCCGGTTTTACCTGTCTATATTTTAAGCGATTGGACTGAGTCGCACTCTTGGACGGGTCCGAACCGCCAGCATTTTATGTGCGGTTGCTTGGAATCACTCGCCAAGAATCTAGCGGCGCTTGGAGGCCGCCTGATTATCCGGCGTGGAAACCCGGTGGAAGTTCTCCGCCAGCTTATCTTAGAATCCCACGCGAAGGCGCTATATTTCAATAGCGATCCCGATCCTTTCGGAAAATCCATCGAAGACGCGCTGCAAAAACTTTGCAGCGAACTCGGAGTCGATTGCCACGCCTGTGCGGATGTCAGTTTGCACGGGCCAGATGAAGCCTTGAACCAAAGCAACCTCCCCTACCGGGTTTTCACGCCTTACAGCAAAAACTGGCTTGCCTTGCCGAAACCTTCTCCGCTCGCAAAACCTTCGGCGTTGCGGACTCCCTCGCACATCTCTTCCCTCGCCCTTCCTACCGTGAAAGTGTGGGGCGGGGAAATTCCCGATGCACGGATTGTTGAGTCAGGCGAACGCGCCGCTCGTGAACGCTTGAAAAAAGCCATCTCTGGAACAATCCAAACCTACTCCGCAAAACGCGACTTCCCGGCGGAAAACGGCACCTCCCGAATTTCCCAAGATCTTCGGTTCGGCCTTGTTTCGATCCGCACCGTTTACGCGGAGGCAATCAAGGCCCGAGCTGCAACCGATCTAGCAGGCAGAGCCGGGGTGGATGTGTTCATCAAGGAACTAGCCTGGCGGGAATTCTACTTCGCCATCCTCCATCATTTTCCGAACGTGCTGAACGAGGAATTCAATCTGGAAATGCGCGGCCTCCCTTGGAACGAACCGGGCGAATTGTTCGAAGCATGGAAACACGGTCGCACCGGATTTCCCATGGTCGATGCCGGGATGCGAGAGCTCAAGGCCACGGGATTCATGCACAACCGTCTTCGCATGATCACGGCCATGTTTCTAACAAAAGACCTCCACCTCGACTGGAGACTGGGAGAATCTTGGTTCATGCAAAATCTCGTCGATGGTGAAATCGCGTCGAACAACGGCGGCTGGCAGTGGTCCGCTGGCACTGGAGCGGACGCCGCACCCTATTTCCGGATCCAAAACCCATGGTCCCAAACGGCCCGCTACGATCCAGATGGAATTTATATCAAGCGCTGGATTCCCGAACTTGCGGCAATTCATCCCACTCGTTTTCTCGAACCACCCTTGGACGGACGACCACTCGCCCCGGATTATCCGCTCCCCTGTGTCGATCACAAGACCGAGCGAGATCGGACCCTTGCTACTTTCAAACGCCACCGCGAAATCCAACGCTAACTGTTATTTCCCCGCCTGCTTCATCAAGCGTGCTGCCAGCTCCTTGAGATCTTCCACCGGGATCGCGAAACTCTCCGCCCGGTTTGCCCGCGCGATGTTCATCCCGAGGCAGCGCCCATCGAGATCCAGCAAAGGCCCGCCTTCCACCGTTCTGCTGCCCAGGATGTCGTGCTGCATCACCCGTGGAAAGCCACTCCGGTGGGGGGAAAAATCGCCACTCATCTGGTCATTCCGATTCATTTGATCCGTAAACATTTCCCCGCGTGCTGCTAATCTAACATCCACAGTTACCTCGTCAGTCTTCCTTCGATAGATCAATTTGATTGTGCTGCCCGCCTTGCGATCTTTCAGGATCGCCCCGATCTCCTCAATCTTGGTCACCTTCTTACCATCAAGTGATAATATTACGTCACCCTTCTGCAGGCCAGCTTCCTTCGCCCCGCTTTTTTCATTCACCGCGTCGATTTCCAGCAGCTTGGACTTCGCATTCAGAATCACCCCGAGGGCGGCTCCTCCTGTTGCCGGGATTTCACGGATCTTTGCACTAACGATCCCCGCTAACAAACGCCTTCCCGTGCGGGTCGTCGCACCGTTCGCCACCACCCATGTCCCCTGCGGCACCGCGCTCGTCGGCGCGTAAACCACCGGCACCAGTCCGCTCGCCTCTACTTTTAAAAGTGCCACATCCCACGTCGGGTCCACGATCAGCACCTTCACTTCTCGGTAAGTCGTTTGATCCACCGTCACCGCCAGACCGGTAATGCCTGCGACTTCACTCGCCTTAGTTAGAATATACCCGTCAGCGGAAATCACCACTCCGTACGCGATCTCTTTCCGCCCGTCCAAAATCACCGCGCTCGATGTTTGTAAAACCTGCCGCTGTGTCTCGAACGCTGCCACCACCGCCGTACCCGTCGTGCGATAGGCGGATTCCAAGCTCTGTTGCGCAGTCGCCGGAAGCAGCAGCCCGGCGGAAATGATAGTTAGAATCCTGTTAGCGTTCACCGAGTTCGAGTGTTAGGGTTTTGGCTTTTCCGTCACGTTCTGTCTCAAGCGTCAGCCCATCGCCCGCCGCCATCTCTTTGAGCAGCCCTTGCATCTGCTCCCGATTTTCCAGGGCCACTCCGTTCATTTTCAAAATGATATCCCCCTCCTTGATGCCTGCCTCCTCCGCCGGGCTTTTGCTCCCCACCTTCATCACACGCAGGCCGCCACCTTGACGGGGCTCCGTCGCCAGTCCGAGAAATCCATTTCCCTTCGCCGGCTTCTGGGCAAATGGCCCCTCACCGATGAATTCTCCCTTCATGAGTCCGTCCCAGTTAGAAACATACTCCGTCATCGGCACATGCATGTTGACTTGGAGTTGTTGCCCCACCCGCGAATGAATGCCTACCAATTTTCCAGCTAGATTAAATAAAGGTCCGCCCGAATCCCCGCCGATCAACATGCAGTCGGATTGAAACGTCGCGCTTGCGATCCTCACCAAGCGTCCCAGCCTCACGACTGATCCCCGCTCCTTGTCGAAGCCGCCGGAGTGCCCCAACGCGAAAACCCAATCCCCGAGCCGCGTCGTTTCCGCCCGGTCGATTTCCACAAACGGATAGGTGCCTGGCTCCAGAATCCGCACCATCGCCGCGTCCTTGTCCGCCACCAAGCCCAGTGTCTCCGCCTTCAGCCGCGTGCCGTCCTCCAGAATCACTGTCACTTTTTTCTTCACCCCCACCGCCACATGCGCTGCCGTTAGAACCAAGCCGTCTGCGGAAACGATCACGCCACTTCCCGAGCCCTCCTTGATCTCGATGCACACCGTCGCCGCTCGCGCCTTGGGCAGTGCCAGGCCCAGCGCTTTTTGGATCGCCTCCAAGTCCTTCCGGCTTTCCGGGGCTTTCAGGTCATTCACATACGGGCGCCCCTCTTCGGCAAAGGCACCCCATGGCAGCAGCGCCACTATCGGGAAAATCAATGGAAACTTCATCACGTTGGTTCGCGAGCAAGCTATCGGCTTCCTGCCATTCCTGCAACCCCGGCCTGAGCCCGCTTACGAAATAGTCCCACCCACTCCCGCCCCTTGCGTCCGGGGTAAGCCCGCTGGGGTACCCACCCTTCCACCCGTTCGAACCATGGGGAAAACCAGGAGTCCAGCTCCTCCACCGTGGTCCCAAATGGCGGCCCCGGCCTCTCCTCCCCCGGATCGTGCGGCGTGAGGAAAAACACCCCCGTCAGCATTCCCCCCTCACCCAGCAAACCCGCCGCCCCCGCCGCATAACACCCCCGCCGCTTCGGATCAATCGCGCAAAAACACGTATGCTCCCAAACCGCAGTGAAACTCCGCCCCACCCGCCATGCCGGATCGAGGAAATCCCCCGGCTCGTAACTCTCGCCGCCTGCCACCTGAAACGCCCGAGCCCGCTCGATTGCCAACTCAGACAAATCCAAGCCCACCACCGTCACACCGCGTTCCGCCAGCGCTCTGACATCGTGCCCCAGCCCGCATCCGGGCACCAGCACCGGCCCCGCCCCGAAACATTCCACCCCCGCCCTCTCCAATAATTCCAACAACGGCGGCGCCGACCCGCCCTTTTCCCAAGGAGTATCCCCCGTCCGATAGCGCTCGTCCCAATCTGTCATGCCCCGGAATCTAGCGAGCCGCTTCCGGCTACGCAAGCCAAGCGCCGCGGCCGCCTCCTCGTGCCCCTGTCGAGGCCATGGGAGCCTGCCAGATTCTCGAAAGTCTCCGCTTTTTCGTGAAGTGATATCAAGCTTGGCATCTCGCCCGCAAAGGCAAGCCCCCGCCAAGCCTGATATACGCACCTTCCTCCCGGAAATTCCTTGTCAAATCAAGGAATGACGGCAAGATATGACAGGCAGTTCCCCGGTGGATATCACTTCCAGAGTTGCTACGAATAATACTGTTAGCCTAAGAAAATGGACACCACCCTCATGCTCGTAATTGCCTTTGTTGCAACGCTCCTCGGCGGCATGGCGATTGGCTTCATGTTCGGCATCACGAAGGGAATGTCATTGGGAGCGACTTTTAGAACCGGACGCCCGGTCTCACCAATACCCTGGATTTTGTGCTTGATCGGAGCAGGCGTATTTCTCCTGACAGCGATTGGTTCGTCGGTCTATTCAACCTACTTCCTTGCCAGCAGCATTCAGACGAGCGCGGTGGTCACGGAGATTGTCGAGCGGAAGAACGACGAGGGTCATGTGAGCCGCACTCCAGTATACACTTACGAGAATGCCACGGGCGAGAAGTTCACTGATCGATCATCGACAGGCGATGGGCGGGAGTTTGAAGTTGGGGATACCATTCCGATTCGCTATCTCAAGACCTCTCCGCACCAATCACGCATTGACTATTTCTCGCATCATTGGTCATTGCCGATTTTCATGGTGATTTTTGCTCTCGTGCTGAGTGGCTTGGGGATCGGGTTGCGCTGGTGGCGTAACAGAGAGCAACAATGGGCTAACAAGACGCTCCATCCAACGGCGGGTAACGCTCCAGTTTGAATTCGAGCTTCC